>JAOAFA010000131.1 GCA_026416535.1 Deltaproteobacteria bacterium
GCTCGGAGATGTGTATAAGAGACAGCTATTGATGTTCTGCTTAATATGCTCTTGAGGGCAGGGGTTATTTCATCAAAGGATTTTCAGTATATAGTTGACAAAAGAACAAAATCAATGAGAAGAACAGAGGATATACTTCTGGATGAGAATTTTGTGACTCGTGAGGATTTAGTACTTTTTATTAGGTTAAAAAACAGTGAGCTTCTTTATAAGTTGATGGGGTGGAAGGAAGGGGACTTTGAATTTGAACCCTCTGAGATATCCGTAAATTCGGCCTATGATACTCCTCAACCCACAGATAGTGTGTTAATGGATACCTTTAGGGTTGTAGATGAATGGCCCTCTATAAATAATGTTATAACGTCATTAAATATGAGGTTTGAATTAAATACTCAAGCAGCAGATTTTGAAAAGATTGCTAAGGAGAATGAATTTACCGAGGCGGAAAGGAGGATTTATACACTTCTTATTGAAGACCATACCTATGATGTACAGAGGTTGATAGATATATCAAGGCTTGGAGAATTTGAAACTTGCAAAGCTCTTTATAATCTTGTTAGAACTGGAATAATTTTGACAAAGAAACCAAAAAATCCGATTCCATTTAATGCCCTCAAAGGTGGTCCTTTAAGTAAAAAAAGAGTTATTGTTCCCTCTGTGGTTATACTCAATGTGTTTTTAGGAATTATAGCACTTTTACTGGTGTTATTACTTCTTAGTAGTGCTTTTTCAAGGGTTAGGGTGTTTATGGATGAGGGCCCCAATATGGCTCTAAGGGTATCAATATACAAACATCTTATCTCTGATATCTCTAAAGAAAGAATAAAGAACTCCGCTGACGTTTTTAGGTATTCGTATGGGACATATCCTCAAAAATCTGATCAGCTTGTAAAGGCTGGCATGTTAGATTTAAGAGATCTTTCGTACCCATTTAAGATGAGATATTCATATAAGATTGTAAATGATGAGATTTTGCTTGAGAACCCGCTTTATTGAGGTAAACAACATATGAGTGATATACACAAGATTGAAGTCTCGAACATAGAGGTAGCAAGGCAACTCCTGCTTAATCAAAATGATATTGCGAATATATTTAAAAAGAGGTTGAATGTTCAATTTGACACGAGAGGTAATCAAATAATACTAAAAGGTGAATCAAAAAATACAGAACTTGCAGAGAAGATTATTAAGGAATTTTGTGACATAATGAATACCGGTCATATTATAACATCACAGGATATAGAGTATGGTATAAGGACTGTTATGAATAATCCTGATGTATCTCTTGCGGATATTTATATGGATACGGTGTTTGTTGTCTCGAAACATAAATCTATTACTCCAAAAACTCTTGGGCAGAAGAGATATGTAGATGCTATAAGAAAAAATGATATTGTTTTTGGGATTGGTCCTGCTGGTACAGGTAAGACCTATTTGGCAATGGCAATGGCTATAACATCGCTATTTAGTAAGAGTGTGAAGAGAATAATATTAACAAGACCAGCGGTTGAAGCAGGTGAAAAACTGGGATTTTTACCCGGTGATCTTGAAGAGAAAGTAAATCCTTATTTGAGACCTTTATATGATGCCTTAAATGATATGATAGAGTTTGAGAGGTTTCAATCACTGGTGTCTCGTGGGATCATAGAAATTGCTCCTCTTGCATTTATGCGGGGAAGAACTCTGAATGACTCGTTTGTTATTCTTGACGAGGCTCAAAATACAACGTTGGATCAGATGAAGATGTTTCTAACAAGAATGGGTTTTTATTCAAAAGTTGTTATTACAGGTGATATAACGCAAATAGACCTTCCATCTAATATTCGGTCAGGTCTTGTAGAATCTATTGAGATCTTAAGGGGAATACCCGGCATAGAATTTTGTTTTATGTCTGAACAGGATGTGGTAAGACATCCTCTAGTTCAAGAGATTATTAAGGCGTTTGACAAGAAGAGATAGGTATGTCTTCAGAATTAAAGAAAGAGTTGTTATTTTTTGAACGTAAACCTAAATTCATTGAGAAGCATGCGGGTTTTGTAAAGTTTTTATCATTCTTTATAGCTGTTGCTTCTATTACTGTGGCTACATCTCCTCTTATAAAGCGAATGGAGTTGCCTTCTGCAGAGAGTAATCTTGGTAAGGTAGCAACTGCGACTATTAGAGCTGATAGGGATTATGTGGTGATAGACCACGAGGCGACACGGCATGCTCGGGAGGCAGCAGTTAAAAATGTAAAGCCTATATTTTTCTTTGATGCCTCCCTTGCAGATTCGATTAGTGACTCTGTAAAAGAGGCGTTTAATTATATTCGCAATAATATTCAGATTGCAATTTATCAGGGTGTAGATGGAGATTCTAGTGAGGTGGCTCTGTATAAGAAAGCAAGAGAGGGCATCAGTAAAAGAGAATTGGAGATAATTAGAGAAGTAGCAAATTCAAGTAGAGAAGAGTTTGAAAAAGGTTTGGGTGTTAAACTGAGCGATGAGGAGTTTTCTAAACTTACCTCGTTCTTGTTTTCTAGGGAGATAGAAGATGGAATCATATCTATTATACAGCCTATTATGCAGGAGATGATAGTAGAAGAGAAACAAAAGTTGATACAGGAGATGGGTTCGGGTATAATGATTCAAAGAATATATGCAAAGGAACAGAGGGCGGAAGGGATTGTGTCATCTCTCACGAGCATTAAAGATATTACGGAGATAAGGAAACTACTTGAAAAAAAGATCATATTCTTGTTAGCTGATTATAACAAAGATGAGAGAAAGCTTATAATCTCGATTGCTACTAAATTGATAAGGCCAAACCTATTTTTTAATCATTCTGAAACGGAGAGGCGAAAAGAGGAGGCTATTAATCAGGTCGTCCCTGTGACTATAAATGTAAAGAAAGGTGATATATTGATACGAGATGGTGAAAAAATTACACAGGAACATATCAAGTTGTTTAAGGGCATTCATCAGCAAGCCACAAAAATAAAGGATGTAATTACTACTATTGGGATGTTCCTCTTCTCTTCTATTATAATTCTTGTTCCGTATATTTTTGCGAGGACGTACATAAGAAAATTTGCTCCAAAGACAAAAGATATTCTTTTAATGGGGATATTGGCATCTTTTACTATTATATTTGGCAAACTTTTGTTAACCGTGTGTGTTGCTTTAAGTGATTACTTCCCGAATATCCCTCAGTATATATGGGAGTATATGGTTCCCTTTGCTGCAGGTGCTATGCTTGTTAGATTTATTTTAAATAGCGAAACTGCTATAATTTTTTCTGTGGTAATCTCAGGGTTCTCATATCTTCTTACGTCGAATGATATGTATTATGGATTTTATACTCTTATTGGTTCGATGATAGCTGCGTATAGTGTAGCACAAGCGACTACAAGAGCGGTAATACTAAAGGGTGGAGTGATAACAGGTATAGTGAATGCAATAATGATCATTATTTTTTCGCTTATGCGCGGTGAGCAGATTAATTCTACGGTATTGTTGGGTTGTATGTTGGGGTTTATCAATGGTATAATGGTGTCGATGATAGTTACATCTTCAGCCCCTGTTCTTGAAATGGCAATGGATTATATTACAGATATAAAACTTCTTGAATTAGCTAACCTTAATCATCCCTTACTTAAGGAGTTGATAGTTAAGGCTCCAGGTACGTATCATCATTCAATAGTGGTTGCCTCTCTTGTAGAGACGGCCGCAGAGGATATAGGGGCTAATCCATTGTTAGCAAAGGTATGTGCATATTATCATGATATAGGTAAGATAAGTAAGCCAGATTATTTTGGAGAAAATCAGAAAGATGGGATTAATAAGCATGATAATATAAAACCAACAATGAGCGCTTTAATTTTAAAATCACATGTAAAAGATGGAATAGATATGGCCAGGAACTATAAGTTAGGTTCTCCTATTATTGATGTCATTGAACAGCATCATGGGACTTCACTGATAAAGTATTTTTATCAAAAGGCTAAGAAACTTGGAGATAGTGTAAATGAGGAGGATTTTAGATATCCCGGTCCCAAACCTCAGACGCGTGAATCAGCCCTTGTGATGTTAGCTGACTCTGTGGAGGCTGCTGCTAAATCTGTTCCAGATCTTGACGCTACAAGACTACGAGGTTTGGTTCAAAAAATAATAAATAATATCTTTAAAGATGGTCAACTTTCTGAATGTGATCTGACGCTTCGTGATCTAGACAAGATTGCTCGTGCTTTCATAAAGGTTTTAGATGGTATATATCATCAAAGACCTGAATACTTTGAGCCAGCTATAAAGCAATCAGAATCGCAAAGAAAGTCTAATGATGAGAGGATGAATGGTGAACAAGATAAAGAGGATGATTCGGAAGACAACGACGTCGATCTTAAGAGACTTGGGCTTTGATTTATTTTACGTCTCTTATGTTATTGTTGATGATGAAAGAATGAGGAGACTTAATAGAGAGTTCCGTAAGATAAATAGGACCACAGATGTTTTGTCTTTTCCTCAGTATAAATTCTTAAATGGAGATCTTCTGGAACCTGTTCTTTTTGTTAAGGAAAAGTTACCGCTCGGGGATATTGTAATCTCCTTGGAGACCATTGAGAGAAGGAGTAGATGTAAAAGGGATTTCGAAGGCTATCTTTTAAAGGCCGTGATTCATGGTATATTACATTTACTGGGGTTTGATCATAAATCTGATAAGGATAGAAAGGTAATGAGGGGAAAAGAAGGGCTCCTCTATAAAATTTACAGGAGGGGATTTAGTATATGATAAGGATTTTTATACTTTCTACTATCTTCTTAAGTTTGCCGTTGATAGTTTTTGGAGGTGATGACTCTTTGGAGAAGAAGGAATTTGATAAGCCAATCTATCCTGAGAAGAGCTATTTTGTGGGAGTGCCGCTGGCTTTCTTTGTCGGTTTCGGGACAGGCCATTTTTATGCAAAAGATACTTGGGGTGGTATAAGATATATCGCCTATGATATAGCTGGGATAGGGTTGGGCTTTCTTACTATGCATTTTGATGGATATAGTAATAGATCTGTGGCTCTTGCAGTGGCAATTACTGTTGTAAATAGGATTTATCAGTCGGTAAGTGCAGCTGAATCTATTTATCAATATAATAAAAATCCTTTCTTAAGAGAGATAACTCTCTTTGAATCAAATGAAGTAACTAAATACCTTACTATTAGAACAGATGGTGTCTATAGATTTGGTTTGGTAGGATTTTAAAAAGTATGAACGAGTTAGACGCAAGTTTAGATAGTATTTTCAATGGAAAGATAAAACTTTACCAACCAAAGGAAGGATATAGGTTTAGTGAAGATTCTATACTACTTGCTGATTTTAGCCTCGGGATAAAGGGACTTTCTATAGATCTTGGTACCGGGTGTGGAGTTATACCTATAATAATAGCTATGAGGTCAAAGGGTATAGAAAAGATATACGGTGTCGAGATTCAGGAGAGGCTCTCATATCTTGCAAAAGAGAATGTGAAGATTAACAAATTAGAAGGGCGTATAGAGATTATTACCCAGGATATCAGAAAGTTGAAAGAGAATTTTGCACCTCAAGTATTTGACTTAGTTATTTCTAATCCACCTTATATGCAAGTGGATCGCGGGATAATAAGTAGTGCCTCTGAGAAGGCATTTGCCAGGCATGAGATATTACTTAGGATACAGGATATACTAAATATATCACGGTATTTGTTGAAGTCTAAGGGGGTATTAAAACTTGTGTACCCTACGATGAGGCTTGTTGACCTTTTTGTCTTGATGAGAATGAGGAAGATAGAGCCTAAAAGGATAAGATTAGTCTATTATAGACAGGATACGCCGTCTAATATAGCCTTGATTGAAGGAGTAAAGTTTGGTAAATCTTCACTTGAGATTCTTCCACCCCTTATCCTATTTAATTCGGATGGGAGTCCTACTACAGAGTATAGAAGGATATTCGGTTTGGACATGATGGGTGATGAGATATGAGTCCCCCCTATAAGATAGTAGTAGTTGATGATGATGAAAGTGTATTAACCATATTTGAGGTTATTGGAAGGAAAAAAGGGTTTTCTGTTTTTGGGTTTACAGATCCAATTAGTGCTTTAAGACATATTGAGTCTGAGGAACCTGATCTGTGTATATTTGATATCAACATGCCTGAGATGAACGGTATAGAACTTCTTAAAAGTACGAAGAGTAGATATCCGGATACAGAGGTAATAATAATATCTGGTATAGCAACTATTGAGGACGCTGTTAAGGCAATAAAAGTGGGTGCATATGATCTCATACAAAAACCGTTTTCGAATCTCGAACTTGTAATTTCAACGATAGATAGGGCAATAGAAAAGAGAGGCCTTATAAGAGAAATAGCCCATTTAAAAGAGTTATCAGAGTCCTCGTTGGGTTTTTGTGGTATAATCGGTAAATCGGATGCAATGCAAAGGATTTTTAAGACCATAGAGACTGTTGCTATTACTGACTCAAGTGTTTTAATTACAGGTGAGAGTGGCACTGGGAAGGAGTTGGTAGCAAAGGCTATACATGATAGGAGTAAGAGAAGCTCTTCACCTTTTATACCCATAAACTGCTCTGCTATTACTGAGACACTTTTTGAAAGTGAATTGTTCGGTCATATTAAAGGTGCATTTACTGGCGCTATCGATAACAAGAAGGGTCTTCTTGAGTGTGCAAATGGTGGAACAGTATTTCTCGATGAGGTGGGTGACATACCTCTTAGTATACAGG
>JAOAFA010000016.1 GCA_026416535.1 Deltaproteobacteria bacterium
GTGCAGACAACAACACCCTGTATACTTCAAAGAAGGAAAGTATCTCCATCATAAAAAGATTTGTAAAGAACTTAGATATTCCCATCCATACAATACTTACTGGAGATGATAATAACTACAATGATATTTCTGTAAAAATACTTACATTCTCACCGATAGGTTTTATAGGCAGAGAATTTGAGATAACTGTCAGAATATCAAACAATTCACAATTCTACGAAAATATTCCCCTAACCATAAAAGAAGATGGAGTCCCACTATTCTCCAGCACACACAAGGTCCCAATTGGTTCAATAGAGGATATAAACTTAAAGATATATCCAAGAAAGACGGGTAGGAATATCTATGAAGTATCTGCTCAACCACTAATAAACGAAGAAAATGCAGAAAACAACAGAGACTTCTTTTATTCAAAAATTAAAAAGGAGAATATCAGGATTCTACAGATAGCTGGAGCTGTCTCCTATGATGTTAGATTTTTAAGACACTTTTTTAAAAAAGCTCCAAATATAGATCTAATCTCATTCTTCATTTTAAGGACTATTGATAGTGATGTTAATGCCCCCGATTCTGAACTTTCACTGATTCCATTTCCTACCGATAAGATTATTAAAGAGAACCTGAACACATTTGACCTAATTGTCTTTCAGGATTTTGGATTTGTACCATATGGACTTAGCACCACATTTTCAGATATTAATAAATTTGTTAGAAAAGGCGGTGCATTGATATTCATAACTGGGAATAATTGGTACAAATGGATTGGTGACTTTATAACTTTTTTTAAAGAGTGTATGCCTGCAACTCCACAAATTGATGACAACGCAATCGAGAATATCATATATAAACCTGAACTTACACTTCAAGGCAAGATACATCCCATAACTAGAATTTTGCCTTCACAAGAAGAAAACAACCTTCTTTTTAAGAATCTTCCTGAACTTCATGGTGTTCACAGGATAAAAGATATCAAACCCGATACTATAATACTTATGGCTGCAAAAGCTAATGAGGATCTCCCCCTCTTACTCTTAAACAGATGTGAAAAGGGAAAGACCGCACTTGTCACTACGGATGAGTTGTGGAGGCTTTCCTTCTCAGAAAAGACACCAGATGAATTTAATCTTTACAACAAGCTGATGAACAATCTAATCTTATGGCTAACAGGTGAACCTGATAAAGAAGACATCGTTATAACACCTAGTAGGAATAGAAGGACATCTGACGAACTGAGAGGGAAATTATACGGAATAATAACCGAAAAAAATATAACAATGCAGACCGGGGATGGCACAATGATAAGCGGTAGCATTGAACAAGATGGAGAGTTCTTCTTTGACATATCAAAAATACCTGAAGGCACTCACAAAGCTAAGATATTGTATCACAACCAGGTTTTCGATTTAAGCTTCTATAAAAAGAATACAGACATTGAAATGATAGACACAGCACCTAAGCCAGAAATACTAAAATCTATGGCCAAATACTCTGGAGGAAAACATTTCCAGACAACAAAAAACCTAAAAGAGCTAAAACTGGCTAAAAGGCCTGTTAAAAAGATTCAAAATACGACCACAATGCCGTTGTGGAATAAAGGTGTCTTTCTTGCACTACTTTTGCTTTTATTCTTTTCTGAGTGGTTCTTCAGAAGAATATTTGGTCATCAATGATTATTTATCTATTTACGGTAATTAAGCCGGCTCTAAGCCTATTTTGTCCATCATGTTCTACCTCGGAAGGATTCGAAATGGGCATCCTTGTATCGCCTATGTAAAAACCTATGTAAACTGCTATCTTTTGGGCTGAATAAGAAGAAGGAACTTTCACTTCTCTTTCATCCACTATAATCTCACCAACTCGCCAATTACTGGTTCTATACTTACCAAAAACTGGATAATGATCTCCATGTATTCTCTGTTCAAAACCACCCCATGAATCCATATGAACAAATATTTGCCAATCCTCATCTATTGGCTTTAAACATTTGAAATAATATTTTATCTTGAAACGTGTGCCTGGTCTTACTTCCCTATCTATGGTATAACCAAGAAAGGCAATCTGATCTCCAAATATTGCCTTGCTCGGCACCTGAATAGGTGGAGGCGTTGTTAAGATATAGTCCTTAATAGACGACCTATCAAAAGAATCTCTCTCTTCGTCTACTGGTTTTGGATTAGGTAGGCAAGCAACAACTATACTACAGCTAAGAAAAGTATAAAAAGCTATTCTTGTTAACTTCATAATAACTCCTCCTCGATTACCTATTTTATTTAGTAAATTAAATAAAAAGTGTCAATGTTATTCGAAGATAACTTTAACCTCTCCACCTCTAATCAATTCTGAATGACGTATTTTAAAATCACTGATTTCTTTATTATTAAAAAGGACCTTCTTAACTCTATATTTATCCCTGGAAAAATTCTCAGTAATAATACTAAGCTTTTTGTTCCCAAAGTTTATCTCACTTTCTTGAAACAAAGGTGCTCCTATCATATAGTAATCCTTTATAGGAAGCATTAAAATACCTAATGAACTCATTATATACCACGCAGACATAGTCCCCCCATCGTCATTGCCGGGTAGACCATCTGGAGAATCTTTATAAGAGACTCTAAATATCCACCTGTTCCACTTATTTGTTAGATTGCACTCCCCTATATCACAGTATATATATGGTATTAAAATACAAGGTTCATTACTATGCCAATAATACCTACGAGGGAGCAGTGTAGATGGTTCAGCCTTAAATTCCTCCTCAGATTTTATGAAAAGTTCATTAAGAGCTGCCAATAAATTATCCTTACCACCAAAAAGCTCAATTAGTCCCAAAGAATCATAGGGGACGAAAAATCTATATTGCCACCCATTTCCTTCTACATAATACTTTGAATGTGATGTTGGAATAAAATCCTCAACAAATGTCCCGTCGGTATTCCTACCAATAAAGAATTTATGTGTGTAATTAAACAAGTTTTTATAATGCGATGCTCTTTTAATAAATCTTCTGTATTCATCTTCTTTACCTAGATATTTTGAAATATATGCAATTGCAAAATCATTATAAGAATATTCCTGAGTTTTTGAGACAGAGCCATCGTATTTATCAGCAGGCACATATCCAAGGTTTATAAATTCTTCTATTCCATCCCTTCCCCCATAATAAGAATTTGGATCCTTGGGCTTATCTGCTGTCTTCAACATAGCCTCAAAGGCCTTCTCAACATCCCAATCTACAACACCCCTCATAAGAGAATCAGCAAGAACTATATTGGCACTCTCACCTACCATTGAACCTGAATCTCCAGTCCCCATTGGCCACCTTGGGAGATAACCTCCCTGTTCATACATCTTTATTAGTGAGATATTAAAATCTCTCTGAAGCTGTGGTAGAAGTAAGGATACTAAAGGATGAAATGTTCTATATGTATCCCACAACGAAAAGTCAGTATAATACACGAAATCTTCTGCAATATGAATTTGGTTATCAAAACCTCTATATCTTTTGTCAACATCAGTAAATACTGTAGGCATCTGAAAAAGATGATACATGGCAGTATAAAATATATTCTTATCTCTTTTGTTTTCGGTTTTGATTTTAATTAAGGACAACATCTTTTCCCACTCTTCCTCAGTTTTCTTTCGGTAATTCTCAAAATCAAAATCAGGAATCTCTAACATAAGATTCCTCTTTGCCCCCTCAACATCAACATAAGATATTCCAACTTTGATGTTTAATACATCTGTCTTATCAAACAATATAATGGCCTTAATATTATCACCCCTTGCCGAATTTCCTTCTACAGATTTAAGATTTTTGTAGATCTTGTAATCTTTGATCTTTCTGTCAGATATGGCATAAAAGTATACTTTCAGACCACCGTAGCTACTCGCAAAATCTCCCACTGTTTTGGCATATCCGTAGAATGAATTACTCTGAGCATCTATGACTATTTCTTCATCTTCAACCCTCCCAAAAGCAGCTGCAGCATCCAAATCTACTATAATAGCGTTGGCGCTATTCAAACCTTTGTAGGTATACCGATGAATACCACTCCTATTTCGCACTGTAAGCTCTACTAAGACTTCACGGTCCTTTAAGAATACAGAATAGTAACCTGGACTTCCATTTTCAAGCGAATGGTCTAGAGGCGAGCGATACTTTGTCCATGTTATCATATCATCAGAAAATTCTATAACGGGCATAAATAATATATTTCCTTGATCTGGAACTCCTACTCCTGGCAAGTGATTATGTGTGAAACCCACAATATATTCATCTTCATAATAATAACCTGCGCAGTGATAAAAAGGAACAGCACCATTTGACATAGCAGTATCAGGCGAGAGTTTCATCATTGAGAAAGGGGCCGTTGCACCAGGTATCATTGAACCAACACCAAAGCCTATTCCACCTGTCCCTGAAAAGACATTGACGTAGTTAATTAATCTTTCTGATTTCCCCGTATCTCCTCCTACGTCCATACCTACATCTCTATTACTATTAATATCTTCAAAAAATGAATCCGAAACATCAAGGTTTCTAGCGTCAGAACAAGAAGATACAAAAAAAACAACTATACATAGGAAAAGAAAGAAATGTAAATGCTCCTTCATAAAACAACACCTAACTTTTTAATATAAGTACTTTGAGCAAAAAATAAAAGATAAGACCACCGATTATAAAAAATTTGAGTAATACACCTGCAAAATATCCAAATAATGCTCCTACTGCAACTATTATAGATTTATTTATCAAAGCCGAGTTTACAAATTCACCAACAAAAGAACCTATAAGTATTCCAATAAGAATTCCCATAGGACCACCAAAAATAAATCCAAGAACCATCCCTATCATCATACCAATCATCGATAAACGAGATGCTTTAAAAACCTTAGCGCCTAAAAACGACAATACATTATCCACAAACAAAGATAATATGGACAAAAACGCTACTACTATAAGAACAAGACTATTAAATACGTTGTAATCTGTATGATGTGCATAAATCAAATAGGCAGAAAAAACAAATAGTCCCGGTGGAAGTATAGGTATAAAAATAAAGATAAGGGCAGCAAATAGCAAAACCGATATCAACGCTACTATCAAACAGCCTCACCTCTCACAAACGAATTATACCTCTTTTCAATACCGACCTTTGTTAAATCCCCATGACCCGGCAACACATCAAACTCATCTGGCAAATTGTATATTTTCTTCTGGATACTTCGTTTTATTTCCTCAAAGGAACCACCTGGAAAATCAGTCCGACCAATGGAACCTTTAAATAAAAGATCACCTACTACAACAAATTTATCTTCTCTTGAAATAAATGAAATAGAGCCTTGCGAGTGACCTGGAGTATAGATCACTTCCAATCTTTCATCTCCGAGTGAAATAACATCTCCCTCGTCTATTAGGCCATCGGCAGATGGTGGATCTTTTATCTTTATACCAAAAAACCTTGCAAAACTAGATTGTTGAGTTAGCATCTCTTTCTCCATTGGATGAATAAGTATTTTCATGCTTTTGAATTTATCCCGTAGATCCCTCAACGCACTTATATGATCGAAATGGGCATGAGTCAATAATGTCATTTTCGGGATCTTCCCCAGTTTTTCTATGAAAGCAATTATCTCTTCAGCTTCAAAGCCAGGGTCTACCACAATGCATTCTTTTTGATTTGAATACAATATATAACAATTCGTCTCGAGAGGTCCGACTACTAACACCTCATATTTCATAATATCTCCTCAACTAATACACAAGGAGAGATTCATTTTTATCAACGGGATAGGGTTCAAATATCTCTGCCGTGTTAGAGATCTCTCTCCCAGATGAAAAACCACCTATTATTAAGACTGATTGGTCTGGCAAAACAGTTAACGTATGTCCTGCACGACCTTCATTCATCTTAATAACCGGACTTGCAGCATCCACTATACCATAAGGGTGAATCGAGTCAAATAGATCAGAATTAACAATAAATAATTCTACAGAACGAGATGGAATAAATGGGATAAAAGAAGAATCAGTAAGATATTCCGAATTTACAGATTCAAAACCTCCAACGAATAAAATCCTAGGATTCTTTGAATATAGGTATACAGATTGAGAAAAGGACCTTTTATACATAAGATTTCTATTCCTCTCAGGATATGAAACACTATTATTATTAATATCGAAATAATACGCAAGATCTAGTGGATTTTGGGAAAACACGAATATATCTCTACCATCAAAACTAAGTTTATGATCTCTCATCAACATGCCACCGCACAAGATAAACTTTCCACTATTTACAGGCATCATACTCGAACCTAACGACGAAAGTATATATGAATCTTTAGAAGAATATTTATGTTCCCTAATTGAAGGGGTTACATCAGAGAATGATACAATATCAAACGAATTACCTTTGTTCTTGCTTTCATCAATAATTGAACCACCAGCGACTACAATTGTGTTAGATGTTGGATCCACGATTGAGAAGTCAATTATATTGGGCATTACCCTACCGACTGTTAAGGATATTTCACTGTTTTTCATACCAAATCTAGGGTCTACCTCTGCTATATTTGACTCAAACTCACCTGAGCTGTTACCTATTCCACCAAATATATAAATCTTTCCATTATGTGCCAGATAAGCTGAATGCATCGCCCTACTTACCTCTCCCTGGACCTTTTTAAAAGTATTTGATTGTGGGTCAAATATCTCTATTGAGAGAGAGGCATCATCAATATCCTCCGGCATTACAAAAGGTTTATCTGGCGGTGGTACCAAATACAACTTTACCCTTCTACTACCCCCCACTATAACAACTCTCCCATCCTCCAAAAGGGTTGCCGAATGCAGTGCCCTCGGAATATTTAGTTTACCAATCTTTTGGAATTCACCCTTCTTATAATCATAAATCTCTGCATCAGGGATAGCATTGGCCAATCTACAATAGGGTTTACAACCTATACCATCACATTCAGCATCACAAGAATCCAATGATACAGTACTTACGCCCCCAACAATTAGTACCCTTCCGTCTTTAAGTAATGTGGCCGTGTGAAAAACTCTCGAGGTATTCATTTTATTCCTTGTAAAGACAAAATCCGAACATCTCCCAATAAATACGGAGACATCCTTTTTATCTCCCTTTTTTAGTGCTATCTTCTCAGTTGCACCACACCACAACATTACATCCGGCTTACTCTTATTAAATCCTTGAAAAAAAATCCTAAAATCATCAGCCTCTGGCAATCTTAATTGTGCCCCACTCTTACCTTCCTCTATTGAGAATTCATCACATATTATAACATTTAACTTTTCAGAATGTGCACAAAGCCTGAAAGAATCTATGTCACATGGCGCCTCCCCAATTTTTGGTGGGTTGTTTATATCACAGACATATTTTTTAGATACCCCGAAATAGGGTTTCACATTAAACTCAGAGGAATATTCCACCTCAGAACAGGACAATAATGAAAAGCAAACTATACCTAAAACATAAGCTCTTCCAACAAACATTATTTCACCTCACATATGATGTTTTTATATATCACAAATAAAATTCAATCACAAATATTTTAAATTCTTAAGGGTGAGAAAAGTCAATAAATTTTAGGGTTCAATATCTATGTCTCCAAGCATATTATCGCTTCCACTTCCAAGTGCAAACTTAGTAACTCTCACCAGTTGCCCATTGTGAATTTTCAACACATGAATATCTGACAACGCATTCACAAAAAAGTAGTCTTTAAAATCTCCTTTCCTAATCATGCTCATTGTATCGGCGAGTGGCATTGATGTTATCCTATTAACAAAGTTAAGTGACCCATCTATAAAACTAAATAGAGAGGTATAATTCTTTGAGAAATTTGTAACTACTAAGTACTTACTATCAGCCGAAAAAAGTGTAGCTGATGGTTCGTTAATATCAGACAAAATATTTTTCAAAGACAATGTAGGAAAGCCATTTGAATAACTGACCTGAAGTATTGAAAGTGTATTACCAAGCTCTGAATATGGTGAAGCATTTGGGATTACTACATACCTACCATCTTTCGTAACATCAATTCCTAGCGCATCTACAAAATCACTAAACACATCACTCTGAGAATAAATCTTCTCTTCAAAAGTATCTATAACTGCTATATCATAAGGTTCTTTACCAGCAACTGCGACTAAGAATCTACCGTCTGGTAATACAGCTATGGCCTTCGGCAATGCTATATTAATCTCCTTTTTATAAGCCCAATTACCTCCTGATTTTTCAATAATGTGTATACCCCCATTTCCTTCAACATCAAAATCCGATACAAAGACCTTGGTTGAATTTGTATTAAAAGCTAAATACTCTGGATTTTGCATTGAAAATTCGTTAAATTGCTTTATCCTAACATACTTGCCAGATGTATCCTTCTTCAATAAAACAACGGACTGTGTCCCTGACTGAGGATTATGACTATTATTAGTAATAACAAAAAGGAACTTTCCATCAGGGGAAAACCTTGCCTTAATAGGACAATCACCAACATCTATCCTCTCATTGAGTCTAATCAAATCGCCATTTTGAGTAAAGACAAAAAACTCAATGTTTCTCCCGCAAGTAGCACCATCAGGACCAAAAGGATGAGTAACAACAAGAAGTCTATCATAATTCTCACTTTGTGAAACATCCTGAATATCATCAACATCTTTCAACGCCTCAACATCCAAATCAATCTCATCTTCAAAGTGAATATCCATTCTTTCTTCTACATAAAAACTCAAATCCTGTGTCTCAATATCCTCCCACATGATATCTACCACACCCCCGGTGTCAATCACATCAAAGTTTATATCCAAATCGCTAATAGGAATATTATCAGGGATCTCTATGTAATCCCGAATTGACATGTCATCTCTTCCAACATCACTGAAACAGGATATATCTTTGATATCAGTATTTACCTCTATATCATCAACAATAGGCATGTCGCCCTCTGAATCTGTGTAGGGCATACGAACCGATCCTTCATCTGAGACACAAGAGCTATATGTCAAAAAAGCAAAACTAACAATCATGGTCAAAAACTTTTTCATTACTTTATCTCCTCTCTAATTTCAACCCACTTCTCCAAATGAGAAAAATAAGGGATTTTTTTAATTAATATTTTTCAGATAGGCAACAAAAATCGTCCCCAGCGGGATTCGAACCCGCGTTACCGGCGTGAAAGGCCGATGTCCTAGGCCTCTAGACGATGGGGACAAATATGAGCCGCGCGGGGATCGAACCCACGACCCTCGGCTTAAAAGGCCGATGCTCTACCTGCTGAGCTAGCGGCTCAAAAGAGGGTGTATTCTTAAATTAGAGATTATTTTTTGTCAAGTATAAAACAAAAATTAATTTCAACATTAATATCCTAAATAGCTAGATTTTTATTATCAGGCCCTTTCCTCTCAAAAATAATACCCATAACTTTATTTACACTCATTATATCTCTCTGGCTTTGGACAATCGGTTTTGTCCAATGGGCATTTTACAAAAAATGGCATGGGCATATCAGTCCAATAAGATATTTCTCTATTTTCATTATATGCCCACACTGCAAACCAATAGAGTTGACGATAATCTAATTTTACACAATAATTTTCAGCATCTTTATCCCCTCTATCTCTATGAACTTTACAGGATGTGAGGGTAGGATCAATGGGCTCACCATTTTCATTGGTCTTAACCCCATCCACTAGGTTGATTTTACCTTCTAAGGCCCTCCCATCAGATCTCATTCCTGATGTCCACATCCAAACAATATCTTCATTATTTAATATACTTCCTGCCTGTTCTTGTGGCTTTGTCTTAAAAATCGCCGCTACAACTCTTTTGGAACCCGAGATACCTATCTCTACCTTTCCATCAACCTGCGTCCCAAATTTAAAAGGTTCATTGTCCACGTCAAATTGAGAACACTTAATATCGGGTGCAATAATGACTACTTTTGTGGCATTTGCAAAAGTCTTACTTGTCTCGGGTTCACTACCAAAAATTCCACACGACATCATAAATAGATAAAAAGTGAAAATTATATATTTGCCTCTCATATTACTCACCTCTTAAAAATCGACAAATACCCCAATGTCTAATATAAATGCATCCGTGTTAAAATTAACAGCCCTATTCTTTGGTTGACCAAACAGATTAAACTCCTTGTACACAAACTTATATGTGGGAATAAAAAGGTAAGAGATTTCCCCATATATAGTAACTTTAGATCGTGGGTAAATGAGTAAGCCAACTCCTGGCTTAATATACAAATCACCAGACCAATCTGATACACTAGTTATATGGGTAGCATCCGTCTTTACATCTGAGACATTCTGGATAGCTAATCCTATATCCCCTGAAAAATATGGCCACATATATTTCATCCTTGACATTCTTGAAGTAGGATTGATGAGAAACTGCATTCCTAATCTAACCGCATTTAAGACAAGCTCAGTTTTATAATCCGAGGGGAGTGCTGCCATAGGCATATCCTTAAGCTTTGCAGAGCCCTTATGGCGATTATAATATATAGAAGGTCCAATCAAAGCATATTCCGATGCTTTATAATGATATGCACCACCAAACTGCCAACCTATAAAGTCCAAATTTTCCCATGGATTTATAACCATGCCCGCTGAAAGACTACCGGTATGCCCCTCCTTTGGCAGTTTTATCTGCGAAAGACTCGTCAATGGTATCATAACAAAACACAAGGTAATTAAAAAAATGGCCTTCTTCATACGAACTCCTTTTATACTCAGTCCCTTTTAGGGAAAGTAGGAGTATTTATTCTCAATGACTGCTTATATAAACTTGTTAAAGACCCCTTCTCTTTAACATAAACCTCTACCTCACTAAAGGCAACAACATTATAAATAGTTAGGTCATCTTGGCTTTTTAGACTCAAATACATGGTGAACAAAAAATCGCCCTTAATAAATTTATCCTTCCCTCTTAGCTCCCTTCCCTTCTCAGGCGGAACTATAAGCCTTAAATATAAATCAACTCCATTCTCAGATGGGACAAACCTAAGACTCGTCTGTTCCTCTGGAGGTTGGTATATAACATTATCTAAAATAGGAAGTGTTAGTAATTTAATATCAAAATATTGTTCCTCAGGATTATACTGTGGAAGAGTGATCGGAATCTCGCTTAATTGGTAATATTTTTTTCTCTTGTATATACCCTCAATTAAGTGAATTTTCTTATTATTTATTTCACGCGATACTCCTTCAATCCGTTTCCTATAAGCCTCCTCAGTTTCAAATTCATCTTTTGGTTTTACCTCTTCCTTAACAATCTCGCCATATTCCTTAAAATATATATTTGTGGTTTCTGAGATTATCTTTGATACCTCCTCAAGTCTTACATTTTCTATAGAGATTCCAGCAGGTTTAATCTCTTTCTTATCCTTTTTCTGAGCTTTTCCACTATCTATCGGCACAGCCGGTCTCACCTTTTTAGCTGCTTCCTTAGAGTAGGCCACACCTACAAATAGAGTAACTTGCAGTATTATCATTATTCCTATAAAATCCTTAATCTTCTCCATATTGAAGACCCTCCAAAAAATCAGTGGATTTAGTTATAACCTAATAGCCTTTAAATATCAAATATTTTTCACAATACTAAATATGCTTAGCACTTGATGCCTTCTGCCCCGCATGTAAAATAAGACACATACAACTCGTCACCGAATCTTTTCCATAGAGTGCAGTCTGTGTAAAGTAGCATAATTGATTAATTGTCTTGAAAGATCCAAAGAAGGTTCTCAGAGTACCTAAAATCTATACGTAGATTTTATTTGTTCAGATTAAAATTTTTTTAGATCGAAAAAATTCATAAACAAGCTACGAGGTAAAATTGTCAGGTAATTACCCTTTACGCTATAAGAAGACATTTTAAATAGACGTTCGCTAACCTGAAACACATCCCTTTTTGCTTAAAGTAGTATATCGTTGTATATCAAAGTTAATCGTTATATACTGAAAAAACTACAAGAAATGCTTAACTATAAAAACTATGTTGCAAATTAATCAATTTTACTGTAAAAAGCTACCCCTCTAACTAGGGAGGTAACTGATGAAAAGGACATATAAGCATAGAAATAGAAAGAAGTGTAATAGATTAAAGGCTTATAAAAAGCATCGTGCAAGAAAAGCCATCCTTAGAAGAAAAGCTGGTTAATATTTCGATCCTCCACGACTTTCTATCTTCTCTTTTTCTTCTTTGGTTTAGCTTTGCTTTGAACATTTTGTTGTTTCTCACCAGAAAGCCTCTGGCTGAGTTTTTCTAGCTCTCTCGTATGTTCTTCAATGTCGTTCTTAATAAGTGCTATTTCTTTAGAGAATATAGCTATAGATTCTTCGGTCTTCTGTAACTCACCTTTTATCTGCCCTATCTCTGACTTTAAATATTCTATCTCCTCCTTATAACTACAACCAAAAAAGAAACAACAGGAGGTTAAAATAACAACCAAAATTTGAACAACTATAAATTGATTTTTTAAGTTAAATCTCATAATGTTTTCCCATATAAAAATTTACGGTTACTTTAAGTGGCTCCTACTTACTTCCCTTATTAGGTTTTGCTTTTTGCTCACTATCTTTCTCTGGCTTAGTGTCTTCGGGAGATGGTTTGTATTTCTCGGGATCAATGAAGTCAAAAATGAATATCTCACTGATATAAGCGTCATCATTCTTATCTCCCAAATATACAGATGTGATCTGAACTTTCAGCTCTTTGACCTGTGTCTGTCTTACATCAAAGAAACTACAAGAGGGCCTATTGGGGAATGACATATCGACTTCTTCTTCGGATAGAGAAAATAACAGTGAGGAATCTTCTTCTTCACCCTTCGGAGGTTCTATTTGCATCTTTATCTTCCCTCTATGAACCCTGTTATTATCTTTAAAATTAGGCACACCAAAAAGCCCGGGGACAACACCTACCATACCAATATTTACAGGTTTTTTAAATTTAATGACAATGCTCTCATCAATCCCCGTACCTTCCGCCCCCTCTGCCCATGCTGTATCAAAGTTGAAATCAATCACGTTTTGAGCCTTTATCCCTTCTTTTTTTAAAAGAGACGATGCCTCTACTCTTAGTTCTCCAAAAGGCATTTTGCCTTTATACAGAAAATCGAAATCTTTTTCATATTCCAATTTAATAGTCTTTCTTATAGGCATAGTTGCATACTGCTCTAGTGTAATCACCAGAACCTTACCATCTACCTTGACATCCTTTGGAATATATCTGTTAAATATAGCACCATAAGCAGGCATCCAAAGGCGCTCAGTCTTAGAAAAGATCACTATCCCCCCTGAATTTTCTGCCTCATCACCTGGGTATTGAAATCCAACTATAACTATCTCACCAGCAAAATCTGCCTTTTTTTCAAATGTGATTACATTAGGACCAAAGAGGTTTTCAAAACACAAGGACTGCTTAAGCTCTTGAGCCATTACATCCTTGCATATAAATGTCAACAATAAGCAGGTGTTATACAGCCATCTCATCCTCATTCCCTCACATTTGCCGATTTACACATAAATCATAACTCTCAACTTGTCAAACTTAAAAACTCTTGAGCTGTGTCAGCAACCTCTATCTCTTCACACTTTTTCTAAACTAAACTAATAATTAGAGGCTCTTAATCCTCTCTTCATACTCCATGCAGATCACTGTCGGCAGTCAATTGCACCTCCACTTTTTGCCTATTGTGTCCAAAGCATGAATTACAATGTATGGGACTTTGACGTGAGCCTTTTGTTAATTTTCATTATACCATACCCCAAAAACGATTTCCTACTTATTCATCTATAATAAGCATTTGGAAAACCCATTGACACACTGAAGGACAAAAATATTACCAAATTTGAATTAAGGTTCGATAAGTTGCCTAAGAATGCAAGAAGAATCTAATGGTGTAAGGAGTATGAAGATTCTTCATTTAAAAAGGAGTAGAGTGGGTGAGTAAATAAAAAATTAAAAACACATAGAGCATGATGAGCACAGATGCGTATAAATAACAGATTTTAGAGGAAGTTTGGAGGAAGGAAGTGTATTGTGGGCCCAAATCTTGGAATGCAGCACCTAACTACCGAAAGCTAACATATTTTTCAACCAAAATTTACAACCTTCAGTACCTATTAATTTATAGTTGTGTATAAACCTTTTTTGTATATAATATTGAAATCCTACGTAGGATTAGGAGGTAAAGTTGATGAGTAGAGCAATTACTTTAATCTCAATTCTAGTATTTGTTGCATGTCAGTGTGAAGAAGGGACAGTTACCACAATAACACGAGGGATCAAGATTGAGGCAGTAAACAAAAACCTACCTACAAAATTTGAAACGGCTTCAAAAGATATCTTCAACCTGGATTTCGGTATCAGAACGATAAACAAGACCTATGAAGAACAGATAAAAGTAACAAATGAGTCACAAATTGAAATAGTCGTAAAATCTATCCAAATAACTGACAGTGCAGATGGTGTATATTCCATAAAAGAAGATATCCCATCAAAGATAGATGCTAATCAAAGCTTTATTTTTACTGTTTTATATACTCCCAAAAAAGATAGATCAAATGATATTGGCAAACTGAAGATAATAACTGAAAATACTACCATCCCCGATGCCACAATAAATCTAATTGGGAATGGGACTACCTCAGAGGCAACGATATTAATTATATCTCCTGAAGGTAAAGACCTAACCTGCGATGACAAAGGTATTCAAATGACCTTTTATTTTGGTCCACAAAGAATAAATACATCCAAGACACTTACCGCAACGGTTAAAAACAAGGGTCCTTCTATCCTCAATGTCACAATGTCTCCAGTTCTTGGTCCAGCATTTAAAATTGAGAAGCCTACTTCCAGTACATTTTCACTTAAACCATACTCCGAAAGCCAAGAGATAACAGTGAGATTCACTCCTACATCAACGGATGTATATAGCGGTAAAATTATATTAAATACTAATGATTCAAACTGCAAAACAGCAAATGAACTTTATCTAACTGGTAGAGGTACATCAGGGGGTATTGAGGTGTGTGGGGAATCGGAGGACTGTCCAAATGAATTGCGTATGTGTCAATGTACACTTGAGAATACAACCACAATAACTATGGACTTCGGGGATGTAAAAAAGGGTGAGAAAAAAGACCTGAAATTAAGGATTAAAAATTTAGGGGATTCAAATTTAAACATCAATGAAGTAAAATTCACAGATCAGAGCAGCGAATTCTCATACTCGCCACAAATTCCTCCAAAAGTATCCTTAAAACCAAATGGAGATCCGAACGGAGAGGATACTAAGATACTAACAATAACCTATGCCCCATCAACAAACAATAAATCTTCAAATTCATTAATTATAAAAAGTGATGATACCTCAAAACCAGTAATTACTATAAAACTCAATGGTGAATCAAATCCGAAGTTGTCGGTATCCCCTGATGGAATGTTAATATTTAAGACCGCCCCATCAAAAACAGAATCTTTACCCTTTACGATAGCAAATGCGGGATATGCACCACTGACAGTATCAAAAATTCAAATAGACCAAAATACGGGGGTACCTACAGCCTTCAAAATACTGAATTTTAATGCAGAAAAGACTCTGCAACCAGGAGAGTTTTTTAGTGTAAATGTAGAATTTACAAATAATCCTAATATTGCCAATGAAAGTGCTCAGATATTCATTTACAGCAATGATCCTTATTGGTCTAGTCTCGAAAACCCGTACTATATATTAATGTTATACTCAGACGATAGCTCGTCTGACATGCCACCTATTGCTGTTGCAAAGGCCCCTGGTGGGGACCTACAAAAGGTCAGAAGCAGTGAAAGACCGTTAAAGGTCTTGCTTGATGGGTCAGCATCATACGATGATAATGCTATCACACAATATAAATGGTCAATCATTTTCAAACCAAGAAATTCACAAGCCCAAATAGACGATCCATCAGCTCAAAAGACATTCTTTAATGCTGACGAATACGGCAAGTATACAATTCAACTAATCGTTGTCGATAATGTCGGGCAAGAAAGTACCCCATCTACCATTTCAATTACCGTTGTTGAAGACATATAGGCATATAACAGGTATTCATCTATGAAGGAATTAATAATTTTACTACAAAGACCTATCTTTGCACAGATATCCACCTCTTCAGAAATAGATATACTCGAATTAATTACACACTCTGGACCTGTAGTAACCGCTGTTTTAATAATACTCGTTTTATTCTCCATTGGCTCGTGGGCTGTGATTATATATAAATTCCTTCAATTCAGAAAGGCATTCATAAAAACTAATAGCTTTATAAACATGTTTTGGGAATCGCGAAGACTTGATGAAATATATGAAAATTCTATCAAATACATTGAAAGTCCTGTTGCAAGAGTATTTAGAGCTGGCTATAATGAGATGATTAAAGTGAAGAAGAAACTAGAAAAGAAGGAGCAAGAGAGTGGATCTATGGGAGATGAATTAAGTGGTCTGGATAATATAACAAGAGCCATGAAGAGGTCACATACAGCAGAGATTACACACCTCGAATCCTTGGTTCCATTTTTAGCAACCACGGGTTCCACAACACCATTTATAGGGCTTTTTGGCACCGTCTGGGGGATTATGGTGGCATTTCAGGATATTGGTAGGGTGGGTTCAGCCAATCTGGCAACAGTAGCACCGGGTATATCAGAGGCATTAATTGCCACCGCCACTGGACTTGCCGCTGCAATACCTGCTGTTATCGCCTACAACTATTTCAATAGTAAAATAAAGGTCTTGGATGCAGAGATGGAAAGTTTTACAAGCGATTTCCTCAACATTATTAAAAGGCACTTTATGTAACTATGGGAATGTTAACAAACAAAAATCGCAATGCAATATCAGATATCAATGTTACTCCGCTTGTAGACGTAATGTTAGTTCTTTTAGTGATCTTCATGGTCACTGCGCCAATGATGCAACAAGGAATTAAACTGGATCTCCCAAAGGCAAGAGCCCAAAATCTACCCGGGGCAGAAAATAAAATTATAATCTCAATCGATGCATCAAAAAGGATTTACCTTGGTAAGACGGAGATCCCATTAGAAAGATTGGAAGAGGTCATAAAAAACAACGAAAGAATAAAGAATGAAAAAGAGGTATATTTGTATGCTGATCGCACATTGCCTTATGGATTCGTTATTAAAATAATGGCCCTCTTGAAAGACGCAGGTGCCGAAAATGTTGGACTGGTAACATACCCCGAGGATGAGAAATAGGGATAACAAGGAAATCTTATTCGCAATAACAATCTCTCTTATATCCCATATATTACTATTTGCGTTTTTCATTTTTCTTCCAAAAAGTCTTGATTCAAGATCGGATTCCAAAGAAAGGATCATCGTAACAAGACTGGTAGCCCTTGGTGTACCAAGAAACGAAAAGATCCTGCCAAGACTAGACGAAGGGTCAATAGAAACAAAAAAGGAGATTATAATCAATAGTGAAGAGCCAGCTTCAACCAAGGAAGTTTTTAAAAAAGATGAGAAAAAAACAGACAACGAATTTAACAAAAGGTTACTCTCATCCATAAATAAAGTTAAAAGGATGATAGATACAAGGAGTAGCTCCCCACCCATCGGTGACCCCAATGGTTCCCCTCTGGGAGACAGTACAGAAGGTCAAAAAGGCGATATTTACCTTACAGAGATTTATAACAAAATCAAAAGTAATTATGTCATTCCCGATATAATAAGCGAAAAACAACGAAAAGAACTAAGGGCAATCATCATAATATACATCGATACAGATGGGAAATTGATCAGATACGAATTCGAGAAGAAGAGTGGAAATGCCCATTTTGACAATGCACTCATCAATGCTATAACAAGATCTTCACCTTTTAGCTCACCACCAAAAGAGAGGGCAAGGATCTACAAGATGCATGGAATTGGTATAAATTTCTCTATAGAATAAAAAATTATGATCACAAGAAATTTACTACTTGCAACCAATCTAAAAATATAATATATTGCCTTTCAACTTTTAAGAGAGGTCTACTATGGAAGAGAGGAAACCATTTAGAAGAAAGCAATTTTTGATAAACCGTGCCTTCCAAATCAAATATACGGTCATCATTGCTGTCATAGGAATTATAATAGCCATTTTGTGGGGGACTCTTTTTTATAAAGCCAGCAGGGACAATTCGCAACAGATGCTCATGTTGGTCCAGATGGATCCAAACCTCTCTTCAATGACTGATATAATAAAGGAGAAGCTCGCAGCAGAAGACAACAAGATAATGCTATACCTTATAGCATTCGTTATCGCCATATTTCTATCTTTAGTCATATGGGGTATTCTCATTACCCATCGTATTGCAGGCCCTATCTTTATAATATCAAAATATGTTGATTCCATTACATATGGAAAGATCCCTGAAACCAGACCACTAAGAAAAAAAGATGAATTAAAGGAATTCTTTGAGAAATTCAACAAGATGTTAGAGTCATTAAAAGAAAGAGAAAATATAGATATAGTTGTTCTAAACGATGTGTTAAAAAATCTTGAAGGGATCAAAGATTCAATCCCAATTGATAAAAGACCTGAGATAGAAAAAGGGATATCTGAACTTAGTAAAGTAATTGAAAGGAAAAAGGAATTTATCAAATAACCACTTTCCTTATCTTACAAGAAAAACCGTTACTACTGGAGAGAGTATATGAGGCAAATTCAAGAAGCAGAGAGGATTAAAAATTTGCCAAGATATCTGTTCGCTGAAATTGATCGCAAGAAAAAAGAATTAATATCAAAAGGAGTAGACATAATTAGTCTCGGCATCGGCGATCCAGATCACCCAACCCCTCTGTTTATACTGAAAAGAATACAAAAGGCACTCTATAATCCAAACAACCACAGATATCCTGAATACGAGGGGGCATCATTTTTGAGAAAAGCTGTCGCAGCTTTTTACAAAAGAAGATTTGGCCACAATATCAATCCTGATACAGAGGTCCTGATTACAATCGGTTCAAAGGAGGCCATCTTTCATCTACCCTACGCATTTTTGAATAATGAAGATTATGCAATTATTCCAGATCCAGGATATCCAGTATACGGGATATCAACAAAAATGATTGGAGCAAATATCCACAAAGCCCCTTTACTAAAAGAAAATAATTTTCTCATCGATATAGACAACATACCTCCAAAGATCTTGAAAGAGGCAAAGATCATATTCATTAATTATCCGAATAATCCAACAGGAGCAACAGCGGATGAAGGCTTTTTCAAAAAACTCGTAAAAATTGCAAAACAGTATGGAATACTAATAGCAGCTGATTACGCATATTCTGACATTACATTCGATGGTTATAAAACCCCTTCAATGTTTGACTTTGATAAAAACAGGGATGTCTCACTAGAATTTCATTCATTATCCAAACCATTTAATATGACAGGCTTCAGAATAGGGTTCGTGGTATCAAACGAATTCGTAATAGACGTCCTCAAGCGATTAAAAACCAACATGGACTCAGGGGCATTTACAGCTATTCAAGAAGGAGCCGAAGAGGCATTGTTGAAAGGTGATAAAGCAACAAGGAGAATGGTAGAAATCTACCAAAAGAGGAGGGATATCGTAGTAGATACTTTACAAAAGTGTAATATATCTTTCTTCTACCCCAAAGGGACATTCTATGTGTGGGCTGAGGTTCCAAACGGTTTTAGTAGTATATCCTTTGTTCAAGATTTAATGGAGAAGACAGGTGTAATTGTAACTCCAGGCAATGGATTTGGTGAATATGGAGAGGGATTCTTCAGGATCTCCACCACAATTAATGATAAAAGACTCAAAGAGGCAATGCAGAGGATTAAGAATTTTCTGTCTTGAAATTCTCATGGGAATACAATGGAGCGGAGGGGATTTGAACCCCCGACCTCCACGTTGCGAACGTGATGCTCTCCCAACTGAGCTACCGCCCCGAGTCACGACATTTATAAATTGTTTTCATGAATTAGTCAAATTTGTTTTCTGAATCGAAAAACTTATATAAAGTCTCTTACGTCCTTTAGGGATATAAGGCACTCCTAAAGCTACTGCAAAAATCCTCTACATCTTATGAACAACTAAAGTCTTTACAATCACCACCCAATATCCAGAATTTTATATCATAGTAACTTGGATTAACTTTAAATATATCCCCCAGGCTTTCTACATATAAGATCACATACTAAACTAACAAGTAAGTGTTTCTTAACTATAAATTTAGATTTCCTATAACACAAAATAATTTCTAACAATCTATCTGCTAAACCGTTTACTAAAAAACAGGTTTACAATTGTTCTCCGTTTTAATTACAAAAAACTACGAGTAATAACAGAAAGGCTGAGGATTAACTAAAAAAGAACCAACCAATTAATAAAGCAACTAGTCATAAGAAAATTTTACTAGTAGATTTGTATATAGCTGACACATATTTTATATCAATCATTAAGCACTCTACAATAAAGAAATATAGAGTTCAATAAAACTTGTCTACTTACATAAAATAATATAAGTATAAGAATCATTTTGAAAGGGAAGGCTATGAAAGGTTTGATTACAAGTTTTCCAAAAAACTTCTGGGTAGTAATAATAATGGAATTCTTTGAGAGGGGATCCTATTATGGCATGATGTCTGTCCTTGCCTTATATCTATCATCTCCAGAAAGAGGCGGAGTATTGGGATTTAGCGAAAAGGCGATCGGCCTCGTGATGGGCATCATTACACCACTACTCTATCTCCTACCAATTTTTAGCGGCGCCACTGCCGAGAAAATTGGTTATAAAAAGATGCTCATCATAGCATTCTCGTTTCTATCAATAGGTTACTTTCTGACAGGAATGATGACATCATACTACGCTGTATTTCTTTCTCTAATAATAATGGCACTAGGTGCTGGAATGTTCAAACCAATCCCATCAGGTACAATAGCCCGTATTACCACTCAAGAGAATAGTTCACTCGGATTTGGTATCTTCTACTGGTCAATAAACTTAGGGGCATTTATCTTCCCCCTCTTTTTAGTAAATTTCCTAAAGACAATTAACTGGTTTTATGTATTCGCACTCTCAGGCTCAGCTACTGCACTAATGCTCCTTGTCGTTATTTTCTTATACAAAGAACCTCCCAAACCTGAGAATACAAAAAACATAAAGGAGATATTAGTAGGAATTATTACTGTCCTTAAGGACTACAAATTTATTCTGATGATATGTATATATTCAGGGTTCTGGATATTGTATTTTCAAATGTTTCACACTGTCTTGTGGTATTTAAAAGATTTCGTAGACATGTCCCCTGTTCAGGACTTCGTAAACCATATTTTCAGTACACTCAAGATAAGCTACAAATTTGTATTTGACGTAGAACATGTAACGGTTTTAAATGCTGGGACAATTATCACACTACAATTAATTGTCTCGAAAATAGTTAATAAAATGCCGGCGCTCCCAACTATGATTGGAGGTATCTTACTTGGAACGATCGGAATGGCATGTCTCGCAATCTCTAATTACTCATGGACATTTATCACTGGCATTATAATTTTTTCAATTGGCGAGATGACTACACACCCGAAATTTATCTCCTATATTGGTCTGATTGCTCCCAAGGATAAAGTGGCTCTCTACATGGGGTATGCATTTCTTTATGGGGTAATCGGCTCATCTGTTGGAGGACTTTTGGGTGGATACGGGTATGATTATTTCATAAAACACAGGGGAGAGCCTCAAACACTGTGGATTCTCTTCTCATGTATCGGACTTGCTACAATAATAGGTCTATTGTTATTCAACAAGTTTATAGCAAAAAAGTAATACAAGACCCCTATTCCCCACTTTATCTACAATGGAAATAGAATGGTTTTCTGAATACCCCTCCTACTCTTTTCTGCCAATAACTCCCAATATAAAAATCATTTCTGTGGTGTTGGATATGTAAAAAATCTATTCACCACTTATAGCTAAATATACCCTATCAAGTGTTGAGTGTAGGGAATAGTCTATTGAAAAAGAATCCTTATTGACTATGCCGCTTTTTACAAAAACATATTATTAAATTTGTAAGAGGCTCTCATCTTGAGACTATTTTTTACATTCTTATTATCTATTGGGCTTATCCTTGTTAATACAGGTAGATAGTAGCAATGGAAAGGAGAAGAAACCCTCATAGTCTTTGATATAAAACCTGAAAAGGACGTAGAAACCAGGACAGCGAATCTACTTACCGAGATAATCCTTCAGGAGGTCACAGATATATTGAAGGGAAAGTATAAGGTTATAGGTCAGAAGGACATTGATAAGATGCTCTTTTGGGAGACAAACAAGCAACTCAAAAATTGCACTGATAGTAGTTGTCTTATGCAGATAGCAGGGGCGATGGGGGCTGAGTATTACATAGAGGGTTCAGTTGGTGCGATGGGGAAGAGATATATACTCACTTTGAAGTATATAGATGCCTACAAGGTGGAGATAATTAAGAGGAAGACGGAGGTGATGGAGAGGGATGAGGATAGTCTGTTGATTAGCACGAAGAGGATAGTGAGGGAGATGTTTGGTAAGGATGGGAAGACAGGCAAGGAGGAAAAAGCCGGGGATATGAAGAAAGAGGTTGTTGCTGTTGAGAAGGAAGTAAGTGGA
>JAOAFA010000089.1 GCA_026416535.1 Deltaproteobacteria bacterium
GATAATGAGACTGGAAATCATATTAGGAGGACACAGTATTATGTAAAGATTTTAGCTGAACATCTCGTTGAAGAGGGTTATTACAAAGATATTTTGACACAAGATAATATAAAGTTACTTTTTAAATCTGCTCCTCTCCACGATATTGGGAAGATAGGAATTCCTGACAAGATTCTGTTGAAGCCCGGTAAACTTACACCGGAGGAGTTTGAGATAATGAAAGAGCATACCACAATAGGTAGAGATGCCCTCATTGCTGCTGAATCTCTACTTGATGTAGAAGCTTCATTCCTTAGATTTGCCCGTGAGATTACTTATAGTCATCATGAGTGGTATAATGGTAAGGGGTATCCTCAGGGATTAGCTGGTGATGAGATACCTCTCTCAGCAAGGCTTATGGCAATTGCAGATGTATATGATGCTACTAGATGTAGGAGAGTTTACAAGCCCTCAAAGGATCACAAAACCGCTGTGGATGAGATATTGTCAGAAAAAGGTACCCATTTTGATCCTCTTATTGTTGATGCTTTCGTTAAACTTGAAAAGAGATTTGAAGAGATTGCTATGCAGTTTGCAGATTTTTCTGGTAGTTGTACTGAGGATGAAGGTGAAGCAAGATAATCTTTCACAACCTTTGGTGACCGAAGATAGAGTCCTGATCGTAGATGATTCTCCTGAGAATTTAAGAGTGTTGGGATCGATACTCTCAGAAAGGTATAGGGTAAATGTTGCTAATTCTGGAAGACGTGCCCTTGAGATATTGAATGAATACAAGGATTTTGATGTTATAATCCTTGACATAGTAATGCCTGAAATGGACGGGGTTGAGTTATGTAAAAGTATAAAGGTAAAGGATGAGTTTAGAGAAGTGCCGGTCATTTTCATAAGTGGATTGTCAGACATAGATGATAAAAAATCTGCTTTTGAGGTTGGAGGGGTGGATTATATAGTAAAGCCTTTTGAAAAAGAAGAAGTCATTATGAGGGTGGAGACCCATCTTAGAATTAGAAGATTGCAAAAGGAGCTGATAAGCAAGAATAGGGAGCTTGAGGCAAATTATAAAAGACTTAAGGAATTGGAGCAATTAAAAGATAATCTCACAAATATGATTGTTCATGATTTGAGGTCACCTCTGACAGGAATTATATCTATGTTTGAGATACTAAAGATGGAGTGTGAATCATCTGAAAATCGTAATATGATGGAATATATAAAATCAGGTTATTTGGCTGCTAATTCTCTTTTGGATATGATTAATTCTTTATTGGATATTGCAAGGCTGGAAGAAGGTAAGCTACCGTTAAATGTTGGTATCCATAATGCCTCACAAATAGTTTATAGTGCTATATCATTTGTATCTATGAATACAAAAAATACAAAGGGTAACGAAGTAGTCCCCGATATAAAAGCAGATGTGAGGGTTATATGTGATGCCGATTTAATTAGGAGAGTACTTATAAACCTCATTACGAATAGTATAAAACATTCTAACTCTAAGTCACCGATAAAGGTTGTCGTTCAGAGTTTGAACAGTTTTGCTATGTTTTCGGTAATTGATGATGGGATAGGGATCCCTAAAGAATACCACGATAAGATTTTTGAAAAATTTGGTCAAGTAGAGATACGTGGAAAAAATAAGAAGTATTCAACAGGCTTGGGGTTGACGTTCTGTAAGCTAGTAGTTGAAGCTCATAATGGGACCATTGGAGTCGAGAGTGAAGTTGGTAAAGGAAGCAAGTTTTACTTTACAATACCATCATCATCGTAGGCTCTGCTTATAGAACCACCTAATTTCATTCAATCCATATTTCTAGTATGGAGTAGATTCATGAAGTGCTCTATATATTAACTCTATCAAATCTTTTACACTATTGGAATTGGGTCTTTCCATATGTTTGATTGAGTTTCTTTAGTGGGGAAATTAATTGTCTTGTTTATTCTTTTGTCTTTTGTTGAAGGCATCATTTTTTATTTGTATCTCCGTTGAGATAAATTGTTTGTTTATTCTTTATCGGTCATAGTACCAAAGAGTCCCATGAAGTAGTTGGAGATGTGGTTTATAGGCGGGTGTATAAATAGGGGACATAGCAAAAACTTTATACATTGTAGTTAAGGTAAACACTCTATTGACATTAATAGCGTTTATCGGTACCATTAGATCGGGGTTAAGTGGTATGGTGAAGGTGAAGCTAATTAATACCTCGTCTCATATCTACCCGTGAGAGTACCGTTTTACGTTTTGATAGGTGTTATCTATTATATTCTTGGTTGTTTATCGAATTTATTTGCCGGTAGCATAACTGCTCAGATGGTTAAACCATATGATTATGCTATTATGCAAATGGAAAATCGAATAGATGTCTTTATTAGGAATACATCAACTGACCCTCGAGATATAATTAGTCAAATAAGATTTACATTTCCCAATGGTTATGTAATAACTCATGGGAGTGCTTTAAATTGGGAAGTTCAGAGTATTGCTAATCCAAGGATAACTTTTAGAGCCTCAAGTTGCTCTTATGTATTGAATCCGGGGGGATCCCTGGTTTTTAGTATATATGTTATTCCCCCTGCGTCAAATTCAGATGTCGTAGATACTGTCCCTGAGATTCTTGCAGCAAATGGTTCGGGTTTAGCAGGATGCTTGAACTATTCAAGGTCTAGGTTGACTAATATACCAAGTTATACTCGTCATTCATTGTATGTTCAAATAGATGCTTCACCTCTGACAGTTAATATTGGGAAAGAGATAGAAATTTTATATACTGTTACAAATAGGACGAATAGCACAGTAAATAATATAATTCCTACTATTCAGAAATTATCACCAGATGGAGCTGACTGTATACTCTCAGCGCCTTCTCCAACCTCTTTAAATTTGCCTTCTAATGGTACTGGATATATTAAATATACATGTAATGCAAGTAGGAGTGGTTCCATTAGATTTAGTGGGTACGTATCGTCTGGTACCGGTATAACGTCACCCTCTGTGTTATCTCCAAATGTCTCTATAGGGAATTTTACATCGGTTTTATCAGTTGTTCCTAATAGTATTGTGTCAGGGGATGATGTGGATGTTTATATGACTGTAACCAACTGGGGTTCAACTACTATAACGGGTATATATCCGACCTCTCAGTGTCCATCGTCGCCTGGTGGTTTGTGCTTTATAGGTTCGGCGGTCTCTTCATACATCACTGGGCCGAACCCGCCAATTGTATCTCAATTGCTTCCCGGACAAAGTACTTCATTTGTATGGAACTACGTCATCACAGGCTACGTGGGGAATACATTTGCATATTCTGGTTTTGCTGTTGCGGATGGAGGAATACATACAAATGTGTCTCAATCAGAGAGTGGTCAGATCAGCTCTTATTCAATTGGTGTAAGTCCCACATCAGTTCTTAGAAATTCAACAAATAAGACTGTTGTGTGGAGGATTAAAAATTCATCTTCTGTAGGGATAAGAACTGTTACAATTTATAATCCAGAAACTAATATATGGGTCAAAGCTAATCAGTCAGGTGCATCTTGTAAAGGTTGTACATGGTCGTATTCAAGGCTTAATAATCCAGAGAGATACCAATTCTCGACTACTAATACGAATTGTTATATTTATCAAAATGAAGAATGTGACTTCCCCCTTTTGTTCTCTCAAGTAGGAAATTCAACACAACCTCCCTCAACTACTAATTATGTATTTGAGACGAGGATAACTGATGCCAAAGGTGTGACAAGTAGGTTTTACAATGATCTGACGGTGGTCGTATCTAATCCGCCTTCTGATGTTAATTCTCTCGTTACGGTATCAGGGAATAATAGAATAAAGATTATTTGGAGTAACCCCCCTGATCACTATGGCACTTTGATTTTAAAGACTGTGGGTAATTCTTCATCGTGTATTCCGCCTGATACTCGCCCAAGTGATGGAATACAATACTCTATAAATCAGGTAATAGGAAATGCCACAGTTGTTTACTCAGATTCTGGGGGTTCTACGACAGATACATTTACTGACACATCTGTAATAAATGGTACAATGTATTGTTATAAAGTTTACAATTTGAATGAGTATTTTGTTTATTCCTCTGGCAATGTCCCTTCTTCAAATGGGGTAAAGGGACAACCTACGAATGGTTCAGAACCTAATCCCATATGGGTGTATTCTGTAGGTGTGTCTTCACTTTTCACTCCTGCCGTGTATCCTGGCTCTAACATATATACCTCATCTAATCTGGGAGCTATTAATTCCTTAAATCCGCTTAATGGAGATGAATACTTTAGGCCTGTGTCGCTGGGGGGTGCCATAAATAATAGATTTTCTGTTGTTCCGCTTGAAGATGGAACTAAAATGATTCTGACAGGGGCACAAAATGGTTATGCATACGGTATTTATGCTGATACTGGGACTGTTAGATGGTCTATTCAATTGACCACAACAGGCATGATAACTGCGCCACCTGCGGTAATATTAAGAAAATATGCCAATTCAGCTTATCAGACAAGATATTCGACCGATCTTGTATTTTTTGCTACTAGAAATGCTGATAGGGTCTCGAATAAGATTTTTGCAATTAATCCGAATAATGGTTCAATTGTTTGGGTTTTTAACCAGAATGGTAATCATTTAGTTGATATTTTTACAGCTGCTCCAACAGTGGATTATTCAAATAATTGGTTGTATGCAGCCAGTTATTCTGGGGCATCACAGAATCAAAATTCTTTATGGATTTTGGATATAATAAATAGTGGTGCACTCTTATATTCAGCCAATTATGGTGATATTGATTTTGGAGTGGCTCTGAGTCATAACAGGACTGTAGCAAATTTTGCTAGTAAGACAACAGGTCTTGTTTATTCCATCAACTCGGGTGATAAGTCCCTTCGCTGGAGTTATAACCCTAATTTGGGAACAAATGTAAATTATTCGTATTTATTGCCTTTGCCCGATGGTCTTGTATTTACAGTCTCTTCACACCTTATAAGGATTATTGACAATGGGAATAATGCTTCTACTTTATATGATGTGACTATCGCAGGTGTGACCCCCCCATTGGTGTCTGTGGTTTGGAATAAATTATTTGTAGGTTCTAATACAGGCACTCTATACCAAATTAATCTTTCTAATGGTTCTATAGAATATACTCGAAGTGTTGGTAATGCTATCGGGTATATGTCCGCGGATACGACCCTAAAGAATATCTATTTTGGAACGACTGATGGTAGAGTTTTTGCATATAGGGTTCCATTTACACAATAAAGAGGGTATGAGATGAAGGTATTATTGAAGATTTTATTAATTTTGGTTCTTGCACTTTTCTTTGTTGGAGCCGATAAATTTTATGTTGATTTGAATTACCCTGGTATAGAGGGTAATAGGATAGAAGAGGATAAATCAGCACTATTGGTAGATTATAACAAGATTAAAAAAGGATTTTCAAATTTTTATTTTTTTCCTATCTATTTTTATGTATCCCAAGATGGCTGTTTTACCTCAATTGAAAAGATAAAAAAGGAAGAGGCGATAGATTTAGATATATGCGTTGGTTTTAATGTTGTAGATGATTTTCATTACCTTAGGTTTGAGCTGATAACCCCAGATAAAGCAGTTTATCAGAATGTTAACTTATTTGTTGATAGTAAGAAAAGTGCACTGAGACTGGTAAGGTTTAATACGGATTACACACCACATCGTGTTATCAAGCCAATAACTTTAAATGGTGTTGAGTTTGTGAAAAGTCGCATACCCATAGCTGGTTCATCTATTCAAGCGCAAAACTTAATTGGAATATGGAATATTCATCTATTTATTGATAATTCTCCTGATATAAAAGGTATTGTTTCTTTTGAGATAGAGTGATATGAAAATTATTAGAAAAAGGAATACGAAGAGAAGGTATATCAGACCGACCATAAAATTTAGATCTTCGAAGAGGCAGATGATTGTAGCGGTGAGCTGTCAAAAAATATGGGGTGAAAGTGAGTATTGCAACATACAACCTGGGGGTTAGTGATATATCAGGTAAAAAATAATTTTTATTTGTGGGTTAGGGGCTGTCTTTTACATTTTGTTTTGTGAGGGCTAATTTTTTGATTTTTTGCCGAAAATGTAATATAAAATTTTGTGAATTTTTAGGGAACTATATGAGAATCATTTCTGGATCACTTAGAGGAAGGAGAATAAGATCACCCAGGGGGAATAATATTAGACCCACTTCTGATAAAGTGAGAGAGGCATATTTTAATATTTTGGGTCAATATTTTGATGGTGTATCAGTTTTAGATCTTTTTTGTGGGACAGGCGCTATAGGATTTGAATTTTTAAGCAGGGGGGCTAAAAGGGTTTTCTTTGTAGATACCTCAATATCTTTTGCTAAAAAAAATGCTGACCTATTAAATATAACGGATAGATGCCGCTTTTTTAATATGAGTGCAGAAGAATTTTTAAAGAAGAGAGATAAAATCATATTTGATTACATATATGTTGATCCTCCTTATAGATATGTGATTGTGAATAATATTCTATCACGGGTTGACGAAGAATTGTTAAGTGAAAAGGGGATCTTAACAGTAGAACACAGTTTGAAAGTGCAGTATCCAGATAGGGTTGGTAGGCTTTACCTTTTTAAGCAAAGAAGGTTTGGTGATACAGTATTATCATTTTATTCACTTGATGCAAGTAATTTTGAGGAGAGATTATGAGTAAAATTGCCATCTACCCCGGATCTTTTGATCCTATTACTAATGGTCACATTGATATCTTAAATAGGGCATTGAAAGTGTTTAATAAGGTGATTTTGGCTATTGCATGTAATCCAAGGAAAAATTCATTGTTTACTGTAGATGAGAGGATAAGGCTTGCGAGGGAAATATTTAAAAATAATAAGAGAGTTGTTGTTGATTCTTTTGATGGACTTCTTGTGGATTATGTTAGAAAGAAAAAGGCCAATGTTGTAATAAGGGGACTTAGGGCTGTCTCTGATTTTGAATATGAATTTCAGATGGCCCACATGAACAAGAAACTGGCCCCTGAAATTGAAACTTTCTTTATGATGACAGGGCAGGAACACTTTTACATCAGTTCGCAAACAGTAAAAGAGGTTGCCTCATTCCGTGGGTGTATCAAAGGTATAGTTCCTCCTATTGTAGAAAAGGCATTAAGGGAGAAATATGGTAGTAAATGAATAGCAATAAACAAAAGTGTCCAATCTGTGAATATGTAAATGATGTCTCAATTTATGTGACTGGGCAGAAGGTTCGTTGTGAGAGATGTCAGGTTCCTTTTGAAGTAAAGAGATCAGAGAGTTTTGATGGAATAGGTGGAAAAAGTGGTGATTTATCCAGAGGCATCGGGCAAAACAATGCCCCTAAGGAGACGTTGATTTTTTCTGATATACCACAGATCTCAGGATATGAAATAATAGGTCTGATAGGAAAAGGGGGTATGGGAGCTGTATATAAAGCAAGACAACTTTCCCTAAATAGGCTGGTTGCTATAAAGGTGTTAAAGGGTGAATATGCTACGCAAAAGGATTTTATCTTGAGATTTAATAGAGAGGCAGAGGTACTGGCAAAATTATCTCACCCAAATATTGTGCCAATAATTGATAAGGGTGCTAAAGATGGTTTGTTTTATTTTGTTATGGAGTTTATCGAAGGTGAGACATTAAGGCAGAAATTAAAGAATGGAAGATTAAGGTTTGATGAGGCTATTAAATATACTCTGCAAATCTTGAGGGCTATATCATTTGCACACAAACAAAATGTGATTCATAGAGATTTGAAGCCTGAGAATGTCTTAATAGATCTTTCAGGAAATGTTAGGATAGCGGATTTTGGGTTGGCAGATATTGTGGGTGTGCAGAATGATTATTCGCTTACAGGTTCGGGAATGGCCATGGGGACTGCCCATTATATGGCTCCAGAGCAGAGAAGAGATGCAAAGAGGGTTGATAAGAGAGCAGATATATTTTCATTAGGTATTACTTTATATGAAATGTTGGCTGGTGAAATCCCCCATGGAAATTTCAAGAAAATATGCCAGATACGAAATGATGTTAATCCCCAAATTGATATTGTAATTGAAAAGGCTATAGCCTCTAAGCCTCAGGACAGATATCAGTCTGCAGATGAAATGGCCGTTGCTATTCGTGCTGCTCTCGTTGATGAAGAAAAAAAGACAAAAATTGTTAGCGAAAGAAATAATGAAAATGCTGAGGTAATACAGGTAAAATCGTTTAATGAAGATAAAAAGGTAAATAAGTTTATTCTCTTTGGGTTAATATCATCTCTATTTATACTTGTTGTGGTTTTGATAATTCTCTGGATATTAAGGTAACAGTTTGATCAAGCTCTCTATATCAAACGGTTTTTCAAGTAAAGAGACTTCGTCCTTTATTAGGTTTAATTCATAAGTTAATTTGTCATCTAAAATTCCACCTGTTATGAAAATGACTCTTTTTTTGGTATCTTGGTCTACTTCTTTAAGTGTTCTATAAAATTCAATCCCATTTGAGCCCGGCAAATTAATGTCTACTATATATGCATCAAATAGTTCCCCATTTGTTAGCCTTTGTATTGCTTTAGCTACAGAAGTTTCGATATGAATTTCGTATTTTTCAGAGAGATTTATTTTAAGAGCAGATAGTATAAATTCTTCATCGTCTATTATCAGAAGTTTTCTTTTTGAGACTTCTTGGTGGTTATCTTCTTTGTTGATACCCGGTTTTTTAATTGTGGTGTGAACTAATGTAAGTAGTTCATCGATGTCCAATGGTTTATAAAGTATCGTTTTGATACCTTTTAGGACTAGATCAAAGATCGCTTCATCAAGTACAAATCCAGTATATAAAACAATATCAATATCGGGCAATATAGTTGAAACTCTTCTTAATGTTTCATAGGCAGATAATCTGCTTAGGTTGTAGTCCATGATTATGAGTTCTGGACGAGATACTTTGATGCTCTCGATGGCGTCTAATGAATCTATGGCAGTATATGCGTCGTAGTTGTTTCTAATAAGAACTCTCTTTATTATTTCTCTCTCAATGCTATTTTCTGAGATAATCAGTATTTTTTCCTTATTGCCGGTAAGTTCACTTTTGATTTTGATAGGCTGAATATCGGATACTGGAAGTACTATATTGAAGGTTGTTCCCTTGCCGATTGTGGAGTCAAACGTGATAGAGCCATTATGGTTCATAATTGTGTTGTATGTTACACTCAGCCCAAGTCCTGTGCCATCCATGTTTTTTGTTGAACAGTATGGTTTAAAAATATTATTTTTCATATCTTCAGGAATCCCTATGCCAGTATCGGATATTTTAATAAGGATTTTTCCTTTGCTAGATAAGATGTCGTTAGTTTGTGGAAGACTTGATGTAGAAATACTTAGAGTGCCACCATCGGGCATAGCCTCTGCTGAGTTGATAACAATATTCAATAGTGCTTGAAGAAGTCTATTGTAATCTCCTTTTATAATATTATGAGATGATGATCTATCAATTTTAATGTCAATATTCCTAGGAAGTGAAAATTTGATAATGTCTATTAATTCGTCTAATATTTGGTTGATATCGATGGGAATTAATTCGTCCTGAGTGCGTTGTAGGAGACCTGATATTTTTGAAAGTGCAGATGCGGCGCTCTTAGTAAGTCTTTTTATAGTATTTGCTGTAACTTTTACTGTCTCAGGACTTATATCGGGTTTAGTTATATATTCTGCAAAGTTATTTATACCGGCAAGAAAATTGTTAACGTTTTGTATGATCCCCTTGTTCACTTTTGCAGCTATGTCCAATCTCTCTATATATTCAATTTTCTCTCTTTGGACTCTTTTGATCTCGTCAATTTCTTTGGTATTTGTAATATCTGTTAATTGTAATAATGTGTATTTCTCACCTTTCATGAAAAGGTTTAACACTTTTAAAATAAAGATCCTTTCTGTTCCATCACTTATCTTGGCAGATACTTCTTTTTGATTAATATCAATAAGATCTTTTTCTTTAATGAATGGTATAGTAGTAAATATATTTTGCTTAAGACATACTTCGCGGCTTTTACCGATAATACTCTCTATCTGCCGGCTGATGTCAACAATGGTATTCTGCCTAAGTAATATAAATATATCTTGAATGTTATTAAGTATGGTCTTGTAAAGTAAATCATTGTCTTTGAGTGCTTGAACGAGCTTGTAGTTTTCAGTAAAATCATAGATCATGATGAGGATAAATTCTTTTGTGGCGTATTTGACCTTTTGTGCTTCAAATAAGAGCACTTTTTTGTAATTTTCAACAGGAATTGTGATTTCCTGTCTAAAAACTATGTTTTGATTTATTTGTTTTGTTATTTCTTCGTATGTGCTCTTATCTATGGTTTTTATAAGGCTATTTATGTCTTCATCTTTTAACCCAAGTAGACTTTTTGCTGTGTTGTTGATGTTAATTATTTGGTTGTTTTCAATCAAAATTATTCCACATTTTGCTTCATTTAAGATTGTTTCAAGTTTAAATCCATCTTCTTTACCTTTGTTAATTATCTCAGTAGTAGTTGTATTATCAAATATTTGTTCGAGCATTAAAATACTATTGTCTCTGGGATTTAGGACAGGAGCAAAGTTAATATTGAGATGTTTTTTTGTCCCTCTAATATCTAGTATTAAAAAGTGTTCTGCTGAGATTTTTTCTTGTATTACACTTACCATGGGACAATGGTGTCCTTCAAAACTACATACACGACCGCTTTTATATATTAAATTATAACAAAGTCTGTTTTTTACCTCCTCTTTATCTGTAATTCCTATGTATTTCATCCCTGCATCATTTAAGTCAATAATCTTGAAATCCTGGCTTATTAAAAATATCGGAGATGGTATACTATTTATTAAATTTTGTACAACTAGTTGATACAATTCGAGTTCTTTTATTCTCTTTTGTATCCTTTTTATGAGAGTATTACTGTACTCCTCTATAAATTCCTCATCAGATAATATTCTTTGTTTTTGATCGAAAGCCAGTTCTTGCGATGTTATGTTATTATCTACAATGTTTTGTATAGTCTTATATGAGATTGGTTTTTCAATGATAGCTGTTGCCCCAAGTTTTTTGAAAAATGATCTGCCTTCTTCATCATTCATAGTAGCGGTGGCAATGACAAATGGGATATCAGAGTATTCTTTCGAAGTCTTCATCTTTCTTAAAATCTGGATACCATCTATTTTGTTTGATACTAGTTCACAGATTATCAAATCTATCTTTACTCTTGATAAGACATCTGTGGCTTCATTAAGGTTTTTTGAGGTATATATTTTGAAACCTGCAAGGTTAAGTTGTGGTTCTATGTTTTTTATCTCATTTAAGTTGCTATAAATAAAAAGTATATTCATGTGCGATTTCTCCGAAACGTTCGTAATTATTATATGGATTTGTTTTAAGAAATAAAGTATAAAAAGGTGTTTGAGGTCAATGAAATGAAGTTGTCACTCTCAACACTTCCATTTATTGAACAAGAATTGGATATCCATTTATTTGAGTTTTTAAAGAGAAATGGCATCAATTCTATTGAATTATTTGCACAAAGACCACATTGTGATTTTGGGAGTCAAAGGCATATAGATCTGATTGAAATGGTTGAGAGGGAACTGAGTATTAATATAAATTCAATTCATATGCCTATATATTTCAATAGAGCGGCTGATGTTAGAGATAGGAAAAAAATTAACATATCATCACTTGATAGTAATATCAGGATGAGCTCAGTAAAGGAGGTGATAAGGCATATTGAAGTTGCAGGTAGATTGTGTATACCTATTGTTATTCTTCATACGGGGATAGAAAACAACAGTGAGAAAGAGTCGAGTAATCTGCTGGAATCTCTTTACCTTATTAGTGAAGTGGCTGTGAAGAACGATATTTTGGTGGGTTTAGAAAATCATACAACCGAGTTTGTGTCTATTGATGTTTTAGTTTCACTTATTCAGAAGATAGATTCTCAGAATATTGGTATTTGTCTGGACATAGGACATTCGAATATCTTTAGTAATTATATGAGAGATTTACATGAATCAAGAAGATATCTGTTTTCTCTACATTTACATGATAATAATGGTGGAGAAGATGAACATCTCTTCCCATATGAGGGAGTTATTGATTTTGATTACATCATGGGTTTTCTGAGAACTAGCAAATTTCAAGGAGTGGTCACTCTTGAACTTAATGGTGAAAATATTGCTGATGAAAGGGACTTGATTGATTTTATTAAAAAGGCATCAAATTATCTTCACATCTTTAGCAATCCCAGGTTGAGTTATAGTAATATACTAGAGCCTACTTGAGTTTTCATAGACTTGGTGGTCATATCTAAATAGAAAAGGCTTTTTGTGTTACCAGTACTTTAGAAGTCAGAACCTTGTCCAATTGATTGATTTTATAGCTGGTTTTATAAAGTGCTTATTAGATGTTCAACAAAGATTAAAAGTTTTTATATTTTATGTATCTTGCTTTTAAGATTAGATTTTTTTATTTCCGAGAGTTAATAGTAAAATTTTATATGGTTTTAGTTTTTCAATTTTTTTTTCAATATTTCTTGTTGATTTTGAGTGGATAGGTTAATAAATACTCCTATGTTAGGAGGAATGAGTGAAAGATAGTAGTCCTCTTAGGAGCAACATAAGAAGAGATATCATATTGTTAGGTCTATCTGTTGTATTTTTGGTAATTGGTTTGTATCTTCTTAAAATGAGGCAGATGTCTGATAATGGGAGTTCCAATGCTTCTGTGAGGGAGAAGGAAAGATTCTATGATGGCTCTTCTTACGAGAAAAGATGTCCAAAGTTTAATGTAGAGAAGGCTCTTAAATTGGTGCAATTATCTCTTAATTGTATTTCAAAGGAATATCCAAATAAACCTAATTATGTATTTGAAAGTGATGCTGATCTTTTACCTCCAAGGATTAATACTCCAGCTTTTTTTGGTTGTTTTGATTGGCATTCTGCTGTTCATGGACATTGGGCAATGGTAAGAATATTAAACGAGTTCCCAGATATAGAGGGCAGAGCAGTTATAAAAGAAAATCTCAAGTTGCATTTGAGTGAGGATAGGATTGCATCGGAGATAAGATTTTTTAAGGAGAAGAGGAATCAGCTGTTTGAAAGACCTTATGGGTGGGGCTGGCTTCTGAGATTGGCATCAGAGCTAAGAAAATCGAACGATCCAGAAATAAGAGTTCTATTTAAGAATATTAAACCGTTTGCTGATTATTTATCGTTTAATTTTGTTGCTTATCTAAATCAGCTTTCGAGACCGATAAGGGAAGGAACCCATCAAAATACGGCTTTTTCTATGATCCATTTGTATGATTATCTAAAGAGTGTTAATGAGATGGACTTACTTAATACAGTTGTGTCAAGGGCGACTGTATTCTATTATAATGATCGAAACTGTCCCATAGATTATGAACCATCTGGTGAGGATTTTATCTCTCCATGTCTTACTGAAGCAGATCTAATGAGAAGAATACTCCTTGATGGGCAATTTGAAGAGTGGTTTGATAGATTTTTGCCTGATGAAAAGCTCCGATCAAGCTTGAAGCCTGTTGAGATTATAAATCCTGAGGACCCGCGTATTGGTCACCTTATAGGTCTTTTCTATCAGCGGGCTAGTGCTATTAAAGGAATTATTGCCAGCTTATCATCAGATGATTATAGGCGCAAGTTCTTTGAGGATGTTATGGACATGAATTGTGCGGCTGCTGAGGAATATATTGGAAGATCGGGATATGGCGGTGAGCACTGGCTTGCTTCATTTGCTATATTTTTTTATACGAATGCCACCATAAGATAGGAGTTCATTTATGAATACAATAGTTTTTGATAAGTATGGGTGTATCGGTGTCCTAACGTTAAATAGAAGAGACAGTTATAATGCTGTGGATAATCAGATGCTTGTGGAGTTGGAGGGGTTATTTGATGAGCTAAGTTTTATGGATGATGTAGTAGTGTTAGTTTTAAATGGCGGTGATTGTAAAGGGTTTTGTGCTGGGTTGGATATGAAGACATTTGGTCCTGAGATTTTTAGGATGTCTACAAAGGATATGTACAGGATACAGGCGAGATTATCCAGATTGCTTTTGAAGATGAGGCAAATTCCTCAGCCAATAATAGCAGCTATACATGGTAGTGCTGCCGGGCTTGGATTTTCATTTGCCATGGCTTCTGATATTAGGATTATTACACCGGATGCAAGATTCTGTGCGGCTTATTTAAATATAGGTCTTGGAGGCGCGGATATGGCGAGTTCTTATTTTTTACCAAGACAGATCGGTGCTGGTAGGGCATATGAGTTTTTGTTGACAGGAGAGTGGATGAGCGCGGATGAGGCCTTGGCGTTGGGTTTTGTATCAAAAATAGTAGGGAAAGAAAACCTTATGAGTGAGGCACTGAGAATAGCAGAGATAATCGCCTCTAAGAATCACTTGGGTATAAAGATGACTAAAGAAGCAATTAATATAGCGCTTGATGTGCCGTCATTGGAGGCGGCCTTAAACATTGAAGATCGTAATCAGGTGATGCTCATACTTGACAGAAATCAGAAAAAGGAATAAAGGAATTTGGATATGAAAATCTTGCAATGTTATTTTTGTAAAAAGGATGTTACTTTTGATACAAAGATATACATAAGAGATGAGTGTCCGTTTTGTAAAAGAGATTTACATATATGCCTAAATTGTGAGTTTTTTGATGAAGGGGCACATCATCAATGTAAAGAGCCACAAGCAGAGTATGTAGTAGATAAAGAAAAGGCAAATGTATGCGATTTTTTCCAACCGTCTACTGGTAGAAAAAGCGACTTCAATAAAAAAGATGAAGTCAAAAAGAGATTGGAAGAGCTCTTTAAGAAAAAATAGTAGGTTTTTTATTTGTGTTTGTATAGGAGATTTAAGATGAGGAGCTTTTGTTTAGTAATACTAATATTTTTCCTTATATACTCTTGTTCTAAGGGTGAGTGTCCCAGTGACATGGTAGAGTTAAAAAGTGACTCAGGGAGCTTTTGTATTGATAGATATGAAAATTATATTATTGGGTATGACAAGGACGGCCAATCGTATAGATATGCCCCTAAATTTGAGTCAGTTATAAAGAAAGATGGGAAATTTTTCCCCGGTAATATTTTTAACAAGTCGGAGTTAAAGGATAAAATTTATGCACGGAATGCTAAAGGTATGATACCGACTGATAATATTAGCTGGATTGAGGCAGAGATAGCTTGTAAAAATTCTGGTAAAAGACTATGTAAAGCTGAGGAATGGGATTTTGCGTGTATGGGCAGAGAAAAAAAGAAATATCCCTATGGTAATGAATATCAGGAGGAGATATGTAATAGCTTTGAATTTGGTAAAAAGAGGGGGATTATTGAAGTTATGCCGTCGGGTTTCTTTGGGGGTTGTAAGAGTGAGAGTGGTGTATTTGATTTATCTGGTAATCTGTGGGAATGGATAGATGGCACCGATGAATCAAAGACTCTGAAATTGGTAAAGGGAGGAGGATTTTCTAACTCCGGATATGATGAAGATGTAATGAGCTGCCACAAGAAGAGGTTTCAACCACCTAATGTTAGGCTTTCAGGTGTAGGATTTAGGTGTTGTAGAGATAGATGATTAAAAATCAATATACATCACTAAAAGTAGTATTCTTGTTTTTTATTTTTTTTATTTCCATATTTTTGGGTATAATGTTTGGTAGCACTGGGCTATTAGTTGGGGATGTAGTAGAAGTTAAAGAGTTGTTATTCTTGCGGTTACCAAGGGTTGTATTGGCGCTATTGACAGGGGGGGTACTTGCTATATGTGGTGCAGCACTTCAGTCTATATTGGAGAATCCTTTAGCGGAGCCCTTCCTTCTGGGCGTCTCAGGCGGATCAGTTTTGGGGGGGACAATTTTTATTGTTTTAAGTGGATTGTTTGGAGATTCCATCTTTGGAATAAGATTTTTTTCATTTGTAGGTGCTATTGGGGCATTAATTTTATTGCTCTATGTAAATCAAAGGCAAGGTGTCGTAAACCCAATAAATATTCTGTTAACTGGTGTTATATTTAATGGCTTTGTATCTTCAATTGTCACTATATTTAAGGCATTTATTCAGCCGGTAAAACTCCAGAAGATTACACTCTGGTTATCAGGCTATATCCCTTATTTGAGTATTAGAGATATGCTGTTTGAGATTATTGTTATAGCCATAGTTGGTATCTTACTTATTCTGGAGGCTCCAAAGTTGAATATCTTGGCTCTGGGTGAAGATATAGCAAAGACGTCTGGAATCAACGTCGATGTATTGAGAAAGAAGATCTTTATTTATACCTCTATCCTAACTGGGATTATTGTTTCTTTGACAGGGCTGATCGGATTTGTTGGTTTGATTGTGCCTCAAATGCTACGTTTTATGGGCTTGATAAACAATAAAATCCTTATCCCTCTTTCTTTCTTTGTTGGAGGTTCCTTTGTAATAATGTCTGATCTTTTTGCAAGAGTTGTATCAGGTCTATACGGTTTTGAGCCACCCATATCTGCTATTACAGCAGTTGTTGGTTGCCCTGTGTTTGTAATTTTGCTTAGAGATTATTATAGGGAGAGAGGTGGGGGTTGATGCTTATTTTTCAGGACTTCTCAGCTGGATATGGTAACAGATTTGTTTTAAATAACATAGATGTTAGAGTGGACGAAAACTTATTTATAGGGGTAATTGGTAGGAACGGTTCTGGTAAATCTACTCTTATCAAATCTTTGGCTGGTCTTATATATTTTGTAAAAGGTGAGATCTTTTATAGGGGGATTAGTCTGTTAAAACGTAAGAGTTTAAATGTTGTCTCATATATTCCGCAGGAAATAAACGTGGTCTTTGGTTTCTCTGTATATGAGATACTGAGGATGTCTCAGAGATCATATCAAAAATTTTTTTCAAGGATCTCAAATAGTGAAAGGAAAAGGCTTGATGATGTAATAGATAAGTTCGAACTCAAGGGCATCTTGGATCGGAATATATTTTCCTTGTCTGGTGGGGAGAAGAAGAGAGTAATGATAGCAAGAGGTGTTGCACAAAATTCTGATATTATTTTACTTGATGAGCCATTGTCTGGTTTGGATATTGATCACCAGATAAAGGTGTTTCAGATATTAAAAGAGATTTCTTTGTCTGGTAGAATGGTTGTTGCGTCAGTCCATGATTTAAGTATGGCAGCTCAATTCTGTGATAAAATTATGCTTCTTGATAATGGACGACTTATTAGATATGGGACAGTGGAAGATGTACTGACGTATTCTAATGTAAAGAATACGTTTGGTGTAGAAGTTTATGTTGGTGTAAATGAGATAAACCAGAAAAGATTTTTAATCCCATTCAAATAGTATTTATTTTATGTTGTCAATTATACGTTGAAATTTATAGAGCGAACCATTACCTACTAACTCTTCCAGTATTTCTCCTTTGTAATATATTCTGGTCGTGGGATAAGCCCATACCTTAAACTCATCAAAATTAACATTCGTTGGTGTTGCGACAAAGAATCGAGCTTTATCCCTATTTTTCTTCGCAAAATCTATGAATTTCGGTGCAAATATTTTACATACACTACAAGTATTAGTGTTGAAAAGGATCATTGTTGGTATATTCGTATTCGATAAGAGTTCACTTTGATTTGCCTCTTTTAAGATCGTAATACCTGCCTTTTCAAAATCCTGCTCAGAGGGGCCTTTGAATAATGTGCTTAATAATAGAAAAATACCTATGATAATACCTATTGTTAAAAGTGATTTTAACCTCTCGGACACCCTACACCTCCTAACATGTCTTCCTCTATTTTTAGATTCCATAATTGTTATTAGGATTCAAGAACAAAAGGATAATGATTTTATTTTTTTATCAGGCTCTTGAATATAATTTAATTTGGTGTTAGAATTTTAAATTAGGAGGTGTGATAAATGAGAAAGGCTCTTACTTTATTAACTATTATTTTAAGTACTGTGGTGTCTATAAATTCTTTTGCAGATCTCTCTGTTGAAGTGGGTCTGTTTTATGACGCTTTAGCGCCTTATGGTGATTGGATATATCTTGAAACCTATGGTGTGTGGGTGTGGCGGCCTGTAGGACTTTGGGTTGGGTGGCAGCCCTATACTTATGGTAGATGGGAATGGTCTGAAGAATATGGTTGGATATGGGTTAGTTATTTTGAATGGGGATGGGCGCCTTTTCACTATGGTAGATGGTTTTATCACGATTATTATGGCTGGGTATGGGTACCTGGGACAGTGTGGAGACCACACTGGGTAGTATGGATTCATAGTGGACCATACGTAGGTTGGTACCCACTTTGTCCATCTTTCATTTACATTGATTACTATTCCCCTGTAGTGTATGAAAGATGGATAATAGTAGAGGCTGGGGAGATAAGTTCGGGAAGATATCACCATAATGCTATTCCACTTGATAAAAAGGCTCAAATATTCGGTTCTACATCTGGTGTGCATAAATATATTCCCAAAGAGGAGGATACATCATATCACAATTATGGGCCTCCAAAGTCTGAGATTGAAAGATATTCATCAAAAAAGATTGAACCGATTAGGACAGATTTTATTAACAAACCAATAAGCATTTTTAATCTAACAGAGAAAAGATATCAAATTTATAAACCTGATTTTAAGACAAATATATCGGACATGGGTAGACTAAGCCCAATATTGTCAAAGGAGAGTAACTCTCAGTTGAATCCTGTATCTAAGAATTATGGTTTGGATAATAAAGGTGGGATTGTTTTTTCGCCAAAGTATACTGAGCCTTTAGGGAATAAGAATTTTAACAAAGGTGGGAGAATTCATGAGGGTGATTTGTATAATAAGTATGAGCCAGGAACAGGAATAAAAAACGGTTTGAATACTTTTCAATATCAAAAGGGTGGTTCTGATAGTAAATCTATAGGGAACTCTGGGAAAAGGATATTCAGGGATGAATCAATAAAATCCTTTTCTCCTAATTCTACTAGTAATCAGAAAATTTTTACTCCACCTAGTAGCTCTGACGATGATGACGATAGCACTTTTAAAAAGGGCGTTCCTAAGTTTTCACCCAAAGGTGCGACAGTTCCAAAGTCTTTACCACAGCTTAAGGGAAAGTAAAATTTCTTCTTTCGCGGATTGAACTAAAACTACTCCTTTGTCTCAATTTTTTTAGTATTAGAAGTCAGGGATTTGGGATATCGAATTTTAGATAGCCTATTATTTCAAGCATGTAGTAGACTTTTAATACCTCATCTTTTTTGTAATTGTGTGTTAGGACTGCCTCATTAATAGCTTCATTTAAATTCTTTTTTTGCATAGCTATTTTTATGAGCCTTAATTCGTAGGCGTTAAACCTTATTTTTTCAATATACTGAATAGCGTCATTGTTAAATTTGATAGGTTTGAATATAAAGTTTGAGATATAATTTTCAATGACGTATGTAGGTGTATATCTTGAGATGCATTGATAGATAAATTCAAAATCCCCAAGGTTTAGCGGTAAGGCATCTTGCTTTGTTATTTCTTTATCAAAATAAATATAAGAGCCTTTATCCCAGCTGAGAAGATGGTAGATCTTCTCTTTTACCTGCTCAGTAAGCAAATTATACATCTCGTGAGGTTTTAGAAAGCCTTTAATGACAAGGTAGTCTATAAATCTCAAATTTTCTGTTTTTGATATCCTTAATGCCTCGGAGATTACTTCCTTTGGGAGAACACCCTTGCGGGCAATGAACTCACCTATAAGTTCGGGTTGATAATTTGATGAGACATAGTAAATTTTTCCATCTTTGAAATAAATATTTTTGTAAATTCCGGAGTTTTCAACATATAATCTCCCCGTCATTCTATCTTTCATTAGTTGGACAATTATCTTGGAGATTGGCGTAATGGTAATACTTCCAGAGAATTCTTTGTTGTGATTTTGATTATTTATTAATGCTTCGTTATCTAATTGTTCCTCATATAATGAGTGCATGAAGTTTTTTAACATCATGTAATTAATTCTGATATTTTTATCTTTAATGAATTTGTTTATATCGGCTTGAAATTCCTGAGCTGATTTGTACCTTTTTTTTGGATCTTTTTGAATGGCTTTAAGAACAATATTTTTGAGTGTAGGGTCCACACTCTTGTTATTGTAGATTATTTCATCTATTTCACAGTTTAATATCTCATATAATAGTCTTTCATCATTAGTTTCGTCGAATGCCTTTTTTAAGGTAAGCATCTCGTATAATATGAGTCCAGCATCATATATGTCAATTTGTTGATTAAAGTTTTCAAGCATTATCTGTTCGGGGGCAAGGTATGATATCTTTCCTTTTAGGACATTTCCCTTTGTCTTATTTTTGTCAAATTTGGATTTAGCTATGCCAAAATCCCCAATTTTTATTTCTCCCTCGAAGCTTATGAATATGTTTGATGGGTTGATATCTCCATGAATTATTTTTAAATTGTTTCCTTTGTTGTCTTTGGCTGTGTGGATTGTGTGAAGGCCCTCGAGGATTTCTGAGATTATATATAGAATTATATCTAAAGGAATTGAAATACCGATCGAAGATACACTCTTTATTACAGAATATAGGTCTTTCCCATAGATATATTCCATTACTAAATAAGGAGTATTTTCCACTTCCCCTACATCGTATACCTCGATAACATTTGGATGCATTATGCAGGACATGAGCCTGCCCTCGTTGAGGAATAGATTGACAACCTCAGCATCATTTTTGTGTTTATCTAAAAGTTTTTTTAAGGCGAGAGGCTTACTTATATTAGCTGAGCTCATTTTTCTCGCTAAAAATACCTCTGCCATTCCTCCAGTGCCGATTCTTTTGGTGAGTATGTAATTTCCGAATACAATTTGATTCATAGTATTCAACTCATTTTAAGTAACATTTTCTCATATTTCCTAATCTCGTCTCTTATTTCGGCCGCCTTCTCAAATTCCAAATTAGAAGCATATTTTAGCATCTCTTTTTTTAGCATAGCAATCTTTTTTTCTATCATTTTGAAATCTTTTGTATCTATATCGTCAAATTCGAAGTAATCTGAATTATATACTTTAAATTGGACGTCTGATACCCTTTTTATTATTGTTCGAGGGGTGATACCAAACTTTTTATTATATTCCAATTGTCTTTCTCTTCTCCTGTTTGTCTCACTTATTGCCTTCTCGATAGCTTCTGTCCTTTTATCGGCATATAGTATAGCTTTTCCATTTATGTTTCTGCTTGCCCTTCCTATTGTTTGAATGAGCGACCTCTCGGACCTTAGAAAACCCTCCTTATCGGCGTCAAGGATTGCTACAAGGGATACTTCGGGCAGATCCAATCCTTCTCTCAGCAAGTTTATACCTATTAGAATATCAAACTCCCCTTTTCTAAGACCTCTTATAATCTCTATCCTCTCAAGTGTGTCAATATCTGAGTGCATGTACTTTACCTTAAACTTTTTTGATTCCAGATATTCAGTCAGCTCTTCTGCAAATCTTTTTGTGAGGGTGGTAACTAAGACCCTTTCCTTTTTTTCTATTCTATTTTTAATCTCTATTATTAAATCCTCTATTTGATTTTGTGCTGATTTGACTTCTATTTCTGGATCTATGAGACCTGTTGGTCTAATGATTTGTTCAGCGATGTTTTCTTTTGCCATAGAAAGCTCATATGGTCCAGGGGTGGCCGAAACATAAATTGTATTTTTAATTAATCTCGTAAATTCTTCAAATTTGAGGGGCCTGTTATCTAATGCCGATGGTAATCTAAATCCATAGTCGACCAAAGTTTGTTTTCTAGTTCTGTCTCCATTGTACATGCCATTTAGTTGAGGGATTGTTATGTGGCTTTCATCGATTATTGTTAAAAAATTCTTTGGAAAGTAGTCTAACAGGGTAGGGGGTGGTTCCCCAGGCCTTCTATTCGTAAAGTGTCTTGAATAATTCTCTATACCGTTACAGTAACCTGTTTCAATGAGCATCTCAAGATCATACCTTACCCTTTGTTCGAGTCTTTGAGCCTCTAATAGTTTATTTTCTCTATATAACTCGTCAAGTCTGTCTTTTAGTTCTAATTTGATTGATTCTATAGCTCTATTTAATTGATCCCTTGTAGTTGCGTAGTGAGAGCCTGGGAATATATATACCTTATCTATTTCACCTTTTGTTATTCCTGTTATAGGATCAAATTCCTTGATTGATTCGATGGTCTCACCCATTAAAACTATTCGTATAGCCAATGACTCTTCGTATGGTGGAAAGATATCTATTGTATCACCCTTTGTCCTAAAGGTGCCTCTATGGAAATCTATATCATTCCTCTCATACTGCATTTCAATTAGTTTATCAATTATATCTCTTCTTTTATACTTTTTCTCCTTTGAGATATACAATTGCATCTCAGAATATGTCTCTGCCGAGCCCAATCCATAAATACATGAGACAGAAGCTACGATGATCACATCGTTTCGGGTTAGTAAGGAGTGTGTTGCTGAATGCCTCAATCTATCAATCTCCTCGTTAATATCGGTCTCTTTCTCGATATACAGATCTTTCTCAGGTACATAGGCCTCAGGTTGATAATAATCGTAATAAGAGACAAAAAACTCAACGGCATTCTCAGGGAAGAACCCCTTAAACTCCTCAAACAACTGGGCAGCAAGTGCTTTGTTTGGACTTAGTACAAGGGTTGGTAATCCTAACTCTGCTATGACACAGGCCATTGTAAACGTCTTGCCCGAACCTGTTACACCCAAGAGAACCTGGTGTTCTTTACCTGTTCTCACTCCCTCTACAAGTTTTTTAATGGCTGTTGGTTGATCACCCTGGGGTTGAAAAGATGAGTTAAGCTTGAATATAGACATTTTATCAGATTAAAAATGTAACCTTAGTATTTAGCATAAAAGATGCTTTGTATAGTTATAGTCTGCAGCATGAAAAGTCAAATATTTTAGTTTTTTATAATCTAAAAGGCATTATATAAAGGTATGACTAAATTCCTTACTCCTTGGTTAATTCATGTCAGATAATTACCTTAATTCAGTGAACGTAATTTGATTTTTTACGTTATGGCAATATTCGTCTCTAAATCAACAAATATTAATAATTCACGCCGTCTAATTTTTAGAGGTTTGTTTATTGAATCTTTTTGTATGACAGAAATATCATATAAGAGTAGGAGGTGTGCTTTTGTTTTGAAGTGCTTTATGTAATAAAATATCATTATGTAACGGTTTTTAGGAGGTAAGCATTTTATGAGAAGAAGTGTGATTAAAATTGTGTTTTTAGCCTCTATACTTGTAACTCCAACGATGACGTTTTCATATAGTTATTTTGAAGATATCTCAAAGGCTTCTTTGGAAAGGCTGCTAAAAATTTATCCTGAGGCAAAGGTCGTATATAAAAGCCATGTAAAGATACCTTCATTAATTTATAATATTGGAATTGAAGTACAGAATGAGTATGAAGTTAGAGGGTTTATACATGATAATTTGAACCTCTTTGGGTTAGATTCCTCACATACCCAATTATCCCTTTATAGAAGTAATTTTTTTGATGGGTTTACGGTTCATAGATATCAGCAGATGTTTGATGGTATTGAGGTAGACGGTGGAGAGATAGTTGTATTATTAAAGGGGAATCGAATAATTCAAATATCGAATTCGACATATCAGATTGACAATCCATCTTTTACGTTTAATTATTCAACTGAGGCCGCGAGATCGATTGTACTAAATCATCTCAAACCTTCTGTTTATAATGAGAGGTCTTTGGAGGTGAAAAAGTCGTTTTTAGAATTAGGGGATGGTATTTATCCCGTGTATAAAGTTTATATTGAATCTTATGTGCCTGTGTCGAGTTTTATCTATTACGTAGATGCAAGAAATGGTTCTATTATTCAGAGAATAAGCCGTATGTTCAATGCCATGGGTTCTGTTTATGAGGATTCACCTGAGAAGAGTGGGTCTACTACGAAAGTTACTCTGACGAATCTCGCTTCTTCCACGGTATTGCAGGGTTATTATGTGGATACGTTTTCGAACTGCGATCCAAGGTATGGATGTTCAGAGAATAGTAGACAGGCAAGGGCGGATTCAAACGGCAATTTTATGTTTTCACCCAATGAGGCAGCAGCAACCTCAAATAATCCTTATGACCCCTTTGCCGAGGTTATGAATTTTTATCACATTAACCGAGCACATGATTGGTATAAATCTAAGGGTATTAATGCAATGGATTTCAAGCTTGAGGCGGCAGTAAATGTTACAAGGCTTGGCACAGAGATGCAATGTAATGCAGCCTATATTGGAGGTGCCTTCATCGTGGGACTTTGTTTGGGGTCGAATCCATATAATGTGTCTAAGAAAAATGTAAACATAGCTTATGATGCAGATGTAATGATGCACGAATATACCCATGCATTTATAGATAGGACTAGCGGACTTTATGGTGGGCTGGATTCTTATGGTTATAATGGGATCCCGCTTGGTTTAAATGAGGGGACAGCCGATTTTATACCATCACACATAACAGATGATGAAGTAATAGGAAGGCATTTATCTGTAGCATTTGGTGAAGGGGCTGTTAGAAATTTAAATGATTATGCCAGATGTCCTGAGAATATTGTTGGTGAATCACATGAGGATGGAAAGGTATTTGCAGGTCCTACCTGGCTAGCAAGAAGGTATCTAAGTGGTGATGATAATTTTGGGAAAGTGGTTGCACTCGCTATGGCTTCAATCAGCAGGACCGCTACGCTACAAGATGCGGCTAACGCAGTTATATCTTCGGCTAGAAATATTGGTGGCAATTCAATGGCTGAGCAAGTAATAAAGGCGTATGAAGAAAGGAATTTACTAAATTGTGGAAGATTTGTGGATGTTCCAAATGGTTATACGGCTAGTGGATGGACGCTCATGCCCCAATTATCCGGAGTCAATGGAAAACAGCCCTTTGTTATTCAATTCGTATATGATGTTCCGTCATATGCCCAATCCATAAGCGTAGATATGAACGCGATTAATCTTCAAACAGGTGCTGATGCGACTAGTAGAGTAACTTTTTATGTGAATTACAATAATTATGTGAGATATTCTTCCTCTGGGACAACGGCGACATATAAATGGGTTAATAGTCCTACTCAAACCATTAATAATCCTAAACCAGGTAAGTATTACATGCTCGCAGTTGGTGATGGCTATGGACTTTACCAATTTGCATTTACATTTACATATAAAGGTCCGCCACCTACGGTTGCTTCTATTGTTCCTGATTCTGGCAGACAGGGTGAGACAATTCCGGAGGTAATAGTAAAGGGCACAAACTTTCAACAAGGGGCGAAAATATATCTTGGTCCTAACACAAATGTTCAAACAACACTATTTATTGATGCTAATACCTTGAAGGGTCAAAATGTGAGAATAGGGGCATTGGCAGCAACAGGAAAAAGAAATGTTGTTGTGAACAATCCAGATGGTCAACAAGGTGTGGGTACGGGATTATTCACAGTATTGCCTGCTAACCCAGCTGATGCGGGAGTTGATGTGGGAATTGACAGTGGAGCTGATGTAGGTCCGGATACAGGTAGAGATATAGGATTTGATATTGGAATTGATATTGGATTCGATTCAGGTTTATCAGATGTGGGTATGGATATAACAACAGATACCTTTAGGACCGATATAGGATATGATGCAGGTAGAGATGCAATAACTGACACATATATTCAGCCTGATACAATCATTATTAATGATTCTGGGGCGGATGTACCTCTTTCAAAAGATGTAAAGATAAATGATGTTTTACAAGAAGGGTGTAAATGTGATGAGACGTATGGTTGTGATCCAGATTGTGAATGTGATCCCGAATGTCAAGATGGTGTGAATGAAAATGTGGTGGAGGGTGGCTGTTCATGTTCAGTCATTAATTAGCCCTGTAAACCCAAATTAATCATTAAGTTTTGATTTGCGTCTGTGGTGAGGGATTACCTATATTATTTGACTTGTTTGTGATGCAAGAACCTTGATTTGAAAGGGGAGATTAGGTTTTTAATTTTCTAACTTACCACCTAAAGCAAGAGAGATTATAAATATATTCACTCGTGATAAACAAGATCGTAGATTGGGCATTTTCCACGTATTATTTATATACACTTTCTCCATTTAATGGTGGATGAAGGGGATCTAAAATTATTATCAATTAGTTGAATAGTTAAGATATGGGGATGTGAATTTACTTGACAATTTTGGTTAGCAGATGCTATTTTAATTTTAGCATATTGTCATAAGTATCCAAAGTTATTTAGAGAAGGAGGAAGGTTATGGATAATAAAGAATTAGATAGAAGGGATAGAGGTGAGGGCTGGGATGAGGTAGATGAGTTTTTGAAGTATGTCGGATTGGCGGCACTGGTGGGTGGAGGGCTTTTTGCCTACTGGATGTATAAAAGTCCGAAGGCAAAGACATTTATAGGAGGGGGGTTAGCGGCAACAGGCGCCAAGATGATAA
>JAOAFA010000114.1 GCA_026416535.1 Deltaproteobacteria bacterium
TTTGAAATCTCCGAGAGCGTGGCATATAATGTTGCCCATCCATCAGGTTTTTTAGGAGGGAAAAGTTCAAAGGAGAGAGTGGGAACTCTATTTGAGAGTTTTTCAAGAAAGTTCATATATTTATAATTCCCCGTCTTTTTAGGCCAAGTGTAAGTGTGTTATACAACAACATTGTAATTGTCATAGGACCAACGCCGCCGGGGACAGGGGTAATAAATGATGCCTTCTCTTTTACACTCTCAAAATCAGCGTCTCCGTAAATCTTTCCGTCCTCTCCCCTATTTATTCCCACGTCCAGTAAAACCACTCCTTCCTTTACCATATCACCGTTTAGCAGGCCTCTTTTTCCGGTGGCACACACTACAATGTCAGCCTCTCTGATTATCTCTTTTGCATCTTTTGTCTTAGAATGACATATAGTTACTGTAGCATTCTTAAGCAAGAAAAGTAGTGATAATGGCTTCCCGACAATGTTTGACCTACCGAGAATGGCAACCCTTTTACCCGAAATATCAATATTGTAGTATTCAAGCAATTTTAGACAACCATAAGGTGTACATGGGATGGGAATTCCTGATTTTATAAGTGAATCATAATCTTTTGCAGCAAGTAACCTCCCTTGATTGTAAGGATGGAATCCATCCACGTCTTTGTCAGGTGAAATTTTATCAGTTACTTTATCAGCCGATATGTGTGACGGAAGCGGTAGTTGGACAAGTATCCCGTCAATCTCAACTTCACCATTAAGTTTATCTATTATACCGAGCAGTTCACTTTCCGGAGTTGTAGCAGGAAGGTCTATATGTTCTGATTCAATTCCTGCTTCACTGCAGGCGTTTATTTTGTTTTTTATATATATTTTTGATGCAGGGTCGTTACCTACTAATATAGTTGCTAATTTGAGTTTAACTGATTTATCCTTATAGAGGGCAGAAGTCTTTTGTTGTATCTCTTCTCTAATCTTCTTTGAGACAATTTTTCCATCAATAATTTTATACATTTCAACCTCTCTTATTTCTTAAAAGATTCCATTGATAACACTATCATCGGAGATGTCAATGTTTATTGCCGCGGGTCTGGAGCCAAGCCCGGGCATAGTAGATATCTCACCGGCTACCGGAACTACGAATCCCGCACCGTTTGAATGCCTCACCTCATTCACCTCAAATACGTAGTCAGATGGTGACCCCTTAATCTCGGGTTTATCTGAAATTGAAAGCTGGGTCTTTGCCATGCATATGGGGAATTCTGAACCAAAAATCTTTTCTATGTTCTCAATCTCCTTAATAGCCTGTTTTGAATAATTTACACCTCCTGCCCTGTAAATATTCTTTGCAAGAATCTCAATCTTCTCTCTTACAGGTTGCTTAAGTCCGTAGAGAAATTTCAGTTCTGACTTCTTCTCTGACAACTCAACAACTTTTCTTGCAAGCCTTATCGTACCTTCTCCTCCTCTTTCAAAGGCCTCAGATATTTCAGATTCTGCCCCGCAATGGCTTATTAGGTCCTGAAGCAGTTCAATCTCCTCCCACTCATCTTTTGGGAATTTGTTTATTGCAACCAGAACCGGGATACCAAATAGTTTTGAATTTTCAATATGAATCTTCAGATTGGGGAAGCCATTGATAAGTGCCTCTTTATTTTTCTGAAACATTATCTCATCACTTAATATTTTTCCTGGTGGTATTCTGAATGCCCCACCGTGCATCTTCAGAGAGCGAATGGATGTCACTATTACAATACAGGAAGGTGAATACCCTGCGGCCCGGCACTTGATATGAATAAATTTTTCGAGTCCGAGGTCGGCCCCGAATCCTGCCTCTGTAACTACGTAATCTGAAAATTTGAGTGCAATTTTGTCCGCGATTATTGAAGAATTCCCGTGAGCAATGTTACCAAACGGACCTGTGTGGACAAATACTGGTTGACCCTCTATTGTCTGAATGAGATTGGGTTTTAAGGCATCTTTCAGTAGCACTGCCATAGCACCGACTGCCCTTATATCTTTTGCAAAGACCGCTTCACCTCCGTAAGTATATCCTACTACAATGCGTGACAGTCTTTCTTTTAACTCTTTAATAGAACATGAGAGACCAAGTATTGCCATTATTTCGCTTGCAGGAGTTATATCAAATCCCGTTTCCCTAATAACTCCGTCTTTACCGCCTACGGCGATAATGATATTTCTGAGAGCCCGGTCATTTATATCTATTACCCGCCTAAGTTTGATTCTCTGTGGGTCAATACCGAGTGCATTTTTATGGAATACAGATGCCTCAGTCATTGCACATAGAAGGTTGTGTGCGGTATTTACAGCGTACATATCGCCTGTAAAATGTAGGTTAAACTCCTCCATTGGTAGGACCTGTGAATAACCGCCACCCGATGCACCTCCTTTTATTCCAAAGACAGGACCGAGGGACGGTTGCCGAATGCAAAGTGAAACTTTTTTACCAATCTTCCCTATGCCCTGGGTCAGTCCGATTGAGGTCACGGTCTTTCCTTCCCCGAGTGGTGTTGGAGTGGTAGCTGTAACTACAATAAGTTTCCCTTCTCTGTTTGTCTCTGTTCTTTTTAAAATGGATTCATAATCCACCTTTGCAATGTATTCGCCATATAATGTCAATTCCTCCTCTTTAATGCCGAGATCAGTAGCGACCTCCTTTATTCTCTTCATCTCTTTTCTCTTCATCCTTGCAATCTCAATATCAGTCATTTTTACCCTCCGTATCTCTCTTGTTCGTTAACACAAAATGAGACTCAATTCCACCAAAACTATTTACATACAATATTTTGGAAGATAACATTAACACCGTCTTTTGAGTGGTTTAAAATAACAATATCGTAATTCCCAGCATATGGGATTTTAATCTTAACTGCATCTTCTTCAATCTTATAATAATTCTTTGGTAGACCAAAAATTTCTATTTCTGTATTTGTCTTAAAGGGTTTGAAAGATTTCTCTAATTTGGCGCCACAATCACTCGGAATTCTCTCATTGGGTTCTAATATTTTAATATCATATTTTTTCTCGAAGTTTGTATGTGATATGTAATCTGCAAAACGGTTCATCTCGCCTGCACTATATATAAATCTCTGATTTGAAGATTTCTCGAGGTAATACTTCATCTTTCTCTCTTTTTCATAATCCGGTTCATTGTTGAGTTTTGATAGTAAAAATTGTATTCCATACATTCCTGCTTGGGCATCAAGTCTGACCTTCTCCGAGGGGAAGAATATCTCATCAAACATTTCTGTATCAATTGATGAGTTGTATAACACACTTTGAATCACATACATCTGGGCAAATATCCTCAAAAGATTAATTATACTTGTTATTACGCTCTCCTTGTCTCCAGATGCGAGAGATGAGTAAAGTTCGTCTAATGCTATGTTCAGTCTTGTAAATTCTATTTTTTTATTTGAGTTACCATTGTAAATTTCAGTTAATAAAATCAGATTTTCTATAACATAATCAGTAACTATTTTTGATTGTGGTGGTGGGTTATACCGATCAAAGACTTCAAACCAATACAAGGCATTTCTTGCCCAGTCTTTACTTAAATCTCCGTTCTTCCATTCGCCGAATCTCATTAGGTTTAGGAGAGTGAGTGAGCCCTGAATCAGTGGATTTATGGCTATGCCTTCAATCTTATCAAGGATGGTTTTATCTCTTCCTGTATAATCAGAAAGATACAGACTAGCCATAAACCCGTCTCCTCCGTCATTTGCCCAGAAGTTGTCCCAGATGAGAGGCTTTCTACCTGTGATTTCCGTAAAGAGTTTTATATCCTCACCGGTGAGTGTTGCACCACTTGTCTTAAGTCCTGTCCAGAATATTTTAATATCAGTGTCAAGTTTTGCAATCTCCCTAAGATAACCATACCCGTCTTCAAAAGACTTTGTTCTTTCATCCGAATAGACTGTCCCTACAAATAGCATTTTTACATCATTTAGTTCATTTTTGAGACTTTTGTAAATATTGTTTGTTATGTCTGTGTGAATCCTACCGAGTTCTGAATTGACTTTTATATCTTTCTCCATCTCAATGTCATCAGCAAAGATTGCAAAATTCTTTATTCCGTATCCTGTAAATCTCTTAAGTTTTGCAAAAAGGGTCTCAAAGTCTTTTGAGTTTTCATAATCAAAGTCAATGAAAGGGCTTATTGCGTAATAGAAGTCTACTCCTGATTTCTCTGCAATTGAGGCAATTTCGGAAAATACCTGCATCTCATAATTGGAGTAATCCTCTCTCCATCTCTCCCTGTGTTTTGGATCATCTTTTGGTGCATAGATGTACATACCCAGGCCATATTTACTTAAAGTCAGTATTATTTTTTCTCTCTCGGTATATGACCATCTTACTCCATAGAAGCCTTCTATTATCCCAAAATTCTTATCTGTCTTCTGGGGTTTAAAATCTAAAGAGCGCCAGATTTTCAGTTGCGATTTTAAAGATCCAGAGCAAATCTCAAGTCCTTTTACTGATGTGAAGTTTACAGTAATACATCCAAAACGAGCGTCCTCCCATGAGAGTGGTTTTTCAAAGTTAGTTTCATATATTACTACTGGTTGTTCATAGCAATTTGGGGAGGCTGAGACTTTAAATATAATATTGTTATTCTGATTGTGATTCAGATGAAACTCTTTTATTAAGGGTGACGATTTAAATATCGTATATATATCAAATGTTAGAGTAACCTCTTGATTCTCAGGTCCTTTATAGCAGGTCTCTGGGACATCATCTCTTATAGTAAATATAGAATCTTCTGCCTCCCTTACCCAGCCAAATCCACCCCACGTCTTTGTATTAGAGGCAGAAATTCTTATATCTCTAATGATTTCGTAGGTAGGGTAATGAGTATCTGGCGTTGTATAGAGATCTGAGTGCTTTAAATCTCCTGGACCGGCATCATCAATAGAATTACTGATATCGTTTTCAGATATCATTCCTTGGATGTCTTCAACTCTTGCGCTGCAGGATAATGCAATAAATGTTGCTAAAAACAGAGAAAGTAGATGTTTTGAGTTGTGGGAAGAGATCATTTTTTTGATTTTATATAAAACGGATATTTTACGATTTTTCTCTCACCGTAAAATGACCTGAATTTCCACATCATAAGTTTTTTAAGAAAGCAGTCGTACATAGGTCCGCTTGCAAATCTCGGGTCTTCAATCTTAAGGTCACCAATTCGCCCATCGTTTTTTATGACGAATTCAATCAGAATCTCTCCTCTCAGATCAGGGGTTCTCTGCAATTCTTCTCTTATGCATATAAATAACTTTGAGATATTCTTCTGAATCATCTCATAAATCTCTGCATCTGTCAGTTGTTCAGGCATATCTGATTCAGGTGATTTTTGAGTGGGTATATCTGCCTTTGCAACCTTGGTTCCTTTATCTGTATCTTTTGTCCCTTTTTTCTCTTTCCCTGTTCTTCCTTTTTTAATAGTATCTTTTGATAGTTTCTCTTCTACCTTTGCTTCTTCTGTCTTTGTCTCAATCTTCCTTGTTCCCAGTGCAACTAGAGGGGGGTGCTTTTCCAGCCACTCATCCATGGTTACACCTGTAATCTCAACAGAGTCATCTTCAATTGGCGATCTAACATCTTTCCGAGGTAGGATAAATTTTTTATACCCGAAGTATCCCGCCATACCAATAATAGAAAAAATGAGCAGAGCGGAGGTAATTTTTATTAATAGAAGAAGGATACCTAGCCTTTTCTGTCTGCGTTCCTCTCTCTCGATTGCCTCTCTTCTTTTCCTTGCCTCATACTGTATTATAAATTGATTAAAGTGTTTGATGTCTTTAATCTTTTTCCATTCACCATCTTCTATTGCAATCTCAGAGTTTGCATTTAGTATACCCTTATTTATTAAATCGGCGATCACCTGTGAAGGCACAGGTCCATATAGCATATCGTTTTGCTTATAAAGCCAGCCTTTACCTGATAAAATCTGTAGATTTTCATCATTCATAGTTAATTAATTATTATAATTATTTGTAAATTCAGTCAAATATTTATTTATTCAGTCGAGCTTTTTGCGATGTAAAAAACATAATCTAAAAAGGTAATAGTAACTCATACTAATTTAACCGTTCTACCAACTCAGTCACCAGCAGGCTTAATATTTTTAGTTTTCCCACTAGGAGCAGGATTTATTGTCTGCAAACCCCTACTAACTAACACCAAACTAAAAGATTAGGGCATATGGAATAAGTTAGACTCCGTATTTGTTATTATTATTGCCGGCCCGTAAGGTCTGTTGTGTGAGAATATCTTCCCCCCTTAGTCTCACAATACCCCCCTACAGACCAAGCGGGCCCTCTATCTTTCAAAGCCTTTCAATATCTTTGGAAGACCCAGAGAGAGGATTGGTATTATTGTTCAAATAGGGCCTCTACAAATTCGTCTGGGTCAAAATCACGTAGATCTTCCACGGATTCCCCTATACCTATATATCTGATAGGCTTTTTGAGTTCATCACAAATACCTATTACGACCCCACCTTTTGCTGTCCCATCAAGTTTGGTCAATATGATACCAGTTATATTCAATGCCTCGTTGAATTCCCTTGCTTGGGAGATAGCATTTTGTCCGGTATTTGCGTCGAGAACAAGAAATATTTCATGAGGTGCGCCTTCTACGGCCTTATTACAAACCCTCTTTACCTTTTTGAGCTCCTCCATAAGTGGCAGCTTTGTATGTAGCCTTCCTGCCGTATCAGCAATAACTATATCTATATTCTTTGCTTTTGCAGCAGAGATTGCATCGTAAATAACTGCGGCCGGATCACCGCCCTCCTGTCCTGAAACCACTTGAATTCCAGTCCTCTCCCCCCAAATCTCTATCTGCTCAGAGGCCGCAGCCCGAAATGTATCTCCTGCTGCAAATAGGACTGTCTTTCCTAATGCTTTGTACTTAGAGCCGAGCTTCCCTATTGTTGTAGTCTTCCCAACACCGTTGACACCGACAACCATTATAATGTAAGGCTTCTTGTCGAAAATGATTGGAGGTGCATCTATCTTTATCATTTCTTTAATCTTTTGCTTTAAGGCCTCTCTTACTTTACTCGAATCTTCAAGCTCTTTTTTAGAGAGGGTATCACTCAAAAAATCTAACAATCTCTGTGACGTCTTCACTCCCACATCAGATGTAAATAGTACCTCTTCAATTGCATCGATGTTCTGCTTTGTAATTGACTTTGATGAGAAGAATATTCTATTCAGCCTTGATATAAATCCATCGTGAGTCTTCTTGAGTCCTTCTTTCAAAGTCTTTGGCTGGATGGGCTTTGCAAGCTCTTCAACCTTGATTGGTATAACCTCGGGTCTCTCCTCATGAGAGGCTTCCTTGTCTCCACTCTCCTCTCCTCCCTCAATAGAAATGGTCTCCTCATCCAATTCTTCCTGCTTTTCTATGACAGCCTCATTGAGACTTTCCTCTTTTTGAGATGGTGTTACCTCGTATTTGGATCTTTTTTTACTAACAAGCTTCTTATATAAAGCAAGCATTATAAGTAATGCGAAACCACCCAATATAATTAGGAATATTATATCCCCAATACCTGATAATTTAATTAGTGCTTCGCCTTGAACAAAAGGGCTATTCAACATAGCTATTTCACCTCACAAAACCTCTGGCTTTTTTATATGTAAATAGGATAAAATTCAATACATTTTATATGTGTTTGGATTTTTCCATTGTTGTAGGATGAAGCCAACTCCTAAAGATCTTTGACTTGTTTAAGAGTAAAAATCCTGTTCTTTTATTGTTCAGCTAACTTCTAAAGTTTTACTGTGTATAAAACTTGTTTTATAGGGATAGCACTCCTCTATCCAAGAGAGACGCGCAAAATACTATAAAGAATATATGCTGAGCAAAACACCTAAAACACCAATCTACTTTTATCAAAACCTCTAAAGCGCAGAGGTTTTTCTGACGACTATCTTGGTATATATTAAAAAGCAATGAAGTAAGAGTTCGGCTAAAGTGAAAGGTTTAAATAAAAGGGCTAAGAACAATCGGGATGCATTTTGGGTTTTCTTCCATTGTGAGATTGGTATTTTTGTTTGCAAAATTATTTATAATATACTAAAAATTAAAATCGATTCGAGGTGGGATATGGAGGAAAGGAAGCTAATAAACGAGGATGGCAGACCGAATTTTGGTATCTTTTCAAAGCCACTTAATGTTATTAACATAGATGACCTTCGCCCTTATGGTAACAAGAAATTTTCACTTGTTGGCAAAAAAATGCTCAAAATGTTTAAAATAAAAAGATGGCAATACATGGGGGTAAGTAATGATGAGATTGTATTCGGTTCTGCCATAGTTTCCACAGGTTACATTGGGAACATGTTTTTGTATCTTTTTGACCGAAAATCAAAACGGATGTATGAAGTAAATATGATAAGGCCATTTGCAAGAGGCATCAATTTTGACGGAAGCGCAGAAGATGGGATAGTTTCCTTTGAAACCAGAGATTGTAATTTACAATATAAAGTAGAAGCCAGCTTTATAACGCTTACCTTGAGATACAAAAATATGGTAAGTGCATACATCAGGTTTAGTAGAATTCCTGAGCCCCTCTCTTTGGTAGTAAGGGAGTCACTCGAGGGATTTAATTACACACACAAAGAAGCTGGTATGGAGATTGAGGGTGAATTAATGCTTAATGGTGAGAGATTTACTCTAAGGAAGGAGAATTCGTTTGGAGTATTAGATTATACGATAGGACTACTTGCAAGGGAGACCTTCTGGAATTGGGCATCAGGTGGGGGTATGCTTGAGAGTGGGAAGAGGTTGGGGTTTAACCTTTCGTCAGGAATTAATGAGACAGGACAAACAGAGAATGTATTCTGGATAGATGGGAAGATGTATAAAGTTGACATAGTCAAGTTTAAATACTTAGACACGGATCTTACAAGGGAATGGAGTATTTCTTCTTGCGATGGTAAGATAAATTTAGTTTTTACTCCGGAAGGATTAAGAAAGGCTAATATAAATGCAATCTTTATAAAAAGTAAGTTCTCACAACCTTTTGGAAGATTTACAGGTTGTGTCGAGATAGACGAAGAGAGAATTGGACTCAAAGACGTCTATGGCTTTACTGAAGAACATTTTGCAAGATGGTAAAAAAGGATTTACGAGATAATCCTAGTTGCAAACGGATCTATTTGGGTTAAGATCTCATAATTAATAGTGCCAGCTATCTGTGCTAAATCCTCGGCACTAATCATCTCACCATTATCCTTCCCCAACAATGTAACCTCATCTAGAACCCGAACACCTGGGATATCTGTTATGTCAATCATTATAATATTCATACAGACTCTCCCAACCACAGGTGCCCTCCTACCTTTAACAATGACATACGTGCTATTGGAAAATACGCGTCTATACCCATTCGCATAGCCGATCGGTAAGATTCCTATTTTCATATCCCTTGTAGCTTTGTAAGTGCAACCGTAGCCGATATATTCTGATGACCTAACATTTTTTATCTGAATTATCTTTGTTCGCAGAGACATTACAGGGAGAAGATTGGGTTTTTCAATATTTAGATGATTAGCGGATATAAGTGTTTCCTTTGAAGGCCAGTGCCCATACAGACTAATACCAATCCTTACAAAGTCAAAATGTGTCTCTGGAAAGAGAATAGCTGCTGCTGAACAAGCCGTATGTCGAAACTCAAATTTTATACCATTTTTATCGAATTCACTTACAAACCGCCTGTAGCGATTTAATTGGAACATCGCGTACGAATGGTCTGTTGTATCTTCAATGTTGGCGAAATGGGTGTAGATCCCCCTTAATTTTATCTTTCGAATTTCTGACAGAGTCTGAATTACCGTGTTTAATTCTGGCTCAGTAATACCTTGTCTATTTGTTCCAGTCTCGACCTTTAAATGGATAAATGGGGGACTTCTGGTATTTTTTATTATATCTTTCAAATTTTGAAGATTATCAACTGAGCCTATCGTAATGTCAAAACCTCTCTCGATAGCCTCATAAAGCTCTTTATTATAGAGGGACTGAAAGATGAGGATCATAGAATCAGGTATTAGTTCTTTTACTTTTAGCGCCTCCTCGAGTGTAAAGACTCCAAACTTTCTTATTTTTGTATCTCTTATAATTGAAAGTATTTCAACTAAGCCATGTCCATATGCATTTGCCTTGACAACTGCCATTACTCTGTGGTGCCCATTTGAAATTCTTACAAACTCAGAAATATTATTTATAAGCGCCTCTCTACTTAGAAGAACTCTCAGCTCATCCATCATTTAAGCCTTTCAATCTTAGCGCCTAGAATCCGCATCTTCTTATCTAGATGTGCGTACCCTCTATCCAGATGATAAATCCTATTGATTATAGATTCACCTTCTGCGGCCAGTGCGGCAAGTACAAGTGCGGCCGATGCTCTCAAATCTGTTGCCATAAGACTCGCTCCTAAAAGCCTTTTTACACCTCTTATGTGAGCTGTATTGCCTTTAATTTCTATATCCGCCCCCATTCTCATTAGCTCTGGAATGTGCATAAATCTATTTTCAAATATTGTCTCTTTTACAACTGAACTACCCTCTGCGAGGGTAGCAAGTGCTACAAATTGAGCCTGCATATCGGTTGGAAAACCAGGATATGGCATTGTGACGATCTCAAAGGGTTTAGGCCTTCTGTTCATTGTCACCCTAACGGCGTTCTTTAGTCTCTTGATAATAGCACCAGCCTCTTCTAATTTAATAAGGACATTTTCAAAATGTTCTACTTCACAATTCTCAATTATGACATCACCTTTTGTAATTGCTGCCGCTACTGCATAAGTTCCTGCCTCAATTCTGTCTGAAATAAGTTTATAAGTACACCCCTTAAGATGCTTTACCCCCTCAATTACAATTCGGTCAGTCCCTTCCCCTTCTATATGTGCCCCCATCTTCTTTAGCATCTTTGCAAGACAAACTACCTCGGGCTCCTTTGCACAATTCTCAAGTACTGTCGTTCCATTTGCAAGAACAGCTGCCATCATAATATTTTCAGTTCCCGTTACTGTTACTATATCAAAAAAGAATTTTATTCCTTTCAATTGTTTTGCCTCTACAACTATGTAACCATGCTCATTTCTTATTTCAGCGCCCATTTGAGATAAGGCCTTTATATGTAAATCTATTGGTCTTACACCAATGGCACACCCGCCCGGCAATGATACCCTTGCCCGCTTATATCTTGCAACAAGTGGTCCTAAGACAAGTGAGGATGCCCTCATCTTTCTAACAATGTCGTAAGGAGCCTCATATCTATTTAACGTTTTTGAATCAATTAAAAGGTAATTCTTATTTCTATCATAATTGCACTGTGCTCCCATATATCTCAAGAGCTCGATTGTAGAATCTACATCAGCCACGTCCGGGACATTGGTAAGCTTTATGGGTTTATCGGTGAGTATAGATGCCGCCATACATGGAAGAGCCGCATTTTTTGCACCTGATATACTGACCCTCCCTTTAAGCTTAACAGGTCCTCTTATTAATAATCTGTCCATTCTCCTCTTCACCTCGACAATGAATTACTCGCATGCCCGGTATATTTAACCTCTATTAAAAACTCTTGCAATAAAAAACTGACGTCTATTTGGGCAATCTAATTATTTCTCCTCTCAAACCTCTATTCAATACAAAAAAGTCTTAGTTTGAAAAAGATTAAACCTCTCTTTAATTCTCGGATTCTTATTCCGGGCTGAATTGGTATTTGGAGACTTCTTTTGTTGGAGATAATTTCCATCTCCTTTAGCCTTTGTTTACAAATATCTCCTTCACATAGGTTTGAGAATTAAATAAAAATCAAGTTGAGAGTAAATCTCATTTTTAGTCTTATAGTGATATTATATGTGGTAACTTAAAAAGCTTACTTATCTAAATTAGAAACCCCTCTTGTTTTCTTGACAAGACAAAATAATTAGGCAAGTGATTAACATGTTGGCTTTAGATTAAGGAGGTTACTCTATGTCTTTCCTCATTATTTTTGCGAGGAGATTTGTTGCTGGAGAAGAGCTCAGTGAGGCAATACCATCGATTAAGCGGTTGAATGATAAGGGAATTATGACAACGATAGATCATCTTGGTGAAAATGTTACATCAGAAGAGATAGCAAGGGCTGCCGCTGATTCATACCTAGAAATTTTGGACATAATAGAGAGAGAAAAACTAAATTCAAATGTCTCCTTAAAGCTCACACAAATGGGATTGGACTTAGGAGATGATTTTTGTTTCAGCAATGTTGAAAGAATTGTTGAAAAGGCATATAAACTTAATAATTTCGTAAGAATAGATATGGAGGGTTCTAAATATACTCAAAGGACTCTCGATATTTCATATAGACTTTTTGAGAAATATGGAAACGTTGGTGTTGTTATTCAATCTATGCTATTGAGAAGTGAGGATGACATAAAAGAGCTCAACAAGAGGGGTATTAGAGTGAGGTTATGCAAAGGTGCATACAAAGAACCTGAGGCTATTGCTTTTCAGAAAAAGGAGCAAGTTAATGAAAATTATATTAAACTCATGAAGATGCTGCTTACGGAGGGGAAGTATCCCGCTATTGCCACACATGATGAAAAAATAATTAATGAGTGCAAAAGGTTTGTTAAAGAGAATAAAATAGATAGCTCCAGATTCGAATTCCAAATGCTATACGGTATTAGAAGAGACCTTCAGGTATCCTTGGTAAAAGAGGGATATAGAATGAGAGTGTATGTTCCTTATGGCAAAGAATGGTTTCCATACTTCTATAGAAGACTAAGAGAACGTAAAGAGAATGTATTCTTCGTATTAAGAAACTTTTTTAGAGGATAAGGAGGTCCTATTATGTCAGCAAAGCTTGCGCATGCAATCTCATCGATCGTAGATAAATATAGAAACGACATGATTGAAATGCAAAGAGAGCTTACAAAAAGAGTTGCCCTCGACCCACAATATGGTGGGAGAGGAGAAATGGAAAAGGCAGCTTACATTCTTTCAATGTTAAAAGAGATGTCATTTACAGATGTCCGCTTGTTTTCAGTAAAGGATGAGAGGGACAATAGTATAGAGAGGCCAAATATAGTTGCAAAACTTAAAGGGCGAGATTCATCAAAGACTATATGGGTAATGTCTCATATGGATGTAGTCCCCCCCGGAGAGATAAGCAAATGGATATCAAACCCCTTTGAAATCAGAATTGAGGGAGATAAATTATTCGGTAGGGGGGTAGAAGATAATCAACAGGGAATTGTGACGTCGATATTCTCCGTTAAGGCTATTATGGAATTGGGTATGCCACCTATATATGATGTAGGGCTTTTGTTCGTTGCTGATGAAGAGACAGGGAACAAGTATGGTATAGAGTTTTTGTTAAAAAATCACCCACAGTTATTTAGAAAAGACGATTTAATAATCGTCCCTGATGCGGGACTGTCTAACAGCACCATGATAGAGGTAGCTGAAAAATCGATACTTTGGATTAAATTTATTGTAACAGGTAAACAGGCACACGCGAGCACACCAAACCTTGGAATAAACCCCCATAGAGCAGGGGCTAACTTGATTACTAAACTTGACAAAGAGCTACATAAAAGGTTTAACATCAGAAATAAAGTCTTTGACCCACCAATATCCACATTTGAACCAACGAAGAAAGAACAGAATATACCAAATGTCAATACTATCCCCGAGACAGATATATTCTTTTTTGATTGTAGGATTCTACCAGAAGTAGACATTGATAGTGTGAAGGAGACTATCCAGAAAGTAGCTGACGAGATTAAAGAGGAATATAATGTTAGAGTTGATATAGAATTCCCACAAGAAGTAAGAGCGGCACCAGCTACACCTACAGATTCAGAGGTAGTTGAAAGGTTAAAGAAGGCAATTAAAAGGGTTTATAATAAAACGGCAAAGCCAATGGGAATTGGAGGTGGAACAGTAGCGGCAGCGTTTAGAAATAGAGGTTTTAATGCCGCAGTTTGGGCAACTATTGAAGAGACCGCCCATCAACCCAACGAATATTGTGTTATACCCAATATGATAGGTGATACGAAGGTCTTTGCTTATCTGTTTGCATCAGATTGAAAAAGGTAGTATTTATGAAAAATGCATGAGTTATTAAGATCTGACCTCGTTATTGCAATAATTTCCTTTTCACTTGCAGTGTCGATTTCTCTTAGAAAAGAGAGGGACAAACAGCACACACTCCTATCATTATTTCTATTCTTTGCTGCGTTAATTTTCCTACTCAAACACTTATTTTATGAGACCTCTACACATATATGGCTTAGACTATGTATCGGTTTTTTGATATCCATCCCTCTTGTGTTACTATTTTTAATTTCAGCATTTCTTAGAGATGAAAACAACCTGAGTATAGAACTTTATACTATTCAATACATTTTTGCTCCTATTTTGATAGTTGGGCTTTCAACACCTATATTTAATAACCGTGAGTTTGTATGGTTTTCTATATCGTATTCGTTGGGTATGCTATCTTTTATTTTTTTTAATCTTCTGTATTTGGGATACAAGGAAGAGAATCTATCTCAGAAAAAGAGAATTATAATATTTTCTCTACTTGGAATTTTACTTGTTACTTCCTCTATTTTGGCACTAAAAATTAATGACTCAACCTTCTGGATAGGCATTAATTCTGTACTCATTCTGCTATTTTTATACTACATTACTGAATCTGTATTAAATGGCAAATTACTAGATCTTCGAGAATTCATATCAAAAATTCTCATCCTTGTAATCGTCTCGGTTTTAATATCAATACTTTATTGGATATTTGTTGTTTTAATTACTTATAAACCTATAGATATGATTGTTAATTCTCTTGCCGTATCTATATCTATTGTTCTCATGTTTGATGGATTAAGGCAACTCATAACAAGTATTATAAGCCATTACATTACTGCTCGCAGGCGAGATTTTACTACTAAGATTAAAAAGATCAGAAAAGAGATATCATCAATAATAGATGCAGAAAAGTTATTAAAAAGGGTAGTAGATGAGGTATTTGCTTCACAAAGAGTCAACAATTGTGCCTTTTTTGTTCTATCTGAAGAAAGGACATATTATCAAGTCTATTATTCTCTTGGTCAACAGGTCCCGGAAAGGATTGACAACATCTTAGATCATTCTCTAATAGAAATGCTAAACGAGCAAAAACAGATAATCGTAAGAGAGATTATCGAAAAGAGGCATACTCACGACTCAACAGTTTTAGAAGAAGGTGGTCCACAATCAAAATTGAGAGATGTATTAAATTCTCTTATTAGATTAAACATTTCCATTATATGTCCTATTTTTATTGATAATGAAATGCACTACTTGTTGACGATAAATGATGCAGATGTCCCAGAACCAATAAATGCGGAGGAGTTGGGCGAATTAATAGAACTGTGTGAACAAGTTGCAGTTTCACTACAAAATCTTAAAATTTTTGAAAGGATTAAAGAGAGGGACAGACTAGCTGCCATCGGTGAAATGGCTGCTGGTCTGGCTCATGAGATTCGCAATCCCCTCAGTGCAATTAAAGGTGCTGCCCAGTATTTAAATCCTTCAAACCTGCCTCCCGAAGAGGCAGAATTTTTAAAAATTATAATAGAAGAAACAGATAGACTAAACAAAGTTCTAACTCAATTCTTGGATTACTCAAGACCATATCACGCTGAACTCTCTACATTGAACTTGGATAGTATATTAAAACAGATTATTAAGTTGTTTTCTTCCGAAAAATACTCTATTGAATATGCAAATCTTGCCCAAGATGCCATTGTAAAAATTGATGCAGAACAATTCAAACAGGTTATAATAAATATATTAAAAAATGCACAAGAGGCTATGCCGGATGGTGGCAAAATAGAGATTAAGGTGTTTAATGAGAGTCATTTGGGGAAGAGAATTCTATCTACTGTTCTCTTGAGAGAAAGAGAGAGATTAACTAAAGTGTTTATTGAGATTAAAGATAGAGGCGTTGGTATTGATGAAAAAGATTTGAAAAAGGTATTTATACCATTCTTCACTACAAAGAAAAGTGGTACTGGGTTGGGCTTGGCCATTTCAAAGAAAATAATAGAGTCACATAATGGTAAATTAGAGATATTTAGTAGATTAGGTGAAGGGACAACTGTAAGAATCGTATTGCCATCTTCCCAGATGGAGTCCCCAAGATGATACTATTGCTTGAATTACTAATAATCCTCATACTTGTTTTTGTGAATGGGTTCTTCTCTGCGGCTGAGATAGCTGTTGTTACAGTGAGGAGAACTAGAGTAAAAGAGCTGGTTAATAAGAAGGTCCCTTTTGCAAAAATCCTTGACAGGTTGAAGAATGACATTGAAAAATTCTTTGTTACTATCCAAATAGGTATTACTATTGTAGGGACGCTAGCCTCTGTCATTGCAGGAACTATATCAGTTAAGTATCTAACACCACTACTGTCTAGAATACTGAAAGATTATTCTGAATATGGCGAAGCTATAAGTGTTACAATCACTACCATAACTGTAACATTTATCTTTCTTCTATTTGGGGAGCTACTACCAAAGAGTTTGGCCTCAAGAAGCCCTGAGGCAATTGCTCTCCTCTCTTCCTCCTTCATTGATATTTTTTCAAAAGTTATGAAACCTTTTATCTATCTAATAAATATACCCCATCAGTGGATTGTTAGACTCATCATAAGGCAAAAGATATACTCAGAGAGTAAAATCTCTGAGGATGAGATAAGACTTATAATAGAAGAAGGGGTATCTTCAGGAGTGGTTGAAAAACAGGAACAAGAACTGATTGAAAAGATTTTTGGATTTACTGATAGAAAAGCGAAGGATATAATGATAGGTATAGAAAATGTCGATATGATATCTATAAATAGTACAAAAGAAGAGATAATAGATATTATCATATCGACGGGCCACAGTAGATTTCCCGTATATGATACCAGTAAAAATAACATTATAGGCGTCATGACTGCACGGGATTTTTACTATGTCTACTTTGAGTCAGAGGCGTTCATTCTAAGAGATATATTGAGAAAACCAATCTTCGTTAATAGTGAGGAAAGGATAAGTAGTCTATTGAGAGAAATGCAAAAGAGAAAAACTCATATGTCTATAGTAAAGGATCAAACAGGTGTCATTGGTATAGTTACGTTAGAAGATATAATTGAGGAGATTGTGGGTGAAATTGAGGATGAAAGGTTTTCAAAGATAGGATGAAAAAGAAAGTCAAAACTGTTATCTACATATTAATAAGTTTTGTAGACATTGTTCTTGTCACATCTTTTTTAAGGACAACTTTAAAGGATTATGAAGAAGGCTTTTTATTCACGTTCCAATATTATTTGCGCCTCTTTGGTGCTCTTTCTATCTATATATTCCTGTTCACTTTTTTATTATTATTGGTTTTTGAACATATAAAAAAGAGCTCACATTCGATTTGGTGGGAGATAATCAGTCTTATAATATTAATTTCAGCTTTGATTAAGAATTTTTCCCCCTGAGGAGGTTTTATATGAAATATGGAGAGGAGAATATAAAAAATGCCCGTCTTGAATTCTGGCCTAACCCAGAGAAGACGAATAGGTACCAAATTGAGATTACTTATCCTGAGTTTACATGCTTATGTCCAAGATCGGGGTATCCTGATTTCGCAACAATAATTATAAAGTATATACCCAAAGATCTTATTGTTGAGTTGAGGTCTTTAAAGCTTTATCTAAATAAGTTTAGAAATGAATATATCTCCCACGAGGCAGTAGTAAATAAAATTTATAACGATTTAAAGAAAGGCTTAAAACCTAGATTTCTGGAGATTATAGGAGACTTTAATGTAAGAGGTAATGTAAAGACGATTGTATCGGTCAAAAGTAAATCCTGATGGAGTTTTTCATAGTACGAAAAATCTAATCTGAAAAATTGAAGATTTATGACGTGTTTTCCTTTATCTAGCACACAAAACAAGAGGCATCTTTTGACCTGTTATTCCAGTCAATCCAAACATGAGATTTTATCCTCCAATGCATCCTTGTTTGAAAGCCAAAACCTGTTTACTTAAGAAAGTGAGTTTGTTCTCCTACAATAAAACGTACCGAGAGTTTCTAAAAATACCTCCCTACTCAAAATCATAGAGTGCTCATCTCAAACGACATATTTTTGGTTGAAAAATCCAATATTTTGTTTATTATCAAATAGAGTTATGTCAAAGCTGTTTATACATACTGTCCTGCTGTTTTTGTTATGTAAATTGTCATTTTCTGCTCAACTATACTACATGTATTCTACCGATTATAAAAAGGATGAAAACGATAACTATAGGTTTCACTATTCTAATGCGTTTGACAACGATGAGAAGACATTATGGTGTTTCGAGCATCCTCCTGGTGGGCGAGAAGAGATAATACTTTATTTTCAAAAAACCATAGAGTTGAAAAGGATAACTATTAGAAATGGTATAAATCCCAAAGTCAACAAAGATATCATAGCCGGTGGAATCAAAGAGATAGAGCTAATAGGAGAATTTTCCAAAAACACTATATACTTAGAGGAAGGGTTGTTATCTAAGACACTTGCGTTATCTCCACCGATAGCAACAAATAGGCTTATAATATCTGTCTCAGATGTTTACAACAAGGAATCAGATTTGATCTGTGTGAGAGATATCCAGGTACATGGTTCTCCTGATAACCTCATTCCAAGCTCTATTAGCAAGTTATTTAGGCAAAGGGAACATGACTCAAAATTCTGGGGTAAATGGCAAGGGGGAACGAGTGAAGGCTCCTATGAAAAATTCATATTTTTGGGCATTGAAGGAAATTATTCTTATATATATTTACCCTTTGACCCTGATCTGAAAGGGACTAAACACAATGGCACATACCGGATAACTGGAGATGAATTAATCCTAAATTATAAAAATGAGCTAATCAGGGGGAGGTTTGAGGAAATAGGTTCGGCAAAGCCGAAGCTCGTAATAGAAGATGATAGATTTAAGGGAATTTACTATTTTGAACCTTAGGAGAAGTTATGCATCTTCAACCAAAAGATGTTGGATGGATTGAGGTAATATGTGGGCCAATGTTCTCGGGGAAAACGGAGGAATTAATAAGAAGACTCAAAAGGGCTAAAATTGCCAGACAAAAAGTAGTAATTTTTAAACCTTCAATTGACAAAAGATACCACAAAAAAAAGATTGTGTCACACTCTGCACAAGAATTAGATTCAATAGCTGTTAGAAACTCAAAAGATATAATTAGGCTGGTTCCGTTGGGGACAGAGGTTGTTGGGATTGATGAAGCCCAGTTTTTTGATAACGGTATTGTTAAAGTAGCTCAACACTTGGCAGATAGTGGAATAAGGGTGATCATAGCAGGGTTAGATCTTGACTACAAGGCAAACCCATTTGGACCTATGCCAATATTAATGTGCAAAGCCGAATATGTAACAAAGAATTTGGCGATCTGTGTAAAATGTGGAAACCCAGCCTCGTTTACCCAAAGAGTAAGTGGAGGTGAAAAACAGATACTGCTTGGTGCTATGGATAGTTATGAGGCAAGATGCCGAAAGTGCTTTAAACCCTATGTAGACAACTAATATTTACGAGAGTTTGGTGATTCAAGATCTTTGACTTAATACAGTTTCATTTAACTTAATACATCAAAGGTTTGATTTAAATTTGACATATTATTAATATGGTATAAAATCACTACTAACTATGAGATTAATGGTCTATATCCTTCTAACTGTGTTTGCTGTGTTAGCTGGTTGTGGTTCCCCTATGTTCGAAATAGAGGATGGTAACAAAACTTCTGACACATTTGTTATATTATATTTCTTTCCTTCTACAGACAATGCGAAAAATATGAAAATAGATGTCCCTATAATATTTATCTTTTCAGAATCAATAGATATTAGCTCTGCATTAAAAGGTCTCAATATAGAAAGGACAGGACCGGGTCAAAGGCAAAACGTCAAACCTAAGTGTGTATATAGTGAAAGTGAGATGATGCTACAATGCCTGCCAGAAAGTGGGAAGTGGGAATTCAAGTCAAACTATTCTGTGAAAATCAAAGATGTAAAATCTAAAGACGGCAAAAAGAATTTAGATAAAGAATATAATTTTATCTTTTCGACTATTTAGATATAATGAAAAAATTGCTAAAGGATATACCATTCTATTCGTTGTATAAGTGTTTTTGTATAGTTTTGCTGTGTTGTTGCAATACCTCCCAAAGTGTATCAAATAATTATTTATATGATACGTCTTACACAACAGATCTAGGGCATGATGTTGAAGAAGCAAATGTTGAAGCATACTGGGATCAAAATAATAGGATTGCTATACCTGCAAACTTGAGTAAATGTGAAGACATTAGTTTACCATTATATGCTTTAAAGAAAAAAGCCGAGTATTATGACTGGGTTGCAAGCAAAATACATTTAGTAAGGGATAGAGATTATTCTCTAGTGCACAATGTAGTCTTAGAACATGAATTTCCAACTGGTATTAACCCCAACTGGAATGGTAAAATTATTTATTATGATGACTCTGATAATCATGGGCTTTGGAGTTCTTTATATGTAGCTTCTCAAGCCTTTAGATATTTAACAACAAAGTCTGAAGAGGCCCTTGCAAACTTAATAAAATCCTACAAAGGACTTTATGCCTTGTTTATGATATCTGGTGTGGATGGTCTACCGGCGAGGAATTACAGAGATAATAACATAAGTGGCTATGAATGTCCCTTGGATCTAACTGCATATAAAAAGCCAGAAAACCGTAGAGGAAACACTTATGTGTTTATAGATGATGAGGGATGTCTTATGTATTACGATCCTTCACGGGGTTCAATGGTGTATGACAACACGAAAATCTGTGTTGATAAAAAATACGCCAATATGTGTTTTAAGAGAAATACGTCCAAGGATGAGATTTCAGGACACATTTTTGCATCAGCTATAATTTTTAGATTGATAGATAATCCTGAGTTGAAGAAAATGTCAGCGGAGATCCTTACAAAGATTGCTCAGCATTTGGTCAGAAATGAATATGTCTTAAAAGATTATGATGGAATGAAGACGAGATATGGCTCATTTTATGCATTGTCAATGGATGAGGTTCCAGGTTTTAATGCGTTAGGTGCTCTCGTCGCACTTAGATCAGGACTTGTAGCCTCCCAAGATGAAGAATTAAAACGAGAGTACTATGAATGTCTTCTTCAAAAGAGGGGACATACGAGATGTATAAGGCAACCAGTAGAATACGAATCCCCTCGAGATTACAGAGAATATCTAAAAGAGGGATTGGGGATTATGGGTGATTGCAAAAGTACGAATTATGATAACATTAATATGGTATTTTTAAATTTCTTCTCCTTAATAACTATGACAGGTGATTACGAAGAGAGGAAGGAATTTAAAAAGTATTTTATAAAACATACTAGGGGTCCTGATAAAAGTGGAAGATATCTTTGGTATCAACTCAATCCGCACTTCAACTTTATCCTTTTAAGTATGTTTGAGGAGGATGATAAGATTGAGGAATCTGTCATCGAGAGATTATATAGGGAATCATTTTGTTCATTAAAAAAATTTCCAGCCAACAATATAAAAAGATTTATAGACAATAGATTACACTTTGAGCCTTTTTGCGAGGATAATGAAGGGAATCAGTATGCTAAAGATATAATACCTATTGATATGAGATGTCCTTTTGAGTTCGTTTGGTGGAGGGATCCCTACAAATTAAGGGTGTGTGAAGAGAACAATAGATTTGGATTTAATCCGGCCGGGTATCTATTACCTTATTGGATGGGGAGATACTTTGGTTTTATCTCAGAAAATGACTGATCTATGGATACACTAACTCTGCTGGCAACAATCCTCCCTGTATCAATTGTGAGTGGGCTAAACTTATATATAACTGTTTTAACCATAGGTATTTTCACAAAAATGGGATGGATAGACTATATACCGGGGGAATTGCAGATCTTAAGTTCCTCTCCGTTATTGTTAATATCAGGAATGCTCTTTCTACTTCAATTCTTTGCCGATAAGATTCAGTTTGTAGACAATATATGGGACTCCATTCATACACTAATAAGGCCTATTGGTGCTGCTCTGATTGCCTTTGCAATTCTTACTAATTCAAATCCGATAATTCTAATCATTGGTGTCTTGCTAGCTGGTTTCGTATCTATGATCTCCCATAGTAGCAAGGCTACTATGAGAATGCTAATAAATGTAATTAGCCCTTTTGAATCATTTTCAAATAAGACTATATCTATTATTGAGGACATACTAATCATAGCGTTTACCTATTTTGCATTAACGTACCCATTGATTGCTGGGACGCTTGCTTTTTGTCTCATAGTATTAATACTCATTTTCACACCTAGAATAATCAGATGGTCATTCTTTTTATTCAAGGCTATTTTTTATCGTTTTAAGGGTGTAATAAACAAAATTTCAGAAAACGAGGCTCTTCCACAGACACATCTTAACCTTATAGAGGATAAAAGACCTGAAATTATAGTCTCTGCTCGAGGGCAGAATATTAAAGGTGCACATGGAAGAGATGGCTTTGTAATCTTAACTGAGGCTACCCTTTACTTTATCTATAATAAATGGTTTAAACCTAGAATGTGGCACGTAAATCGGTCAAGAATTAAACACTCGTATTTTAAACAACAACTCTTAGTTGATATCATTGAGATACAATACTTAGGAGAGAGAGACAGATTAAAGAAGGTGAGATTAATATTTCTAAAAGATAGGTCGCCACTTGTAGAAAAGCTTGCATCAAAACTGTCCTCAATTCCAGCAAATATAAGATAGCTATTTAGCAAGTTTTAACCATGATTAATTATGTTTTATGATTGAAATTATATAATAACTGCCTTATAAATTATGAGATTTTTGGGAGGCACTATGGTAAGGGTTAGATTTGCTCCTTCACCTACAGGATATTTACATATTGGCGGAGCGCGAACGGCCTTGTTTAACTACCTCTTTGCGAGGAACCAGGGGGGAAGATTTATTTTGAGAATTGAGGACACAGATCAAAACCGCTCTACGGACGAATCAGTGGGAGCCATTTTGAAGAGTATGAGATGGCTTGGACTCGATTGGGATGAAGGTCCAGAAGTCGGAGGACCATTTGCACCGTATTTTCAGTCACAAAGGCTTCACATATACAAACAATATGCGGAACTCCTGGTTGAGAAAGGATTTGCATACAGATGTTATTGTTCTGCAGATGAATTAGAAAAAAAAAGGGAAGAAAATCAAAAAAAGGGATTGCCAACAAGATATGATAGAAAATGTAGATGGCTAAAGGAAGAAAAAGATTTACCGTATGCCATTCGTTTTAAAGTACCAGAAAATATATTAAATGTGGAATTTGAGGACCTTCTACATGATAAAATATCTGTTTCAATATCCGAGATAGAAGACTTTGTTATATTAAAATCGGATGGATATCCTACTTATAATTTTAGTTGTGTTATAGATGATGTATTAATGCAGATTACTCATATTATACGAGGAGATGACCACATAAATAATACGCCGAAGCAAGTACTCATATACAATTCATTAGGCATGCCAATGCCAGTATTTGTCCATCTACCTATGATACTCGGCTCTGATAAGACAAGACTTTCAAAGCGGCATGGTGCTACAAGTATTGGCCTATACGAGGAGATGGGATACTTACCTGAGGCGATGGTTAACTATTTAGTTAGATTAGGGTGGTCATATGGTGACCAAGAGATATTTTCAAAACAAGAATTAATCGAGAAGTTTTCTCTGAATAATTTGGGGAGATCTAGTGCTGTATTCAATCCTGAAAAATTATTGTGGCTAAACCAGCACTATATAAAAAGCCTTCCTGTGGCTAAGATTGCTAATATACTGAAAGGCTTTCTTAATAAGAAGGGTATTTTTTGTGAAGACGAGAATAAGCTTGAGAAAATTGTTTTAGCCCTTAGGGAAAGAGCGAAAACAATTTTAGAAATGTCCGAAAAGGCAATGATCTTTTTTGAAAAGGATGTTGTATTTGAAGAAGGCGCAAAAGAAAAGTTCATTACAGATGAAATTAAACCTATACTTTCTGATGTAGTATCGGAATTGAGATCTGTAAATGATATTTCAATTAAATCATTGGAAGGATTCTTTGCTCAGTTTGTCGAGAAGAGGGGAATCAAATTCAAGGCCATAGCCCAACCTCTTAGAGTGGCATTATGCGGAAAGACAGTTGGACCGGGAATTTTTGAGATGATCGAGATATTTGGTAAAGACGAGAGTATTAGGAGAATTAGTTCTGTGCTTTGAGTGAAAAATATTTTACTTTTACAAAAATTATAATAAAATTTAACTCTATGAAATCTCATCTTTTAAAAGGATTGCTGTGTTTGTTAGTTGTCCAATCCCGAATTTTTGGTTTAGACGTTGAAGATAGACGCAATTATCAAAGAGCAACACTTGAAAAGAATCTTAAAAATGCTGAGTTAAGATTTTATGAAAGCGGGGAAATTAGGTCTATAAGTAATTTAGATATCACAATTCAGACAGAGAATGATATCGTTCAATTTTTGGATAATTACAGCCTCTTGTTTGGATACGATGGGAATGTCTGCAAAATTAAAACTGCAGATGTAATTAAATTTGAAAACATATCATTATACATTTACAAAAAATTCTGCAATGGTATAGAGGTGTACAATGAAAAAATAAGGGTATTTTTAAACCAAAATACGATTTTTGGCATAAAGAACAATCTTTTAAATTTAAAAAATTACAAATATGAATTTACTATCAGAGAGAGTGAATTAAGAGATGATCTTAAATCTAAGAGAATTTTGACCGAATTTGTTAAATTTAAAAGAGCCCTTTTTAGGGTGGACAATCTTCATATACTTCCTGTCTACATCGTTTACGGATATGAGAATATTTTTCTTAGGAGATTTATGTATTTTGTCGACGCGCGGACCGGTAAGCTACTTTTCAAGATACCTCTTTTCAATAGCATAAAAGGTAACGTTTATCTTGATTCACCAGAGAAAGATAAGAATATTACGACCGTTGACCTACCGGACACAACTGATTACGGAGTTTTAAAAAATGAGGTTACCGATGTTTTCTCAGATTGTGATCCAACTACTAATTGTGATTTATCAAAGAGGTTGGCAAAGCCAGACAGCGAAGGCAATTACCTGTTTTCTCCCGATGAATCAGATTCATTAGATCCGTTTGCTGAAGTGATGGCATACTTTCACTTAAACAGGATATATAGGTGGTTTGTAGAATCTGGATTAAATTTTAATCCGTTTACGGTTACTACGGTTGTGAATTTTCTAGGGGTTGGTTCCGAATATGATCAGTTTTTTCAGTGTAATGGCTTTTACTTGGAGCGTCAGGTGGTGTTAGGTTTTTGTCCTAGTAATAATCCCTATAACCAATCAGGATCAAATATAAATATTGCATATGATGCTGATGTGATTATGCATGAGCTCGTTCACGGGTTTTATGATGAGGTATACAAGTTGTATCCAGTAATTGATAGTGCAGGCTATTCTGGGATGATATACGGGATAAATGAAGCACTTGCCGACCTCATACCTGCCCATATAACAAATGATTCGCACACAGGTAGACATCTTGCAAAATTAATAAAGAAAGAAAGTCTCAGAAATCTTGATTTAGTTAGGAAATGTCCTGATTATCTTGATGGAGAACCTCACAATGACGGGGAGATACTCTCCACAGCCCTATGGAATGCAAGGAAGACTATATCGGATAAGGAGTTGTTTACCAGGATTGCTTTTGTCTCTATAGGAGGATTGGATGCATCCGCCTCCTTTAAGGATTTCTATGAGACTCTCATAAGTATCCTATCCCAAAACTTTGACAAAGAGACTATAGATAATATAAAGAGACCTTTTGTTGATAGAAACGTAGATAAATGTGGTAGGTACATAGAAGTGGAAAATGGCTTTGTGGCGAGGGGATATCTTATGCCATCAACAGAGTTAGGATTAAGTAATGAAGTCCCATTTGAAGTTCAATTTGTATATAGTCTTCCGGAGGAGAATAATCTTGTAAATGTTGATATCACTGTCCTCAGCTACTCCGGTAATTTTTCAACTGACAATGTAAAGTTTTATGTAAATTACAATAGGCCAGTTAATTATACCTTTGAATCTTTAAAAGCTGACTATGTATGGATAAAAAGAAACCAAACTTTTACAGATTTGAAGCCAGGGAAATACTATATCCTACCAGTTAGTGATGGACAAGGACTTTATTATTTTAAAATTAGGTTTGCCTATAAGGAACCTGCTCCTACGGTCGATTCGGTAGAGCCTGATGAAGTAAAAATCAATAGCTCTATAGATGAGTTAATAATAAATGGCAAAAATTTTCAAAAGGCCGCTAATGTAAAACTGCCTTATGGAATTACCTATGAAGATTATGAGGTGATAGATTCCAATACAATTTATGTGTATAATCTTAGGATAACTAATGAAACCGAGTGTGGATATAGTAATGTTTCAGTCATTAATCCTGATGGACAAAAAGGAATTGGTAAATCCATACTCCTAGTTACTAAAGGAAATGAAAAATGCAGATGTGATATAACTTTTGAATGCGACGAGGTCTGTAAATGTGATCCTGATTGTACAGAAGGTGGTTGTAGCTGTACTCTAATAGAGTAACTCAACGAAATATCTAATCAAACTTTATCTCAAGTATAGTAAGATACCTCTCGCCTTTTGGAGTTATTACCTCTCCTTGTTCTCCTACACCTTTATTTAACAGGGCTCTAGCAATGGGAGACTTAATAGAAATCCTATTTTTACTGATATCAACCTCTTCTTCACCTACTATTGTATAGACCAGCTCTTTCCCATTCTCCTCGTCCCTAACTCTGACAGTGGCTCCAAACACTACCTTATCTCCCTTCATCTGTGATTTATCTATTACCTTAGCACGAGCAATTTTATCCTCCAATTCTTGAATCTTACCTTCTATGAAAGAATGTTTCTCCCTTGCTGCATGATATTCTGCATTTTCAGAAAGATCTCCTTGTGCACGTGCCTCTTCAATAGCCTTAATAATCTTTGGCCTTTCTATTGTCTTGAGTCTCTCGAGCTCTTCTTTTAATTTCGCAAGTCCTTCTTCTGTAATTGGTATGTATTCCACTTTTCTCCTCCATGAACATAAGATAGTAAAAATTGTTACAAAACCGATATTTGAATTTCGCGCCCGACCCGGCTCGAACGGGTAGCCTTCGGATTCGTAGTCCGGTGCTCTATCCAATTGAGCTACGGGCGCAAGTAAAATACAATATTTAAAGCCAATTTACCTTTATGTCAAATATTTTGAGACCAATTCACCATGCACCGGAGGCCCTTTATATAATTACTTCATGAAGACCCCGAACAACAGATCAAAATAACCTCTACCATGACAGGGATAAGAAGCAACTGCTTGTAAGACTAATTAACATATTTCTTGATAACGATATTCTACCCTACTAATTCCAGATAAAATTACAAGGACGAACAGGATGTTTTGTTTGAAGTTGTATTAAAAGAACAACCCAGCAACTAATCTGATAAAGGGTTTATAGGTGTGTATCCTACATAGATTCATAATATGTATTCTTTCCCTCAATAATTTCTCCAAACAGATATTAAAAAGTCTAAAATATATTTCTGTATTTAGTGTTGAGAGCGTTAAAATGTTAGCCAACTTATCAACACCTGACCAATTTTTTAAAATGTCTACTAATTCTACATAATATGTTTAAATAATAAATTACTTTTATTGTTTTACTTACCTCCTCCAGCGACTTTTGGGCGTTTCTGTCCTTCGGTAAAATACAAGATGTACCTGGCACTATATTAAGGTCTTGACGATGTAGCATAAGTATACTATATTAGTAGAGTATCTGGAGGTTCTTCATGATACTGAATAAAAAAACAGAGTATGCTATTTCAATTCTTGTTTATGTCTATCAATTGTCTAGATCGGAAGATCCTATAACTACTAAACAAATCTTCAATGCAACTGAAATACCAAAAAAATATCTTACTGTTATTTTATCGGAATTGCAGAGATATGGACTTTTAAAATCCATAAAAGGGTTTCGGGGTGGATACCGTGCAGTAAAGGGATTAGAAAATATTTCTTTATTAGACATTGTTAAAGCCACTGCCCACCAGCAGACGACACATGTAAAAATTCTAATGAACGACTTTCAAAAATTTTCAAGAAAAATAAATGATGAAGTCACAACAGAATTCGAACATATTCTTGATAAACTCAAATTTTTGGACCTCTATAAGAAATTTGAAGAACTGGCGTCGAATAATGTTCTAATGTATGAAATTTAAAGGAGGACTCCTATGAATATCTTTAATAGCATCGTCGAAACTATTGGTAACACCCCACTTGTGCGGATTAACAGACTTACAAAAGGGCTAAATGTGACCTTATTAGCAAAGTTAGAATCCTTTAATCCAGCTCATAGCGTAAAGGATAGGATCGGGGCAGCTATGATTGAGGATGCTGAAAAAAAAGGACTAATAAAACCTGGTATAACAACAATTATTGAGCCGACTAGTGGTAACACAGGAATAGCTCTAGCGTTTGTGTCAGCGGCCAAGGGGTATAAACTCATTCTTACGATGCCGGAGACAATGAGTATAGAAAGAAGAAAACTCTTGAGATTATTGGGTGCCGAGATAGTTTTGACCCCAGGATCAGAGGGAATGAGTGGAGCTGTAAAAAAAGCTGAGGAGATCCTAAGAAACACACCCAACGGCTTTATGCCACAACAATTCAAAAATCCAGCAAATCCAGATATTCATAGGCGTACTACTGCAGAAGAAATCTGGAGAGATACCGATGGAAAGATTGATATATTTATAGGTGGCATAGGTACAGGTGGAACAATCACGGGTGTGTCTGAAGTAATAAAGAAAAGGAAGAAAATTCATACAGTAGCGGTTGAACCAGCAGCATCGCCAGTCCTATCAGGAGGTAAGCCCGGCCCACATAAAATTCAAGGTATTGGGGCAGGTTTTATTCCAGATGTCTTAAACAGAGAAATAATAGATGAGATAATTCAAGTAACAAATGAAGATGCAATAAACACTGCAAGATTATTGGCTAGGGAAGAAGGTATTTTAGCTGGGATTAGTTCAGGTGCAGCTATGTGGGCCGCAATCGCGGTTGCAAAAAGAAAAGATTCAGAAGGTAAGACAATAGTTGTGGTTTTGCCGGATACGGGAGAGAGATATCTCTCAACAGTTCTATTAGAAGGTTTGGATTAATTTGGAGTATATTTATTCTGGAGGTAGATATGAGAGTCATAGTTTTATTTTGTTTAATCACTTTTTTAGCGTGCGATGTGTTTTTTGGAGTAAATACAAAAGGTGCCAATTATGAATATTTTTATCCGGTATCAATGATGGAGCATGATAATGATGAGTACATTACGGTTTGGAATTATATAGATACAAAAATATCGGGATATCCATCTTTATATGTAATTATGACAGATGGCAGTGGGGGAAAAATTTGGTCAAGGAAGTTATTGGATGGCAAATCAACAGATATGATTAAAACAATAAATGGGGAATATTTAATCACAGGTTCAGAATATTCAAGTAACTTTCTAACATTGAGTAAACTTGATAAAAATTTCAATTTGATATGGAAATCAAAATATGTAAGCAATTCTTTCCATGACTATTATCATGAAGCTACTAAATTGATTGAAACAGATGACAAAGGTTTCATTGTATTAGGGTATAATTCACGGCATACTCATATTTTTTCAAAAGTAAATGGATTAATCCTAAAATGTAATATAAATGGAGAAGTAATTAAAGAATTAGTCTTAGAATGGATCCCCACAGATATAATTAAAAGTCATGATTCTCAAGGCTATATAGTTATTGGTGAAAATAACTTTATTAAGATAACCGATGAAATTGATATTGTGTTAAAACAAACTTTCTCGCATTTGATCCTTTTAATAAATTACTCTAATTTAGGATATAAAACAATTGGAGTTAAGAAAATAGATGACTCTTCTCATGAAGTACACATTACTGAAATAAATGTAGAAGGTGAGATCATATCTTCGAAGAGAATAACCAGCGTGAATGATGAGAATATGTTTAATATACTAAAAGGAGTTCAATATGAAGAAGATATTTTCATTATAGCCAATGACAACAGAACAGAAACTCCTCTCATCTCAGCTTATATGATAGATCTAAATGGGAATTATAAGTGGAAAAGGATTTTTGAGAACTCACAAACAGCCGCTATTAAATACTTAGATAACAAAAATTATGCTTTACTTTTGGAAGGTCTTAGATTCTTCAAATTGTCTAATAGTGGCGATATCTTGTTTGAAAAAATAATAGATAAGTGATTTGCCTAACTAAAAAATATTAACATAAAGGCGAATAAATTTACTTACCTAAGGGTCTGACTTTGTTGATATTTTGTTAAAAGAGTGTTAGTTTTCTGTAATTGTGGGATCCATTAGTAAAGATTTTATAGGTATTATTATTGCTAAAAAAATTTATCTCTCTCCAAGAGAGTTTCTCAAAGCTATTTTTGAGAATAATTATTTTGTCTTTAATCTTTTTTTATGTATCCTCTATACAACGCTCTTTAATGTGCCTATCTATTATATCTATAAAAATGAATCATTTTTCAGTGGTGATTATCTAATACGCTCTTATTTTCTGACTTTTCTACTGAATTATATAGTTTTTTTGATTATCTCACTATCAAAGGTCCTGTTTTACTTTTCTATAATTGTCCTGTTTCTATTTTCTTCAATAGTGACATTTTTGGTGGTCAATTTTAAGGTAAAGATTAATATGAATTCAGTAGCCATTGTATTCGAAACAAACATTCATGAAGCTTTAGGCGTTGCTGGTATAGAGATGATATCTGCGGTATTGATTGCTCTGATACTTAGTCTTGTTTTAATTCTACTTTATAAAAAGTTTATAAATAATATACCTTACAAGATTGTTATCTATCTCATTGTTTTGCAAACGTTTTTTATAAATTTGCCTATTATGAAATATTTTTCATTCAAATTTAGAGGTATTCCTAATGAT
>JAOAFA010000115.1 GCA_026416535.1 Deltaproteobacteria bacterium
GTTATTTGCTCAATCTCCGAGATTCCTCAAATCTTTTCCCTTTGAGGAATACGTCCTTTCTTTCTGGTCTGTCCCTTTTATTGCAGTAAAAAATGGAAATATATCTAACTCATAAGGGTTAGATTTTCTATTTAAGATAGACTCCTTAACCATTATTACCCCTTCATGGCTATAAAGATGGATAGTGTGGGAGTTTATCCATAAATCCTGGTTGGTTAGGTTAGAGTTCTTGGACTACCTTGTGTCAACAACTTATTAGTGTCTTCATGACTTTCTTGTAATGTAAACTCACTCTAACATTTGCAACGATATTGAACGCCCTATATATCATTTCCTCAGTTGATCTTGGAATCCCCTTTATCCTCTACATATTTGATCAAAATAGGGTCCGCTTTTTTGGAACAGGTATACTAAACTAACGGATCCATGTCGATTATATATTCATGATTCTCTTTCTCTCCAATAAAAGTTAATGGGCTGCCCATCTGATAATAATGAAGATAGTTTTTAAAGAGGGTTAAAACTGGACAAAAACCTAAGCTTAGGAATTTCAAAGTAGTTCTTCTTTTTACAATTAATCTGACAAATGGCTTATGGTGTACTCAAGTTCTTAAATAATAATAGATGAAAAGAGGGTTTTATTATTTCTTTTTTGCTCAAGTTATGCCCTTTGTGGTATTAGTGAAATAGGCAATTCTGATATGATAGATTGTGAGAAGTCTTGTTTAAAGAAGGTGGAATATAATGAGATTAGGTCCGGGGAGAAATCTTTATGCAGTAAAAACTGCAATAAACGTGCTATCATGGGTATTTGCAGCAGAATTTGATGGATGGAATTAACAATTGTATTGGAGAAGATTGTAGTGAATTCAGAGGTCGTATAAATGAGATAAGATGTGATGGAGCCGACTATGAAGGTTATGTTAACACAAGACGTAAAAGATTTGATGAGTGTGGAAGTCTATACCAGAGGTAACTTGTCTAATTGCTAGTAAAAATGCGGTTAACTCAGATATTAGAAATTTCCTTCTAAGATGTTCCACTGATAAGCTATATAGAGATATCTCTGATAGGACCTATGGGAATATATAAAATCTTATACGGAAAGTTGTCTGGGTACTATTATTTGGCTAAGGAGTTGTAAGATTGAGGAGATTTGAATTCTATTGTTGTTTTTAGCTATAATGATAGCTAGAGATTTGGATAATTTTGGTCAATAGCCATATGGCAGGGAGGTGCGATGGGAAACCTCAATTCAGGAGTAGATATTTGACAACTTTACAATTTAATGGTTATTAAAAGGTGTGAGAGTTTATAATAGGTAAGATAAATTCATCCTAGGAGGTATAAATGTCTCATCATATTGACAAGAAGACGCGGAAATATTCTACTAATTCGCTGTTAATTCACGGGAAATTTGTGACAAAAAAATGGGATTTTTCACATCACGTTGTCCCGCCAATGTCTACGTCAGTAACTTACAGATTAGATTCAATAGAACGGGCTGCAAGAGGATTTAATAACTTTGCTAACCCAGCTGTCTTTGGACACAGGACACCAGACCCTATTTATATATATGAAAGACTTGATGAGCCTGTAAGAGGGATGTTGGAGGACAACTTGGCTTTTGCTGAGGGGGGGGATTGTGCGATAACATTTGCGTCTGGGATGGCAGCAGTGAGCGCCGCATGTGGGATATTTTTGAAAAGTGGACACGAAATTATTTCACACAAGACAATATACGGCTGCACATATAGTCTCTTTACAACATGGTATCCTAAATACAATATAAACGTTCGATTCACAGATATGACAAACCCGGAGAACATAAGGAAATTCGTGAATAACAAAACCAAGATTGTATATTTTGAGACTCCAACAAATCCCACAATGGATGTGATTGACATAGCTTCTGTGGTTAAGATAGTGAAGGACTTAAATAAGACACGAAGGAAGGAGGAGAGAATATATACTATAGTGGATAATACATTTGCTACCCCTTTTTGTCAGAGACCTCTTCTAATGGGCGTAGATCTGGTCCTCCACAGCCTCACGAAAAATATAGGTGGATTTGGGACCGATGTAGGTGGGGCGGTTATTACCAGAGATGAGTTTGAAAGTCCTCTTATGCTCTACAGAAAAGACTTTGGGGGTCAATTGGCATCAAAAACAGCATGGACAATATATGTTTACGGATTACCGACATTGTCGATGAGGGTCAAGAGGCAACAGGAGTCCGCTAAAAAAGTTGTTGAGTTTTTGAGACACCAAGAGGTGATTGAATATGTTAGATACCCTGGTATTGAAGGCACTAGGGATTATGAAATTGCCAAGCGACAGATGATCGACTTTGATGGTGAGTTCGCCCCTGGGAATATGATAGCCTTTAAAATAGCTGGTAAACCTGATGAGGCACACAAAAAGGCAAAAAAGGTAATGAACTACATAGCAAAGAATGCATATACACTTACACTGGCTGTAAGTTTAGGACAGCTCAGAACTCTCATAGATTATCCAAGTGCAATGACCCATGCAACAATACCCCTAAAAGAACAACCTTCTCATGGCATTATACCTGGTCTCATTAGGCTTTCTGTTGGTTCTGAAGAGCCCAAAGATATAATAAGTGACCTAAGTGAGGCACTTTCAATAATAAAGTAAAAATATTGGCTCGAAAAGGTAATACCACTTAACAACATTAGTAGCTTGTTCGTGTCTTAATACGTTATACGTATCCTAGAGGGAGTTCATAAATCACTTGACAAAAAAAAGCCGATGCAGTTTATAATCGAGAAAGGAGAAATGTCGCATATGTATCTTAACTTTTCCATCCCCAAAGTTCTAATAAACTTAAATTTGATCCTCCTCCAATTCTGCTCTTCTCTAATTATAATTCTAACTTAGATTTGTTTAACTTGACTCTATTTATAACTTTCTTCTCTGATGGTGAAGAAATAAATTATAAGCAAAAAATTTTAGAGAGATGCAAATTACTTTGAATAGATCGAACAAAAGTGGCTATGAGTAATAGAACAGATATCACTACGCTTATCTTTAGAGGAACAAACTGAGTGACTAATGAATTTTGCCTTATAAAAATATACAAAGTCTCTTGTCCTTTACAAAGACATCAGTTTATATATAATTATCGCGATATTCTTCTCGAGGAGTTGTAGAAAATATGAAGGATTACATTTTAGATAATCTTTTGAGATATGGCGCAAGGGTATTATTTGCACGGACCATTAAGAAGTTTGAAAGTGACACAAAGAATCTCAGGAAGGCTCAGGAGAATGCATTAAAAAGGATTATTGAAAAAAATAAAGACACTCTATATGGGAGGGAGTTTGGATTTAATAGAATAAAATCGATTGAGGATTTTCAGAAGTTGGTACCTATCAACGACTACTCCGATCTTGAACCGTACATTGAGAAGATGATCTCTGGGGAGGAGAATATACTAATATCTGACGAAGTGATATTCTTTGGGACCACAAGTGGCACTACTGCAAAACCAAAGTTTATACCAATAACTGATGAGCACTTCAGATATGTAGGAAGATCCATCCTGCCTTACTTCAGGTTTTTAGCTGAAGAGGCTCCCAGGGCGATAAGAGGTGGCACAATAAAGATGACATCCCCTAAACTCGAGGGATTTACAAATAAGGGCATACCATATGGCTCACCATGGTACATTGCAGAGGTTGTAAAGAATAGAAGAAGTCCTCTTTTAAGGGATATTGTAATGGCTCTTAATAAAAACTATTGGGAGGATGCCATCTTCAATATAACAGATTTTAATACAAAGTACTATGTGATCTTGAGGCTCGCTGTTGAGAGAGATATTACTCATTTTTCAATGGCTAATCCTTCAACAGTCCTTTTATTTGCAAAGAAACTCAATGAGTTTGCAGAAGATATAATAAGGGACTTGTATGACGGCAAGATAAAGAAGGGATTGTTTATTGATCCTGCTCTTAAGATGAGACTTATGCAAAGGGTCAAGAGAAACCCACTCAGAGCTAGAGAGCTCGAGAGACTTCTGTCCAAAGATGGTATGCTCAAGCCATCCAGGGTCTTTAAAAATCTGTCTCTTATATCTTGCTGGAAGGGAGGCTCAGCAGAATTTTATATAAAACAGTTCCCAAAGTACTTTGATAATACACCAACTATGGAATACGGTATCGGTGCAACAGAAGGGATCTTTGCAATACCTTATAAGTTGGAAGAGAAGGGATGTATACTTCAGCCGGGATATTTGTTTTTCGAATTCATCCCAGAGGAGGAGTGTTTCTCTGAAAGAAGGACTGCCCTGACAGCAGACATGATTGAAAGAGGCAAGAGATATTCCCTTGTGGTTACAGGATATAATGGGCTCTATAGGTATGATATGCGGGATATAGTGGAGGTTGTGGGATTCTATAACAATGCCCCTATAATTGCATTCATTCACAAGGCTGGAAATGTCGTCTCCTATACAGGTGAAAAGATCTTTGAGACACACGTAACAGAGGCCGTCAATTTGACAGTTGTCGATACAGGTGTGCAATTAAACGGTTTTACTTTTCTGCCAGATGAAAGTGAGGAGCTCCCAAAATATATACTCATGATAGAGACTCAAACAGAATTGCCAGAAGAAACCGCTTATAACTTTCTTAGGTGCTTTGAAAATAATCTCAAGAAAGTAAATATGGAATATGAGGTCAAAAGGGACTCTATGAGGCTTGGATGCCCTACACTCGCAATTCTTCGAAATGGAGAGTATGAGAGATTTAGAGCAAGACTTGTCGCTCAAGGTGCCTCGGATGCCACTGTCAAACCCCCCGTTTTAAAAAAGGATCCATATTTCATCAATAATTTTGAAGTTGTAAAGAAGTATGAATACAAGGAGTGATTTTATGCTATATAAAGCTGTGCATATCCTAAAAATTAAAGAGGAAGATTATTTTAAGGCAATGTTCAGTGATGAATTTGATAATTTTCTTATAGAGAAACTCAATCTTCAGAGTAGGACAACGCTTTATAACACTGAGACAGACAGTAAAATTGAGAGAAAGGTAAGATCTGTCTCAAAAGAACTATCAGAAAGGGCCCAAAGCATTTTGAGGCAAAAGACACTCACGGTAGACGAACACATAACAGTTGATAAGAATACAAAGGAGTTTTATTGGCAGTTTATCCCGGATGTTTTTACAAAAATGGTAACTATTAAAGGGAAGGGAAAGATCTTGAAAAATGATAGTGATAGCATAAAACGTGAGATGGAATTAGATATTCAGGTACATATCCCCGTATTTGGTAAAAAGATAGAAGAATTCATAATGAGTAGACTCGATGTCTGGTATGAACGCGTAAATAAATCTCTTGAAGAGTTCTATCAGACGATATATTTAAAAAAGGTGAATTAACGAGGTGAGAGATGAATAGGACACCTGAAGAGATAATTGCCATGAGAAGATTAGTAATAGACAGATTTCATAGATTAAACTGCGCACCGACCTGTACTATAAACATGGATGTCTTCATCGAACCCGCAATGGCATTTAAAGATAAGCTCAATCAGGATGAGAGGGCTAAGAAATACAAGATTACACTCAATCATATTATTCTTAAAGCTACTGCGATGGCTCTTAGAGAGCATATATTTTTCAATTATGACTACGACGGTAAGTATAGAATTTATCCTAATGAGAAGATAGATATACGCACTCCCGTTGATTTAGGTGAATTTCCTATGCACATAGTTATCCCAGACACTGACAAAAAGAGTGTTTTTGAGATCGCACAGACTTTTAATGAGAGACTTGAAGAGGTTAAGAAGAACATAGATAATCAGATGCAAAGATATGTGGATTTTCAAATGAAGAGGAGAGGTCTCTCAACACTTTTAAACATCTGGACCGAGATAGCAAGACGGGTTCGGCCATTGTTTCCAAAATGGGAGAAGAGATGGTTTGACATCCAACATAAGTACATAGGGACTTTTATGGTAACCAATATGGGGACGCTAGGTGTGATTGACTGTCATGGTCAACTTGTAAAGCCCTCAATAGCAGCTCTGCTTGTTCTTTCAGCAAAAGACGTTGTCGAACTCGTTGATGGCAAACCTTCTAATAGAAAATATCTGGGGTTGGCATTGGAGTTTGACCACCGAATAACCGATGCCGGTGAACCAAGCAGGTTTTTGGCAACCATAAAGCGTAACCTTGAGGAACCAGAGAGATATTGTCTATGAGAATTTTCGACCCGGAAGAATATATAGCAAAAAGATTACATATGATCAGAACATTCTCAGAGAGTAGGGTTGGACCAACGGTCCTCGCAACAATAGAAGTAAACATGGACAACGCCCTCCGATTTAGAGATGAGTTTAACAAGAACTCGGATATAAAGGTCTCAATAAATGATATGATAATCAAGGCCACTGGAAATGCCCTAACAAAGCATCGCCTTTATACATGGGCATACAATGGGAGATATAGGTTGTTCCCAACAGATAAGATTGATATTCGTGCACCTGTGGATGTAGGAGATGACCTTGGGATGTTGGTGATAAGGGATGTGGATAAAAAAAGTTTGATTGAAATTGCAGAAGAATCAAAGAAGGGCATCAAACAGATTAAGGGTTCAATTGATATAAGGCTAAACAATATCGCAAGGTTTAATAAGAGATTTTGGTTTCTAAGACCTCTGGTAGGTATGGGGAGGAGTATATTAGATGTTGCTACAATGTTCTCAAAGGATCTTGAAGAATGGATCTACCAAAAACATAGAGAGCTTTTGGGAACTTTTCTGATATCTAATCTCGGCAAACTCGGTGTTAGTGATGTTGCATCGCCGATCGTAACCCCTTCTATTGTTCAGATGAATGTAAGTACAATAGAAAAAAAGAGGATTCTTGTAAACGGCGAGATCAAAGAGACACACGTAGTTAAACTTATAGGTAAACTTGATCACAGAATAACTGATGTTGCTCAGACAGCCCGTTTCCTTAAGGATGTCAAGAAGAACCTTGAGGAACCAGAGGAAGGACTAAGGAAGATAGAATGAAGCTACCCTTGATGTTGGGACTTTTTGTCAATCTCCATCGCAAACCATTTGAAGTATGAAAAGGCCGAGAGAAGTGAAAAGATCATGGATAGTATAATCAGGACCATACCAACACGATGAAAATCTATCATACCTTTAAAAATGATGAAATCTATTTCATAAGGATAGTGCACTAATAGACCTACTATCCCGACCATCTGAAGAGCCGCTTTTGCTTTACCCTCTTGACCAGCGGCCATAACTAACCCCTCTTGAGACGCCAGCGCCCTTAAAACTGTTATTGAGAATTCTCTGGCGAGCAAGATAACTACGAGCCATGCCGGTACCCGATTGAGAGGAATTAACATTACAAGACTTGTAACCACCATGAGTTTATCTGCAAGAGGATCAAGGAATTTACCTGTCACCGTGATTAGATTGAGCCTCCTTGCCAAATATCCATCAACAAAGTCGGTGCCAGATGCCAGAGAAAAGAACAGCGCAGCGAAGAAGCAATTCCTCGGGGATTCATAGGTTATCAATATCGCTACAACAGGTATTAAGAGAATTCTAAATAATGTAATAATGTTGGGTAGATTGAAAATATCCCTTTTTATACTGCCCTTCAATTTGAGCTTGCCTCTATCTTTTCTTGTTTCTTTTTGTATTCTTCTTTAAACTGTAAATAAAGTCGTGATACCCTTTTTACATAATCTATTGTTTCTTGATAGGGTGGAACCTTGTTTCCATATTTTTTAACTGCGGCATGTCCAGCATTGTATGCTGCAAGTATTAATACAAGGTCCCCGTTGAACATATTTGCAAGAAATCTAAGATATCTTGCTCCACCCATGATGTTTTCTCTGGGGTCAAAGCTATCTTTTACTTCCATATCCTTTGCTGTTGAAGGCATTAGCTGCATAAGCCCTTCTGCTCCTTTAGGAGAGATGGCATATGGATTGTAGCTTGATTCTACAGCTATTACAGCCCTAATTAGATACTCTGGTAAGTTAAATGTCCTAGCTGCTTCACTTATATATGAATCATATACCTTAGGATCTATTTTAGAGGGCTTGACAAACTTTATTTGTCTATCTACGACCTTATTTTTTGAAACCTTTATGAAAATTGTGCAGTTTTTACCCTTTCTATCCGTAAAGATTACCGAACCGTCATCCTCTATGCATTGATATATGCTTTGAGTAAAACCATTTATTGCAAGTGTGTATAAAAAAATAAATAAAAAAACGAGTTTCATATTCAGATTGGCAACCTTTTACCACGTTCCCTAATAATTAACTCCGCACATAATTTACCCGAGTAAGCAGCGAGCGCAATCCCTTGTCCTGGAAATGTACTGTCCCCAGAGAGATATAGATTTTCAAGGGCCACCTTGTTTCCTCCCCTATTATACAGACCCTGCCTAAAGTCCATCTTCCTACCAAAAGTACCGTGCTCTCTCCCTGTTAGTTCCTCAATCTCGAGAGGCGAGTTGCATTTTACAATTATCGAGCCCTCTCTTAACCCGGGTATTATATTATTAATGGTGTTTAATAATCTTTCTGATGTGGCCTTCTTCTTTTTCTCCACATATTTTTTGTCTTTCCACACCAATGGATCTTGTGGAATACTTATAATTACAGCATGGTAGGATTTATCCTCGACCAAAGAGCCATCAATCATGGATGGAATGAAGATTCTAATAATACCTGATTTGTCGTAGGATTCTGATAATCTAGGCATGTATAATACGTTAGGTGATTTTATGTGCTTCAATATCTCTTTCCTGGTCTTCAGGTAGAGGTAAAAAAATGAATCTGCATTTTCAATGACATCGTAGCTGTGTCTTACATTGTCGCTTAAGTATTTTCTATTTATCAATTTCGTAAATGTGTTGTATGCTGTTGCGTTTGAGATAACTCTATCAGCATGAATAACTCTATCATTCGTTAATATTACTCCGCGGGCATAATTATTACTTACTAATATCTCCTTAACCTCAGCCCCGGTAAACAAACTTACCCCGTATTCTTTAGCGACCCTTGCTATCTCTTTTATTAACGTAGAATTAGTCCCTTTGGTATAGTAAATCCCTTCTTTGTGCATGCCAATAAGTAAATATGCTGCTATAAATGCTGGAACTTCATATGATTCTAACAAGGTGTAGTGTGCGACTATGTTATTTAATATACATTTTAACTCATCTGGAAGACCATATTTTTTGTATAGGCTATTCAATGTGTTAAAAGAGTTTACTATAAGCTTTTCGGAGAGATGGGGATGAAATATGGCCGTTTTGAGGACCGTGAATCTCCCCATAGGTCTGTAATAGGGTATCTCCAGCAAAATTTCGTATAGTTCCTCAAGTCCTAGGTAGAATTCGTTTAATTCCCTTTTGGAAGACGGAAAATATTCATAAAGTTCTCTTAAAAACTCCTTTTTATCCCTGTATAATATAAATGACTTGTCAGGTGTAAAGACCTGCATAGGAGGCTCTATAGGTAGTAACTCACAATTTATGTCTATTAGAGACAGAGTCTTTCTCAAAAAGTTAATTGGCTCAGCAAAACCTGCACCATAAATATATGTGCTGAAGTGGTCAAATACACACCCATCTTTTTCAAAAGAAGTAAGCACACCTCCTACACTATTATTCTTCTCGAGGACAGCTACAGATATGCCATTTTTTCCTAATATCGTTGCAGCTACCAATCCACCAATGCCACTGCCGATTACAACTACCTCATATTTGTTTTTAATCTCCTGTGTACCAAGTTTCATAAAAAGTCTAAGCTCCAGATGTACCGATTCTACTTGCCATTGCAGACCTGCAAAACATATTTTTCACAGGACGCTTTACTAAGAGGTATACCGCTTGAACTATCCTTATTCCTATAGACACGTATGTAATATCTTGCAGTATCATCAATACAGTAGTTTACATTTTCCATCTGAGGTTTATGAACAGGAAGTTGACACACCTCTTGTCCCCTTGTATAAATATCGCCAGCGAGCTTTGTGTTTTTTGACATATCAAATTCGAGTTTACTACATTTCTGGTTATATCCATCTTCTAAATTTCTCTTTCTATCCTCTTTTTTGGGTATACACTCGGCTCCTGAGCAGTATTCCTTATAATAGCCATTTTTATCTAAACATCCCTTGTAAACATCAAAGATTAGTTGGTCGGGGTTTGATAAAAAATTGATAGATATCTTATATCTGTCTCCTCCAACAGTAGAACTGCCCTGGACATCAGCCGTATCAACTCCTATAAAAGTCCACCAGTCTTCTGCATCTTCCGGCACAAGATTTCCGGTCACCGTAACACACCCGCCTGTATCGGGGAGATTATCTCCTTGTATAATTGACTTTACCGAACTTGATTCGCAGGAATTACCCCCTCTCTTGTCCCCAAAGCATTCACACCCATCAGAGGCATCCTTATTCATATCGTAATAACCAGGCTCGCACTCATCACTAACATACGCTCTAACCGAGATGTTTATAATAGGCTTTTCCTTATCCGCGCTCTTAATGATAACTGTAGTAGTGAGAGTGCCAGGAGTTGTAGGCTTAAAGGCAACCTTAAAGGTTATGCTAGCATTGGGTTGTATCTTTGATCCTCCCACGGGGGTATTTCTTAGACTGAAGTCAGGAGGAGAACCAGTTGCCAATGACACACTTTCTATTTCAAGGGCACCACTCCCCGTATTGCTGATCTTTATCTCTCTAGTTTGTTCCGGGCCATTTTTAAAACTGTTATCGAATTCAATTGAGCTTGGAGAGACAACAATTTCCGGATCAACCCCTCTACCTGTAAGTCTAACTTTTGTAGTTGGGTTGCCCGGCTCTGCGGAAGATATTACTAAGTATGCGGAATTGGTGGTTATTGCCTTCGGATGGTAAGAAACTTGAAAGGCTAATGTAGTACCGGGCTTGAGCTCTTGGTGTGACTCATTTATGGCTCTAAAAACATCTTTACCATTCTTATCTTTACCGTCAGTCTCTACTGAGCCCTTTATTAATATTGATGCACCGGAGATTGCAACATACTTGATGTCCACAGTACTTATCTTTTGCGTACCTACCTGTACATCCCCGAAGTCTAATGAAGATGCCAAGACCTGAAATCCCGGTTGCATATAATAACCGCCCTGACACTCTTGGGGATTACATGGAACACATCTTTTTTGCTCACATTTGTAATTCTTAGGGCACTCGGTTTGAATATTACAAGGGATGTCTGACATGAAGTCTTGGGCACAGGTCATCAGCAGTATGACTAGGATTGTAACTATTGAAATAATTAGTAACCTACTCATTTCTAAAACCTTCCTTTTATGCCAAAAGTGTATGTATTTTCGAAGGAGAAGAAGGACGGAGAAACTGAGAGATATTGATCCTTTCTATAGATGTCTGCAGTTCCTTCTTCTTTGGGTCTTTCCCAATAGAAGAAGAATATAGTTGCACCTGTTGAAACAGCCGCCAGACCATAAAAGATCCAAGCAAGGGTCATATAAGTTTCTCCCTTTTTTATCATATCATCAGGTTTGTTATGAGGGGCGCTATGTAGTTCATCATTGACATTTTTAGCCAGAAGATTGAAGGTAATAGCTGCGGATAGTGTAATAGCCTCTGCCCCCAGTGCTATCCAAGTATATAGACGGGGTTTACCTTTAACAGTCGTTTCAGTAGTTGCTGTAGATGTGGCTTGTCCCCCTGACGCGGGTGTAGCCATAATCTCCCTTGTTGAAGCCTCAGTAGATGGCATAGGTGCTCCTGATAGAAGGGCAACAACTAATTTGCTTGTGTTATTTGCCACCTCAACAGTCTCACCAGAGAGTTTTCCATTATACTCTCTTTCTATCCTTCCCAAAACTGCATCGTACATCTTCAAGGTAATGTTTATTACATCCATATCCTTTGAGAGCTTACCATATAGTATCACATTTATTCCTAATGAACTTGCAGAGGCAAGAATGCAATCAATGTCTTCAAGACAACTTTTGGCATTCTTACCTTCCATCTCAAGACTTGCAGCCACATCCGCGTAATCTACAACAGTAAAGCCTGGAACTCTCGATATGTCCTCTTGAATAGTAACATTGCAGAGGTCAACTATGGATTTCGTGTCTGCCCCACCTTTAAACGGAACAAAAAAGACCTTTTTAAGCTCTTGAGAAGACAAATATTGAGATAAAAGACAATGAATAATAATTAGGGTGCAGACTTTTACTCTCATATTCTCTCCTTCCTGAAAAAATAATTATATACCATTTCTCTAATTGTGGCAAATATTTTAGCAAAGAACACCTACTTCATCAAAATAGTCTCCTCCCATAAAAAGTAAACTCTAACAACTTCCATGTAATGTCTATTTGAGTTGTTGCTCAATACCTACAAGGATAAAATTAAAACCACAATAGAATTATGAAGAGACTTGGTTTCAAGAGAAATATCTGTACAATAGGATAACGAATATCAAATCAAACCTTGATATACTATTAGTTATTAGCGCTATCCTGTCTCTTTACTCCAACGGTTTAGCAAAGTACGTCTTATCTATGAATTGTAAAACCTGTTTGCGATGAATGTCTATCAACGTTAATAAAAGCTCCTGCGTTTAAATTTTTTCTTACATTCCCCTCTCCCTTTTGCTTGGGGGCTCCACTTTTGAATTTTACTTTTTTTATTTTTTGTAATTATATTATAGAGCCTAGCTATGAGGGGAGAGAGATGAAAAAATCTTTCTTACTTTTCTTCTCATTTGTGATATTTATTATGGTTGTTAGTTTATGTAAAAAGACTGAAAAACAGAGAATAGAACCAGAAGAGATAAACCCTCCAGAAATAGATGTTTCAAAGGAGAACAAAAACTTAGTTTTTTCATACATCGATAAGAATGGTAATCTCAAAGATACGCAAAACATGGATGAGATCCCGGAAGAATCTAGGAGGCAGGTGATCGTATTTGATACATCTATTCCGCCAGAAAAGAGACTTTCTCATAAGATCATCTATATTGCAGATCTTACAAAGCCGGATTCAAGTGGAAAGTTTAAATATAATATTGCGAGTAGATATGAATTTGAAAGTGCACTAAGGGAAGGATTTAGACCACAGATTAACAAAGGTAATCATATTCAAGATAAATCCTCTATAACTATCTACACTACCTCTTGGTGCGGTGTCTGTTCACAGTTGAGGAGATACCTACGTTCAAAAGGGGTCAATTACATCGAAAAAGACATTGAGAAAGATGAGGTAGCCAGGGAAGAAATGATCGCAAAATTAAGGGCATCGGGCCTAAAAGGCTCAGGTGTCCCGGTCATAGACCTTTATGGAGAAATCATCGTGGGGTTCAACAAAGAGCTTCTAGACAGTAAGATAAAATAAAACCGAAATGCTTTCGAGGTCATTCAAATTATCAGCCGCATTTGTTATAGGGTTCTGGATTATAATCTTGATATACCTATTTGGACTGAAAAGGGAAGAGATAATAAAGAGCGAGGTGGATATCTCAAAGCTTGGAAATATATCTGGTTTGGCATCTGGGAATATTGAATATTTGGGTGTGTACTTTGCAGATAGAAAAATAGGGTATCTCTTAAATAGAACAGAGAAATTAGGAGAGAAGATATTAATACACCATCGTTCAGAGCTTAATCTCTCGGTTCAAGGGTCTAATCGGAACGTAAATATAGAAGGTTCGGCAGAACTTGACGAAAATATGTTTCTAAATTCGTTTTATTTTAGGTTGGTTACAGAAAAACAAGAGTTAGTCATCACTGGTAAATCCGAAAATAAAAGGCTTGTAGTTAAAAGCAATCTCGAGGGATTTAGGGAGATAGAGTTGGACAACTCAAATCCAATATTCTTAGATGTTGGTATTAATAGATACATTGCAAAGAAGTTACACTCCCACACAAAACGTTTTGGTTTTAGGATATTTTCTTTGGAGGGATTTAATACAGAGACTGTGGATGTTGAGGTGTTGGGTCACAAAAGAGTAAACATACTAGGCGAAGAGGTGTTCGCAAATCATGTAAGAAAAAGATATAAAAGCTTTGTTGTCGATTCATATATCGACTTTAATGGAAAGACTCTTATGGAAAAGAGTGAACTTGGGTTTACTTTAATACGAGAAAATCCTGACAATTTGAATTCCAAGTACTCGTCCTTAGATCTGATAACCAACTTCTCAATATTGCCCGACAAGAGCATCCCGGATATATTCAGTTTAACAGAATTGAGGGTAAAGTTGTCAGGAATTGAGAGCATAGAGGGATTAATTGGTGGTAGGCAGGACTATACAAATGGTCTTCTTGTTATTAAAAGTGAGAGGGTGAATAAATTTTCCGAAGAGATCAGCTCAGAAGAAAAAGAAAGACTAACGGCAGCAGAACCCTTTATCCAAAGTACTCATCCTGATATCATTTCTCTTGCTAAGAAGGTTACGGAGGGGAGTAAGACCACCTTAGATGCCCTTGAAAAAGTTAATGATTACCTTTTTTACAATGTCAAAAAGGAGAATATAATTGGAATACCTGATGCAATAACTACTCTTAGAAACATGGAGGGTGATTGTAATGAGCATGTAATGCTGTTTGTGGCTCTTGCTCGTTCTCTTGGAATTGCGGTAAGACCTGTGGGAGGGGTAGCATATTTAAATGGTAGATTCTACTTCCACGCATGGGTAGAGGCATATGTAGACGGTTGGCGAACTTATGACCCTACATGGGGACAATCCCCCGCAGATGTAGGTCACATTAGACTTGTCTCAGGAGGCATGGATAAGATATTAGACATAGCTAAATACATAAACAAACTTAAGATAGAGGTGATGGAGTGGAGATGAATTATGCACTGGAGATTAAGTCAGTTACCAAGAAATACAGAGATTTTATAGCTGTAAACAATGTAAGTTTGAAGGTAGCTCATGGCATCATCTTCGGTTTTCTAGGACCCAATGGTGCTGGGAAGACAACCACGATAAAGATGATAGGAGGTCTACTCAAACCTTCCTCTGGTGATATCAGTATCTGTGGAAATAGCATAATAAATGAACCTATAAACGCTAAGTCACTACTAGGTTTTGTCCCCGACAGACCTTATCTGTATGAGAAGTTAACAGGCATGGAATATTTAAAATTTATTGGGGGAATTTATAGGTTACGCGAGGCTGAGGTTATTAGGAGGAGTGAAGAATTACTGAATCTATTTGAGATATATAACTTTAAGGATGAGCTGATAGAAAACTATTCACATGGGATGAAGCAGAGACTTGTGATATGCGGCGCCTTGATACATAAACCCAGACTCTTCGTAATAGATGAGCCGCTCGTAGGGCTAGACCCTAAGGGGGCTAGATTACTTAAGAGAGTATTTACTGAGCTTGCCAAAAAGTCAGGATGTACTGTCTTTATGTCCACCCATACCTTAGGAGTGGTTGAGGAACTCTGTGATGAGCTTGCCATAATTAATAAAGGCGAATTAATTTATTATGGTGACATCGATGGGATGAAGAGACTTCTGGGGAAGGCTGACGCCAATTTAGAAGAGCTCTTCCTTCAACTTACTGGTGGTGATGAGCAAATTCCGCTCGACAATATCATTTAAGATGCTCTTTTACCCAGTTAAGAACTTCATTATACCAAAATCTCTGATTATTTGCCTTTTTTATAAAGTGGTCTTCGTCAGGAAATATTATAAGTCTTGATGGGACATTCATTTTTTTTAGATATGTAAAAGCCATTATTGCTTGTTCTAGGGGGACCCTAAAATCGTTTGCACCATGAGTAATTAGAGTGGGTGTCTTAAAGTTTTTTACATAATTGTGAGGGGAGAATTTTTCATACATATCCCTGTTGTCCCAAGGAGTTCCACCAAACTCCCATTCAGGAAACCACAGTTCATCTGTTGATCCATATTTGCTAATCAGGTCAAAAGGCGCTGCATGTGAGACGAGACACTTAAACTTATCTGTATGTCCCAATATCCAGTTAGTCATGTACCCACCATAAGAACCTCCAATTGCACACACCCTTAAATGATCTGCAAATCCACTCTTCTCAAGATAGCCAAAGATTCCCATTATATCCTCATAAGGGGCCCCGCCCCAGTCTTTAGATACCTCATTAACAAATTGCTGACCAAAGCCCGTCGATCCAGTTATATTAGGCATTACCACGACGTAGCCGCTCGATGCAAACGTCAGTGCATTCCATCGTGGGTGAAATGAATCAAGCCAACTACCCTGGGGACCACCATGAATTGCTATAATAACAGGCACTCTTTCACCATGTTTTATGACCTTCGGTTTAAGGATAAATGCCTGAATTTTATTATAACTCCCATCTTTTCGCTTCGCACCATCATAAACAATGTCAATTAGTTCAGGTAACTCTATCTCCTTATATATATCACTATTTAGGTCTGTAAGCCTCGTCTGTTTTAACAATGTCTTGGCTCTTAAGGCCGAAGATAACTTCGCAGAATAAAGATCTGGTGGATACAACATCGAATCTTTGCTGAGTAGTATTTCATCATTGTTGATTATAATCTTTTTTATGTTTTCTTTCTCAGTGAGCTTGAAGGAATTTTTTGGATTTGACAAAGGGATATAGTAGAGGGTTCTATATCCCCTCTCCTCAATTATCGCAAATATGCCTTTGGAATCATATGACCACTCAAATGATTCTACCCAATTGTCGATATGTGATGTTAGAATGGTTATCTGTTTTGTCCTTCTATCGTATAGTGCCAATTCTATCTTGTCTGACTCAAATCCATCTGTCTTTTGAGATAGGAAAGCGATATATCTCATATCGGGAGAATATCTTGGTTGTGTATCCGAACCGTTTGAGCTTGATATCTTCGCCTCAGTTTTTAACTCCGTATCAAACTCGAAAATATCGTTATTCGTAGATTCAGCCAAATTTCTTACCTTCTTTGTGGTGTAAAGGATATACCTACCGTCTTTTGAGACATCAAAATCATCGCTACTCCCAAAAGGGAGTGGAGGCACATCAAAGTCACCAGCTATCACCTTTTTATATACTCTCTTTTCGAGATCGTATATGAATAATGCCGATCGGGTCCTATCCCTATAAAAATTCCAAGGTCTGAAATAAAGAGAATCATAGACGTAAGCTGAGGTGATCTTCTTGAATTCATCGTTCTTATCTTTTGTACATTTCAGTTCTTCTGTTTGACATTCAGGTAAGACATTTGCTGAAAAGATTAGCAGATCTTTATTGTCGCGTTTATAAAACTTTATATTTTCAATGGGAATTGGGAATTCCTCAACTGTATATGCCTCTCCTCCACTTAGAGGCAACCTCATTAGGTAGGTCTTATTGTCCCTTGTGTATACATAGTATAGGTTTTCCCCCTCCGTTGAGAGGTCGAAACTTCCAGAACCTTTACCATCATACGTAAGCCTCGACAATCTGCCGCCTCTGAGCAAGTAAAAATCGTAACTGAAGTTAACCTTTTTTTCGAAGTCTCGAATTGACAGGATAATATCTCCCTTCTGTGATAGTTTAAAATCTTTAATGAGCTTTAGGTTTTGGAAGTCATCAATTGTAAAAGATCTTGTGTGAACAAGAGGATGATACAAAAATAAGAAAAGAAATAATTTAAGAAGTGTCTTGTTCATAATACCTCCTAGTGCCTACTAAATTGCATCTATTAATCTTTGCTTAAAATCTATGCCAAATCAAGGAGATTTGAACAAACAATTGCGTGATACTTATGAAAAGCTTAAATAGGGCTTCAGCTATTTGTTATCATCCATTCCCGAGATAACGTGGAACTCAACCCTTCTATTTAGTGCCCTTCCCTTCTCTGTCTTATTTGACGCAATCGGGACATCAAAACCATAACCTTTGGCAATAAGTCTATCGGGGTCAATACCCTCCACTTTTATAAGATGATCTCTCACCGCGTTCGCCCTTGCCTGTGATAATTTCATATTATATGCCCTTCCGCCTACATTATCAGTATGTCCTTGGACCTCTACCTTAAATTCCGGATTGTCCTTCAGCACCTGAGCAACTTGTCTTAATAGCTCATAGGAGTCTTTCAATATCTTTGCCTTCCCTGTTGCAAAGTGAACCTGTTGCTTAATTTCAATCTGTTTAGATTCTCTATTAATCACAACCAATGTATACTTTCTTGGGCAACCCTGTTCTTCTGCAATTCCTGCCTCTTGAGGACATTTGTCGTTTGGATCACAGATCCCATCCTTGTCTGAATCAGGACAGCCCTGACATGCAAGGACACCCGGCACAGTAGGGCATTTGTCCTGACCATCAACTATACCATCACCATCAGTATCAGGGCAACCTTCAAACTGAGGCAAACCTGGGATGTCAGGACACTTATCTTTGTCGTCTGTGATGCCATCACCATCTCTATCTGGTGGAGGACATCCATTAAATTCAACAGTTCCATAATCGTTTGGACACTTGTCTTCACAGTCCATCAGTCCGTCATTATCAGAATCAATCTTACACAAATCGATCTCTTTTTTTGCTATAATGACCGGTTTTGGGGGCTCTTTCACTAAGACCTTTACAGGCATACACAGTTCTGGGTTTTTATTAACAATCTCAAGAGCCTTTGCAGTATAAGTCTTTGCATCTGCTATGTGCTTGTCTGCAAGAACAGAATTTCCTTCTGAGGATTCATCCTCCGCAAATCTCAGTGATGCCTCGGCAATGGCCGTTTCCATAGGGGCACACTTTTTTGACCCTTTCTCTATCGCCGTATTTAAGTCTTTTCTAAGAGCCGCTACCTGCGTATTTATCACTGTACTTGTAGAGCAGCTTATACCTAAGATAACTAAGAAAGATATTGCAAAAAAAAGACTAATTTTTCTTATCATAACCAAACCCCTTTTACTGAGTATTTATCTGATTAATTTTCTCTGTATTAGTCTCCTGGGGGACTGGATTGATAACAGATGGACCTGATTCTTGAGCCTTAGCATCGTGAGCCTTTTTTTGAGCTGCTATAGCCATATTTTTGGCTATTTTGGCATAATCTATTGCCCTCTCAAATTGACCATAAGCCTCCTTCTGCCTTGCCTTGTGCAAAAACTCCTCAGCCATGTAATATTCATAAGGGGCGTATTTTTCTGCCTCTACTGTCTTTGCCGCCTTAAAGTTACTACTAGCATCCATGATAAGTGCTGTCGACCATATAGGCCCTACACACCCTGAAAAGGACATCAGAATGGCTCCCAAAAATAGAAGATCAATACCAAATAATTTCAGTTTTCTCATTTAGTTAAATCCTCCATCCTTGACTGTTTAAAACCTCTTATTATATGAAAAAAACACCATATCATTAAAGTAAAGAATGCCTGCACCTTGGGGCTTGTCTTTCTTTTCCTTTTTACTCTCCGTAAAAAAGAGAACAGTGGCAGATACAAGGCAAGCGGCCCCTGCACCATAAAAGATATTTGCTAACATAGCATAATTTTGGGCTTTATCTGCTAACCTCTGGGCATCTTCCTGGCTCCTTGTTATGTTCTTATCACTTTTTAAATTTGATTCTGCAGAGGTGGCCATAATACCCAGCACCACCCCTGTCCCGACAGTCAAAATTCCTGCCCCCCCCATTATATACGTCCAGAGCCTTTTCCCTTCCGATTTCTCTTCTTTTACCGACCTTAAAACGGTTTCTCTAGTAATGTCTGGTTTTACTTCTAATTTTTTAGGCTCTTCTTGAGCTACATCCCTTCTGATTTCAACAGGTGTCTTCTTTGTTTCCTCAACATTTATTTCATTCAGTGTAAAATCCAGTTCTAGTGACTTGTCAGGTGATACTACAAATTCTTTATCAATGGGGATGTAGCCTTTCTTAGTAAGAGATAGAGTGTACTTTCCCGGGCTCAATTCTATGACAAAGGGGGTCTTACCTACAATATTGCCATTTATCGCTACCTCGGCATCAGGAGGAGTTGAATATATACCCACCTGTTGGATACCCTTTTCTTGGAGTTTCTTTTCTAGATTCTGGATTGCGATTAGGATAATATTTTTATCCTCAGCATTCGGGGATGCCCTAAGATATTCTTTAAAATACCTAAGTGCCATGGGGATATTCCCTTCTTTTTCATAAGCCTGTGCTATATTGTACAATATCACACTATGTGGATAATATGAGTAAGCCTTCTGAAACTCCTCAATGGCCTTTTTATATTCAGATTGCTTATAATACGCCTTCCCTAATTCAAAATGCTTCTTTGCCTCCTCTTTTTTACTATCATCCTGTGCAAAGGATATAAGACTTGCTAGCATAATTATTACAACAAAAAAGCTCCTAAACCATCCTATCATTATATATAAACTCCTAGAAATATGTTGTATGTATATTAGCAAAAGCGTCTGTAAAGTCAAGGATTATAAACTTTATTTGTTGATGCAAGACTCGATGAACTTTTTTCTTAAAAATCCTTTTCAAAAAATTCTTATTAGTTCTACCCTTTTAATCATTCGATTTAGGTTTTTAATCATGCACAAACGAATGTGGGTTCCCTGCTTGTATTATAAAAGCACAACTAATCAATATGAAAGATAGTTTACACATTGGTAGAAGCCAACTTGAGTTACATAAGAAGGTGAGGAAGTAAGTATGGTTACAATTATGTGGAGACTCTACCTAAATATAGAGGCTGAGTAATTAAAGACGGATTTGGCCTTTTTCAGATCAGGATTTTCAACATTAGATTAGGATATCCTTTTATACATTGTAGATTCATAATAAAAACCCAGTTAGATAGGTAGGTCAAGTAAGATCCAATCTCTCATTTTGTTAACACAAAATGATAAAACAAACTGGAACTAAGTGTCTTTTTTTCTTGAAATAATTTTTTGCATATTATATGGTAAAAGTCGATAGATAGAGGGCCTCTATTCCTGGAGCTTATTTTAGCAAAAGGTGTAGAGGCTTTTTTATTTGACTTTCTTTAAGGCATTAGATGCCGCTTCGAGAAGCGGTTTGGCGGTTATCTCCTCTCCTGTTGCGTGCTTCATCCACAAATTAGGTAATACAGAACCGGCCTTACACATCCTCTCCATCTCTTTTGCTAAATTTTTGCCTTTTATATAATTCTCAATTTGAAAGTCAATGATATGTCCGATCGGATAATCAGGGAGATAAAGGGCGGCATCAATCATGTGAGAATAAATCGCAAGTATTGGTTCCTCCTTTATCTTAAAAATGGGTGAATAGTATTTATTCCATACATCCTTAGCGATTTCCAAGACGGCCTTTTTTAGTTCTTCGGGCTTAGCCTCAGGATTTTTATACATCCATCTCCATACATACATATCTACGAGTGAGACTCCCGCGATCTCATATGTTGCCCAAAACTTTTCAAGCACCCTCAGGTTTTCAGCCTCTTCACTCGGCTCATCCAATCCGAGGACAAATAGGTCACGAGCTTGAAACATAAATGCAAAAGACTCAGTAAAGGCTGTATTTGGAACCCCCCTGAGGGGGTAGTAATCCATTCTATTTAATGTAAGCACCTGCTCAACACAATGACCTAGTTCGTGCATAGCTATGTTAAAGCCTTTATAATCCATACCTCCTTTGGGAACCCTTGTTCTTAAATGAGCCTTGTCCCTTTTCATATCCGCTCCCATTGCGTGACCTGCTCCTCTTGCAGGTTCAACTTCTATGTGGGCAGATAGAAAGTCTGCCATCTCCTTTTCAAATCCGAGCTTCTGAAGTATATTTGGTATATCTCTTGCAAATACCTCAAGTGTCGGATACTTTTGGCGTACGATCTTATCAAGCTCATCTTCTTTGAATCTTGCACTCGGTTTAAATCCTGCATACCATATATCAAAAGGTCTCAATCTCCTTTTAAGTCTCTTTTCAATTAATTTGGCGATCCCTTTTCTTATATCAGAATTCAGTACAGATAATAAAAGCTGTTCGACCTGTTCCTCTGGGATCTGCCTCTCCCTGTTAAATCTCCTCGCTATGTGTGTGGGTGCCCCTGGTGTATATTTATCTAACAATCTCTGGGCATCGAATATCATTTTAAAATTTTCGTATCTTCTATTCCCTTCCATCATAAATCCAACTTCATTTTTATTCTCTTTATCGTAAACCTTGTTTTCAAAAGGATCATAGAGATACTTGTCACTATTGATTACCTCTCTTGGGATCCGTCCTTCGATAATGTTCTTCATAACCTGATAAATGATCTCCTGCCGCTCAAGTCCTGCTTCTTTTGCATATTGTGCCTTTATCTCATCCCTAAGTCCCCAGTGAGAGATAAGTTTTAATTCCTTTGGAAAGTAGGTTTTATTCTTGTGTATTAGATTGCCCATATAAATGTTGTATTCACTGATATAGTTATCTACTCTAGCAAACGTCTTGCTTAGTTGCTGATTGATCTCAGCGGGAACTCTATCTCTAAAGGGTTCTGAGAGCTTGGCCATGGCCCAGGATCTCCTGTCCCACATCTCCGAGAACAAGAGTTTATCTCTCAACTCATATGAGGGAAAATTTAAGAGTATAATAAAAGCCAGTTTATTCTTAAAAAAGTCATCAACTATGTGTGCTGCGGGATTATATTCTGCAAAGATATAATCTATCTTTAAAGGCTCACCCCAATCAAGATGAAGTGGTTTGGCAAACTCGCGCGATATCACAAGCATATTTCCATATAAAACTTCAAAATTGTGGATTAATCTCTCAAAAGTCTTTTCAAGCCTTTCTTTATCAGTTATGAAATTCTCCTTGATGAAGTCAGCAATATCACCATCTTCTGCCCTCCACAAAGACGAAATAAGTTTTACGCCTCTCTCGAGTCTCGCATGTTCACTCTCTGGTGTCTTTTTCTTAACCTCATTTATTACATCTTGAATATTTTTATCCTTGTCGTTAGGATTCATATTTGTGCTACCTAAAAAGAACAATGAAAGAAACAGAGTTAAAAACAAAGGTCTTACCATATCTACCTCCTATTCTATTCTCTTGTTTATACCTCATGGCACTAAAATCTTTAGTGATTGAATTCTCTTGAAAATACATGTGATTAAGAACAGTACGCGACTCCACACTAAAATGTACTTGACATTAACCTTAATCCATTAGTCAAGTAATTCGTTTAAATCTGTTTTACTCTTCATTTCCTCTATGCAATCCATACAGAAAAATTCAATAGCAGCCCCTTTCTCATCTTCTGAAAATTCAAGAACTTCCGCTACATTTCCTCTAAGGCACCAACCACAATTATGTAAGTTTCTCTTGCTGGTAACAAAATATACATCATTATTGCTAAGGTCTTTAAATCTTATATTGACCTCACCACTGCCCTTAGAGATGTCGTATATATCTTTGTCCAGTATTTTAAATACAATATCTTTTGCGTTTCTCTCTGAGATTACCTTGATAAATCTTTTGTAGTACAATTTGTAGGTCATCCTCAAGATGATGCTCCTTCCAGATTAATACACTTTATTTCGCCAAATGTACAGAAATTGTATAAGATAAATACATTTGCGACATTCCTCCTTTCTCAATTATAAACTGCATCGGTCTTTTTTTGTCAAGTGATTTATGAACTCTCTTAAAATAAGATAATCAGCAACAGCTTGATTAAACAACTTCTTTGTCGTGAGTGATGTCCAGCTCTCTTTCTCTCTCTACTTATGAGTTTTCTATCAAAACTGAATGCCTCTTTTGTGGCTTTTTCCGTATATTTTTCGTAAAACATGGTTGAATGTTAAGTCTCTTTTGTGCGACTTTGTTTGCTGAAAATTTACTCGGGCTGGCAATGATATTCTGATCCAGCCTTTTATTCTACTAAAGATAGGATATGCCTTTGGAAACTGATCCATTACTTCCAAATGTCGCATATGTATCTTAACTTTTCCACTTTTACATTGGAAATACCTAAATGTCTAATTGAGAAATAAATCCCAGAATGACTTCTATCTAATTCCCATTCAGCTGACAAGACATCAGACACTGAGAAAAAGACAAAAATTAATATAATACCATACCTCATAAATCTACCTCCTCCTATTTTGGTTCAGAATCCATGTGTTAAGTTTCTCCCATCTGGGAGATCTAAGAAATTAGAGCAAATTGGAGTTTATCTTAAAATTATCATTTTTTTAGGATTTTATGGAATGAGTTAGATAGGGAGATGAGGAGATAATCGACTGCGTGTTTTTGTCTTTATGAAAAAGAGGCGCAAAACAATTGTACCAATCTAAAAAGGCTACAAATCAATAAACAACGAATTTTTAGTTTTATTGAATTAAATTCTAAGTTGTAGGAAACTCTGGATTGGCTCTTTCTGGTCTTGATTTTTTTAAGCTGTTATACAACATCTCTATTGTAGTAGCATGGGTCGATATATCCATTACAACGGAGTCGTCATCAATCTTGATCTGAACTCTTTCTTTCAATATCTTTTTGATCAAATCTATCAATGCGCCTCTTTTATTAGGATCAAATAAAAATCCGTTTTTCCCCTCGATGATCAATTCTTTATTGCCACCCATGGCAGAGGCAATTATAGGGGTCCTATACAATATTGATTCGTGAATAACAAGTGGTGAATTCTCCTCCCAAATCGAAGGAACCAAAAGATAATCTATTTCTTTATATATCTTCCCCTTCTCTTCTGGTTTGAAGACCCCTCTATACTCCACATTTGTCAAAGATTTCAGTTTTCTTGAAAGTATCAAGTCGTTTTTATCATTCCCCCAGACAATGATTCTAATCTGGTCTCCCATCTCACGTGCAAGCTCAACTAAAAGATGGGCCCCTTTATGACGACTTATTGTACCAATAAACCCCAGAGTTAGCACATTGTATTGATGGCTCAACCTGGATTTCTGTCTTCTCTTTTCAAAGCCGTAGTCAAGGTACACAATATTTTGGTGACCTGAGATCCTGTAATAAAAATTCTTGTAGTGGATGGAAGGTGAGATTATCAAATTCATCTTTCCAAGAAATGAAAACATCTCCCTTTCTCTCAAAATAATCTCATCTACCGTTGGGTGAATTCTGAGGATTCTCAACCATTTGATTAAAAGACTTAATTCTGGGAAGGCGGAACTAATTTTTGATAAAAAATCAATTCGTTTACTACTTTTGTAGATAGCCTTGTCAATCGCTGTGATATTAGTCTTTGCGGTCCGAAAACATATGGCACACTTAATAGGTGTCTTATTTTTACAACTAAATCTTCCTAAAAATAACCTCTGACCCAGATTAGGACAATAATAATAAAAATCATGAACCGTTAAAACCGAAGGGATATCCCTTTTTTGAAGAGCCTTTACATAGCCAACAGAGTGAAAAATTAGATGTTGAAAATGCACTATCTCCGGTTTAAATCTTTCAACAAGTTCATTAAATTTCTTATCAGCTATTTCACTTGAATAGGTCTCACTAAAATTTTTGTAAGTAGAGTCATGAAAAAAGCCCACAACGTTAACACCATTGTACTGATAACTAAAATCAGAATATTTTTCTTTGAGAGGATCAAATCTTGCCGTGTAGATTAATACATCGTGCCTCTTTTTGAGTTCCTTTGCTAAAGTAAAGGTATAATTTTCTACCCCAGTTGATGAGAATGGAAGAAAGCCGTGGACTACAAATAATATCTTCATCAAAACAATCTCTTAGAATCAAGAAGTATTGTAACAGGTCCATCATTTACAAGAGATATCCTCATCATCTCTCTAAATCTACCCGTCTCTGTCTTAATACCTGTATCTTTAAACATCTGAATCGCTTTTGTATAAAGCCTCTCAGCATCAATAGGAGGCATAGCAGAATCAAAGGATGGGCGTCTACCTTTCCTTACATCCCCAAAGAGTGTAAATTGACTTACAATAAGTATCTCACCTTTTATATCTTTTACAGACAGGTTCATCTTATGCTTGTCATCCTCAAATATTCTTAGATTTGTGACCTTGTCTACAATGTAAAGTATATCTGATTCATCATCGTCCCTTCCAATCCCTAAAAATACAAGCAATCCCCTATTGATAGCACCCACTATGCCCTCTTCGATCATACAACTTGCCGATATGACTCTCTGGACAACGGCCCTCATATGTCCTTTTTTACAATATACAATTTCTTATTAAGTCGTCATAACTCTCTCTTTTTCTTATTAAAGTAGCCTTCTTGCCATCTACCAGTACCTCAGCAGCTCTGGGTCGAGCATTGTAATTGGAACTCATTGAGAATCCATACGCCCCTGCACTCATAACTGCAAAGTAATCCCCTCTCTTTAAAGCGGGCAATGACCTATCCTTAGCAATGTAATCACCGGATTCACATATTGGTCCTACGAGGTCACCAAACACTGTCCTCGTAAGTCTTGATTTTACAACAGGTAAGATCTGGTGATAAGCCTGATATAAGGTGGGTCTCACGAGATCATTCATACCTGTATCTGTGATAATGAAATTCTTATGAGCCTTTTTAATATATAGAACTTTGCCGATCAAGATTCCCGCATTCCCGATTATTGATCTGCCTGGTTCGAGTATAATCTTTACGTTGCGACCGAGTAGTAGCTTTTTGAGTTCCATAGAGAGTTGTGATGGCAATGGAGGTTCCTCATCCTTGTATCTAATCCCAAGTCCACCTCCTATATCAAGGTATTTTATATCTATCCCCACTCTCTTCAAATTTTCTGTAAGCCTTAGGATATTTGAGAGAGATTGAATAAAGGGTTCTGTGACTGTTATCTGTGAGCCAATGTGAGAGTGGACACCTATAATCTCTACGTTCTTAAGTCTTTTTGCAAACAGATACAGCTCAAGTGCCTCCTCAATGGGGATACCAAACTTATACTTTTTAAGACCTGTGGATATATAAGGGTGTGTCTTTGCATCTACCTCAGGATTTACCCTAAGACCTATTCTTGCCTTCTTTTTCAGCTTTTTCGCTATTATGTCTATCTGCCTAAGTTCTTCCTCGGACTCAATATTAAACATAAGTATATCGGAGTTTAGGGCAAAGGCTATCTCTTCTTCAGTCTTTCCAACGCCGGTATAAACAATCTTTTGGGGATCCATTCCTATCTTCAACGCCAAGTAAAGCTCTCCGCCACTTACTATATCGGCACCAGCTCCTAATCTTGCAAGCAACTTAAGAATTACAGGATTGGAGTTTGCCTTTACAGCAAAACAGAGCAAGTGATCGATATACTTAAATGAATCTCTATAGGTTTTGTAATGCCTTTCTATGGTCTTTCGACTATATACATAGACAGGTGTCCCAAATCTTTTGGCGATTTTAGAAAGTGGTACATCCTCTGCATATAATTCCTCACCTCTGTATTTAAAAAAATGCATACCTTTCCTTTCTAAGAGAGTTGTGCATTCATCTCATTTTCCAATCCAAAGGCGTCGTGGAGCACTCTAACAGCCATTTCAACATACTTCAACTCTATTATACAGCTTACACTTATCTCAGACGTATTTATCATCATAATGTTAATGCCATGCTCCGACAGAGTTTCGAACATTTTTGCGGCAACACCGGAATGCGTTCTCATACCCACACCCACTATTGAGACCTTCCCAATATTCTCATTTACATCTATGTCCGTATATCCAATGTCCTTTTTCAACTCCTTTACAATCCTAAGTGCCTCTCTTGTCTCACTGCGAGGGATAGTAAATGATATGTCGGCCCTCTCATCTCCTTTTGTAATATTCTGTCCTATCATGTCCACTATAATATTCTTTGCGGCAATAGACTTGAATATTTGGGCAGCAACACCGGGTCTATTTAATGCTCCCTTAATAGTTATTTTAGATTGATTCTTATCATGGGCGATCGCAGATACTACGACCTTTTCCATATCTTTATCCTCCGATGTGATTAGTGTCCCTTCGTTATAATTAAAACTGGACCTCACCATGAGCGGTACCTTAAATTTTGCGGCCACCTCTACAGAGCGAGTCTGTAAGACCTTGGCACCGAGGGAGGCGAGTTCAAGCATCTCCTCATAAGTAATCTTCTTTATCTTTCTTGCCCTCTTTACAATATTTGGGTCGGCCGTGTAAACCCCATCCACATCTGTATAAATCTCGCATAAATCAGCTTTAAGGGCATATGCTATTGCAACGGCTGAGAGGTCGCTCCCTCCTCTACCAAGAGTGGTAACCTCATCTGTCTCCTTAGCAATCCCCTGAAATCCTGCAACAACTACTATATTCCCATCTTTTAATGCCTTTTTTGCTCGTTCGCCTGTGATGTACTCAATATGTGCTCTTGTATGAACTGAGTCTGTATATATGCCGAACTGTCTACCCGTAAGGGCTATGGCCTTCTTCCCTAATCTCTCTATTGCCATTGCGGTTAGTGCACAAGTTATCCTCTCCCCTGAGGACAGGAGGAGATCCATCTCCCTCTCTGACGGATTCTCATTTATCTGATGAGCCAAATTTATTAATTTATCGGTCTCACCGGCCATTGCAGAAACAACAACTAAAACTGAATGTCCCTTCTCAGCTGTCTCAACCACTCTCTTCGCAACATTCTTAATCCTCTCAACATTTGCAACAGATGTGCCACCATATTTTTGAACAATCAACATGGTTAATGGCTCCTTTCAGCCTGATACCGAGTCTCAGTTTATACAATAACATACCTTATTTTGCAATAACTGATTTTAATTTGTAACCTACAGCGTCAAAATATCAAACGGGCAGTAATATTTAAATTGTGTCTGCATAATGAGTACTTTATAGAACTTAGTTTGGAAAATAGAATACGATGAAAAATACTAAAAAATAGTATGTCAAACAATCAAAAAATTGTCATAGGAGACTTGCAATGAAAAAGCTTTAAAAAGAATTCTTGAGCATATTTCAAAAATTTGCTCCCAAGGAGGCATAAGACTTATCCCCACTTTA
>JAOAFA010000027.1 GCA_026416535.1 Deltaproteobacteria bacterium
CCCAAGTGACTTGTGGGGTCTCTGAGTATTATAGAAAATCAAATATTCAGCGAGTCTTTGATAAAATAATTGGCTTATCGTGGATGATATCCAGATTTGCTTCAATGAACTCCTCCTAGATGGTTCTATTATACCTCTTCAATATCTATACCACCACATATAAGACATCCAAATACACCGCAAAAGGCACAACACAGAATTCCGAAGTCGAATTTTGCAATTTACAGACAGGTTAAGACTGTGTTAATATATTTTTATGATAGTATTAATTTTTATAATAGTCAATCTTAGCATTTTAAGTGCTAATGCACAGGCTGTCCCCAAGTATTTACTCGATGGTTCAAATGTTATCTGGTTTGTACAGATTACTGATACCCACGTAGATTCAGATGCACTAAAATATTATAAAGAATATTTCCCGTGGGTGCTCAACGAAGCAGTTCCGATTATTAACCCATCATTTGTAGTAGTCACGGGTGATCTTACAGACTCAACTAAATCTACTTTTCCTTATTATGGATTTGGTCCCCACGAAGAGGAGTGGCTAAAATACAAAGAGATCTACACTAGTGCTCTTATGACACCAAGCTTTTATTACGATTGCCCCGGGAACCACGATTCCTATGGCGATGGGCAGCTATCATATTATTTGAAGTATTCCATGCAGGGTTCATTCACAAATAGCACTCAAGCCTCTTGGTATATTGATAATGGAAAAGGTATATATCATTTCTTCTATGTTGCCACTACTCCAAATGATGGAAAACAATGGCCTTATGACAATCAAGAATTTACTGACGAAGAGCTTATTGAAGTTGAAAGGTTTTTAAGGGACAATCCTAATGCCTCAATAAGGATCGCATTTGCACACCATGACTATGAAAAAGAGAATGTAAGAAATAAAGACAGGTTTTTAGTACTTTTAAAACATTATGGAATTTCTTATTTTGGTAATGGTCACGAGCATGACGTGGGTTTTAGAATAGGAGATGGACAGATTGTAAAATTCAGGCTTGATTCTCTTGGGCAATCAGAAGGAAACAATGTAGCGATATGGGCAATAGATAATTTTAATGTTACAATAAAAGTATATAAGGCCATGTCTATGTTTCCTGCAGCACTAATTACAGCTCCTGCTGACGTTCTTTTAGATGACCCGAAAGGTAAACTAGAAAATCCTAATATACCGCCAGTGTCCATCCATTGTAACAGGGCACCAGTTAGAGCACTCGTATTTTCAAGAGATGAAACCCCTGAAGTATCATTTAAAATTGATAGTGGTAGCGAGATTAAGATGATAAAAAGAAAGACTAATCCATATCAGTATAGAGGATATTTTGATGCAACAAACCTTAAGATAGGTCTGCATACTATTACAGTTATAGTCAAGTCAGATATAGTTAGAGAAACAAAAAACGAGTTTTATGTATCTGATGTACCTTGTGAATTGGGTAATGAGGATGACGATGAGATAGTCATTAGTGATGCAGGAATTGAAATTCTTGAAGATATCAGTATTGGAGATAATTTATTCGAAGATGATCCTGATGAGGATCGTGACAGTTATAAGGAAGACAATGAGTTCTCAGATGACTTCCATTACGTTAATGACATATCGGTTATAGACACTGTTGATGTTAAAATGGTTGATGTGCTTTCGATAAAAGATGTCTATGTAACTGATATCACAATCAATAAACCAGATATAGAATCGAAAGTAACAGATAGTGAGTCAATTGGATGTAGTTGTAATTTTATACATTGAATTTGCTTTCACATACTTGTTTTCTTTCACAAAAGAAAGATTTTTTATTTGTATATCAAATGACCAACTCTTTGATATCAAATCCAAGATAATCTACTTCAAGTGGTTTCATCTTGAGATATGACTCATCCATCTCATCAAATAGGGGGATCTTTAAAAAATATAATGTTAACTTTTAAATTCTCACCACAATTTAATCTTGAGGTTAATTGCCTCTTAGTGATTAATATTTAGTTATTTCTCTTGGGTAGCAATACCTATCCTCATAATTCCTGCCTCGCGCGCCATATCCATCAGTTCCACAACCCTGCCGTGTTGTGCAACCCTATCAGCTTGAATAACGAGCATAATGTCACTCGATTTTTTTGATTCTGACTTGAAATATTCAAGTAACTCATCTGGTGAGTATCTCTTACCTGAGATACTAAAAATACCATTCTTATCAACAGCAACATTTATAGACCTTTTTTCTTTAGGGATCTCTCTTGCTGAAGCCTTAGGTAGGTCCACATCAAAGCCTGAGTCGCTTTTTAGAGAAGGTGCAAATGATGCGGATAGGGTGTAAAATATGATTAACATAAAAGCAACATCTACTAGATTTGTTACATCTATTCTCGTCTCGTCTCTAAACTTTAGTCTATTAGAGTTTCTAAAGTTCATATCTAACTCCTTTTTCTAGAGATAATGGTCTCCTTTAATATTTCTGACTCCTGTTCAAGTTTCAATATTTTTTTCTCAATCCGAGAGATTAAATATCTGTATCCCACATATGATGGAACAGCGACGATAAGTCCTGCAGCTGTTGTTATAAGTGCCTCCCAAATTCCAGCTGCAACAAATCTATGATCACCAATTCCTCTTATTGAGACTTGGTAAAACATACGAATCATACCTGTGACAGTTCCAAGAAGACCGAGAAGAGGGGATATAGTAGCAACAAGACCGAGGATAGCTACATTCTTTTCTAGTTCGTGAGCCTCATTTCTACCTTGTGTCTCCATATATCTCTCCATGTTTGGGTTATCTAAGTGTGTAAGTGCTGCAACAGCGATGTTTGCTATGGAACTTCTATTTTCTTTGCTTATTGCTAGTGCCTCATCTATCTTATTGTTACTGATTAAGATTAGTAGCCTATTGTAAAATTCAGTAGGTAACACATACTTCTTTCTTGTTGACCACATCCTCTCAAGGAAGACTGCAAGGGAAAGTATTGAACACCCAAGTATTACAATAGTAATCCATCCGCCTTTCTCATACATAAAAACTAGCGATTCAATCATATAGCCTCCATTCACCTAATTTGTAGAATAATGTCTCGTGTCAAATTCCCAGTATAAATCTTGTATCTCTTTTCCTTTTTATTTATGAGAATGGATGCAGGTATGGTCGTTATTTTGCCAAAAACCCAGTCTCCATTAGTAATATTCTCATCAGCGATCATCACAGGAAATTTGATTTTATTGATCTCGATAAATGGAAGTAAGGTTGTCTCTTTATTGTAATCCATACCAATCCCAATTATTGCGATTTTATTTTTCGAAAAGTACTCCTCATTTTGTCTTATAAATTCAATATCAAATAAACAGATTACGCAGTATGAACTAAAAAAATAAAGTACAATTATCTCTGAGCTAAATTCATGAAGAGTAGAGTAACCTCCGTTAACTCTCTTAAATTTGTATGAGAGAGCATCATCAGCCAAATATTTGCCGCCTTTGATCATAAAGCATGAGCACAATAAGAAACTTAGTAGTAAAAGAATAAAAATTCTCATTCTAAGATAGCACATCCACAACCTGATGAGTCTGACTCAACAACAATACCACTATCTGGAGTTTGTCCAGCTACGCATATACCGTTTATACATATGGTTCCAACTCCACACACAGATCCGATATACCATTCATTTTTAACACATACCTTGACGTTATTCCTGTCACATATTCTTTCCCCATTATTACAAACCTTGACACCTGTGTCCTTAACAAACGTATCATTTGAGGTATCCTCTGATACAACATCTTTCATAGTATCTTCAGTAGCATCGTAAAATGTATCATTCTGGATATCATCGTAGAGCCCCCCGTCTAAGTCCTGATTTAGAATGCATGAGCCATCTTTACAGATTCTACCTGATTCACAGGTCTTAATAATTGAAAAGGTGCCAGATATTGAGCATTGTTTGTATCTTTTATCGTCAATGCAAATACTCTCAGATGGATTACAACATGAGTAATCTACTTCAATATCGGAGTTTGGTATATCCCCAACCATAAAGTTTGCTATTCTCTTCATAACCTCGCTACGGGTCTCCTCAGAATATATAGATTCAAATGGAAAACCGAAATAGATGATTTTATATGCACCAACAAATTGTATCGCTGCGGTACCTTTATTCTGATCATACAGAAGTTCTGACTTTGAGCCATTGATAGGGTTCAATACATCCGCGTATCTAACAGGATATATTCCATGTGTACCATCATCAAAGAGAATTTCACTAATGCCCTTAAATATGCTGTCTGTAGTGGGTAATACCTTATATACACCCGATGAATCTGCAAGATAAGATGCCCTCAACCAATCTGAAAAAAACTTCTTATCATCGGCATCTCCCTTAAAATCTAGATCCCATGCAATTTCGCTTCCACTTACAAATAGCGAACCTCCCTTTGCTAAAAAATCAATAATCTTTTTTTGCTCATCACGATTGAATGTCTCATCCCTGGTTGACTCAAGCCCACTTAACCAGTCGATCATAATGTACTGAGAAGTATCTACCTCTTTAACAAAAGCCTCATTTGTGGCGCTCTCAAAAAAATAGCCATTGGTAAACAGAGCCTTAGCATGGGGAATAATCCAATTACCTCTATTCATCTCGATCTGAACAGTGGCATCAAGCCTATCGAAGGCATTAACTATGAGAATGGGTTTCCAACCCCTAATGTCTTGAATGGTAACAGCCAGTATCTGTGAATCAAGTGATTCACCTCCTTCATTAGTAGCTGTAACCTTCACAAATAAAAGGCCAGGTTTGAGACATTTTAATTCAAATTTATTTGAATCAACAGGAGTTCCATTATCAAAACCATATCCATCTCTTGAGATATATACCCTATACCCACTTGCCCCTTCAACGGTACCCCAACTTACCCTCAGAACACCCGGAATCGGAGATTCGGCATAAATCTGCTGTGGCGGTTCTGGTATAAATGGCTTATTGCCATTAAAAAATTTTGCAATTCCTCTGTAGACAGCTCTGCCCATTAGTTTTTTAAACTTGGTATCATGAAGGTATTCATTATCCTTTACATTTACTGTACCGTCATGAAATGCGAGTTCTGTAAGAGCAGACGGCATTGTAGTACACTCTCTCAATTCGCCGAAGTTTGCTGATTTCACACCTCTATCAGTCCAATTTGGGTCATACTCTTTTCTGATATCACTAATGATCTGCTTTTGAATTAGAGCTGCAAGCTCGTTTGACCCTGGAAATATTTGACCACTATAATAATAGGTCTCAGTGCCTGTGGCGCTATTGTTATAGGCGTTTGTGTGAACTGATATATAAAGGTCTGCCTTTGCCCAATCAGCGTATTTAGGTCTTGAGATAACATCGTCATTATTGTCTGCTGAAGACGCATCATATACAGAGGTAGGTGCCCCTGCATATTGAACAAAGTACCTAGCTGCCTCCTGCCAACGAGGCTTCCCCGATATTTTGCCTCCTCTCGAAATACTGCCCATCCCCCCTCCAAGCCTTACAGCATCTGCCACAATGTAATCCCCGCTTTTTGAAGATAAATTGCCAATCCTAATAATAGCCTTTTCTGAAAAATAGAATGAGGGTAAATAAAACCAGGTAGGTGTACCTATTCTTTGATTTATTAAAAATGTTGTCTCACCTCCAGAGTGGCTGAGTATTAGAGGTGTATCTTCTGCCCTGTTGTTTCCAGGAACCCACCATATAGAAACACGAAAAAAACTTTCTGTGGGTAGATTTATTGTGTATTCCGCAACAGAAGAGTTATTTTGGGTGTCCGTCAATGCCACTCTGTAGTTATCAGCATATCCCCCTGGAGAACTTCCATTGTCAAACTTTCCAGTCTCTTCATATCCCTGGGGAGATGAGTTGTCCATTATAAATTCAACAGGACTAAAGTCTCTTTCTCTAACTGAGATTACATGTGCCCCTGCCCGCTCAAGATATGGTATTAACCAGTTATTACAAATATCTGCAGTTAGCAAATCTTCTATTAATCCGTTTATATTGTCTCTCTGAGTAATCCAGCCCAAATTCTCATTATAATAGTAACCATGTCCAGGTGACACTACAATCCGTTTTCCTGTCAGGGTCCCCGTAGGGGCATCTTTTGAATTTAGCCGTAGTATATTACAACTATCAACATCTTTGGGCTTAATCTTTCTTGTCGTCTTCACTGCCTCATCAATTGTGAGTATTTTACCTTGATTTAAAAATCTAAGATCGAATTTTGTTATTCCTTTAAGATGCTCTGATAAGGTATTAATTATTTGCTTTTGCATTTCATCATATTGAACTACCTCATCAGGTGGAGGAAGATTTTCCGTCTTGATAACAATTGTTATTTTTTCTTTTTCGACCTTTACACTGTGTAATGTAGAATCCTCTGGTAGATATGTTTTTAAATCGGGTATGCTTTTATTTGATATAAGCAGGAGGTCTAAGATTTGTTTTGCCCTTTCTTCAGGATCCTTTGAGAGCACTATATCCTTCTTAATGGCATAGGTCTTATTCCCTTTATAATACATCAAACTTACTTCCTCTGAGTAAAGTAAAATGGGTGTGACAATGCTTACAATAAACAAAAGAAAAATCTTTTTCATGTCTCCTCCTTTTCTTCATCAAACCTGAGATTTACTGAACTCTTTATATTACTCTTGTATTTTGATTTTTCTATGGGGACAAATCTTATTTCTGTTTTTATCTCAATAACCATCTTAGAAAGAATCTTATGAATCTCGTTAGTTATGTCTAATGCCGATATATATTTTTTTATTTCATCTTTTATTAGCTCTGTAATATTCTTCCTACTATTATTAACTTGCTGGATTATAAAATTTATAAATTCAACCGGTATATTCCTTTCAGATAAGTAATTTTTTATCTTCTTCTCTGGTAGAGTGAGTGAATTGATTACGGAATTAATCACCTCCTTTTGAGCTATGCCTTTGATCCTACTTTTAGCTCTTTTGAACCATTCTTTTCTATCTTGCTTCATCTTTTCCTCTTACTAATTCCAAGTGTTTTGTATAAATGTCTATAGTTGTGTTCTAAGAATTTTTTTGTGTCTTCGTATGATATCTTTAATATCTCTCTACAGTTCTCGAAAGATAGGGGATTATATATAAACATCTTTAACTGACTATCCTGAGGTTCAAATAATGATATCCTTAGGTCTTTGTATTTTAGTGAGTGTTTCCTAATTGCTTGTTTCAATCTATATGTGGTTGCCATCCTTATGGCTTGATTATATATGTGAAACATACCCATATCACTTATATTAGCACAAGATATTCCATCGGTAAAAAAACACACATTTTTTCCGTCGTTTATTATTGGTACTATGGGATTGATAATAATAACTGATCTACAACTATATCTCACTGCTAATCCGAGGTGTGCAACATTGGCTGTCCCACCATCAATAAAATCCCTGCCATTTATCCTTACGGGTTTAAAAAACACTGGGATGGCAGACGATGCAATAATAGCCTTTGAAATAGGGATATTCGTGTATGGTTCTTCTCCAAACACAACTCGCTCTGCCGTATCTATGTCGTTGGCAGTAATAAGCAATTTTTTCTTAAGTTCTAGAAAATTATTTGTAAGGTTTAAACTTTCAAATGTCTTACTCAAAAATTTTTCATACGGTTCAAGAGTAAATATTCCCGATGGGAGAATATTTATTAAGTTACTAACTTCCTCTGATATATCGATATTTTTGATGAGACTGCTATACGCATACCAATGTTTTCTTCTAATGTCTTTGAGTTTTAATATTGTTCTTGCCCATCCGAGTAAATCAAACTTGTATACCCTTTCCCTGCTTATGGGGAAGTAAGGGTCATCTTCATTTTCAAGGGCGGAGTATAGCCTTTCAGCCCTTATCCCCTGTACCAAAAATGCCGCGATCGATGCCCCAGCACTTGTCCCAATGAATAAATCAAAGTCATTGATAGTCATAGCTGGCTCTATGAACTCTTCAATCGCCTTTAATACACCTACTTCATAATAAGCACCGGATATTCCACCACCACACAATATTAATGCCCTTTTGGACCTTCTCTCCATTAATGGCATCCTTTACTCTCCATCTCCGTTGAGTAAAATATGTTCTCGTTTTTTATCTCGTATCTTTTTCCAATGGGTTCCCACTTTCCCGCTTTGTGTGTCATAATCTTGCATCTTCCTGTACACTTAAATGAGCTTGAGGAATTGTATTCCCATCCCAAATACTCAGATGAGCCAGCACCTATAGTTGTTATCAAAAATCTGTTCTTGAGACCACCAAAGTATTCTGCTTGCTTCTCGGGTTCAGGCTCGTCTCCACCAGACGGGTCAACAGGAATCCATCCGTAATTAGGCAGATAAACTTCTACCCATCTATGAAACACGTCATCATAGGAGGTATCATCGCCTCTTATTACAATCGAGCCAGCAAATCTTGTGGGTATTCCAGCTGCCCTACACATTGCCATATAAACAAACGAATACTCACTACAAGACCCTGAGCCCCTCTTCAAAACAGTTGGTGCTATGTTCCAACCTCCTGCCAACTCATAGTGCATCTTTTCTTGGATATATTTGTAAATCTTTCTTGCAATCCAGTATGGATTCTTCTCATCACCTACAGCCTCCTTTATTGCGTTCTGAATTATAGGGTCGGTTATTGAATACTTAATATCATCTTTTGTGTATTTTTCTCTTATCTCCTCAGGTATAAGTGATATAGGTCCCACCTTCTCCGGATCTATGAAATACCTTATTTCATAAATATCTGCCTTCACTTTCATTTCCGCAGACACTTCCTCACCCGGCCTTATATTTTTGAATGTAAAATAAGTAAAAGGTTGATCCCACTTATCCTTCCTTTTTTCATATTTAGCAGGTGTAAACTCTATTGAGATTATATCTTGATTTGGCAAGTTATTTGGATAAGCTATAGCGATGTGTATCTCGGTTATCTGATCAGGTCCTAGGTTCTTGTATCTCTCTTTATAGGTTACTTCTTCTGTCTTCTTATTTCTTCGGTATGCCGTCTTTTCAGCTTTCATGTTTATTTTTGCAACTACTTTTCTCTCGAGATCTAAAACGAACAATTCACCTCTGAAAAATGTTATCCCTGTAAGAAAAGGCAGCTCGGGTATATTATAAATATTTATTACATCACCGGTCTTGGTATAAACTTGATATATCGTATCTGTATTTCTATCAGTTATAAATAGGTAGCCATTTTTATAAACCATTCCATATTCTTCTGTTGCTCTTCCTTTCCCAGCGGTGGGCATTAAAAATGTTGATATAGTTGTTCCATCATCGGAGGAAATTTTGTTTATTGTCTTTTTCTGAAGATCGTTAATGTATAAAAATCCATCACCATATGCTATAGCTAGAGGTGAATCTACATCTATATCTAGCTTTTTAATTGTTTCTTTTGATTTAAGATCAACTTTAAATATGGCTTTCTCGTCGTTGTCGAGTACATAGAGAAATACCCCGTCAGTTGTTACTGAGGTTGGATTTGTCCCCGGCGTGATGAGATATTCAACAAGCTTTTTCTCCTGTAAATTATATCTGTAGATCTTCGTCGTATCTTTATCAATGATATAAAAATCATTTTCGTCAGACGTCATGGCTATAGGGGAACTTATGCTTAGTTGAAATAGCTCCTCAACTTGACCCGGATATTTCGTTTTAGAATAAGTCCTAGGTTCTGTTTTTTCTTTACCAAGGATGCAAAGTGGAGAGACCAAGATAAGTAAAATACTAAAAGCTTTGCTCATATTTAATTACCTCCAATAAATAACTTATTTATAAATGTATTTTGTGTAAAAGGCAATAATATTAAAATTTTCTACTGCAATTCCAAGTATAAACTTGGCTTTAATGCTCTATGCAAACCTTCAATGCACAGACTTTCAATATACTATCTCAACACATTTTTGGATTCTTCAAACGAGTTTTTCTGGTGCTATGTTTCACATATAGTATAAATCAATACGAAAATCTCAATTAAGTAGTTTTAGTTACGTTATGTATAAATCCAATTGGTACAAATTCAGTTGGACAGTGTAATAAGAAAGAGAGTGATTACCTTATACTTCCAAAATTACAGCAGATTCATGTTCCATTTGCTTGATAATTCTCAAATATTATGTTAGTTAGAGACGGTTTTTATGTTGTTAAGGCTATAAATGGATAAACTAATAAGGCTCTTGTGTTTTTATATAGTTCTTTTATTTTCGGACACACTTCTTCCCGATGATAAGAAAGAGGAGGTAAGAAAAGGCATTCTTACTCGTCCACCTGAACTTTTAGAATATAAAGAAGAGAACTTATGGCCAGAAGGTGAACCCATTAGGAGTGAACATGTTGAGATACCTCTGGAGATAGAGATCGATGAAAACGGCAATGTGGTAGAAGTTGTAAATAAAAGTAATGAGAAAGAGTCTTTCGTCAAAGTCGCTATCGAAAAGGCAAGGACCTTCAAGTTTAAACCCGCTGAAATTGATAATAAACCCGCAAGAGTAAAGATAATCTACAGGTTCTTCATTTACCCACCTGAAGAACCTCAAAAAAGCCTTAAGAAAATTCTCAGAATTGGAGGTGTTGTACTTGAGAGCGGTACAAGGACGCCTATTGGATTTGCATCCGTCATATGTAAAAACTTAGATGATAAAACAACTACTACAACTGAAACAGATGAGAAAGGCAGGTTTGAATTTTTTAACCTAAAGGATGGGGTGTATAAGATTACAATTTTAGCTGCGGGATATAAAAAGTTTGAGACCCAAGAACTCTTAGAGAAGGATCAAGAGCTGAATGTAAAGTACTATGTGATGAGGACATCCTACAACGAATTTGAGACAATAGTTAGGGGTAAGAAAGAGAAAAAGGAGATAGTGAAAAGGACAATTGAAAGAGAAGAGATATCAAAGTTACCTGGGACTGGCGGAGATGCAATAAGAGTAATACAAAATATGCCCGGTGTAGCGAGAACAATCCTGAATACAGGAGGACTTATAGTTCGTGGTTCTAGACCACAGGATACAAGGGTATTTATTGATGGAATGCCTCTTCCCATACTCTTTCATTTTTATGGCCTTACCTCAACTTATAATAGTGAGATGCTTTCTGCTATTGACTTTTACCCAGGAGGCTTTTCTCCGGAATATGGGAACACATCTGCTGGTATTGTGGAATTAAAGAGGAGAGAGCCCAAAACAGATAGACTACATGGTTATTTGGATGTCAATATTGTTGAAACCTCTACAATGGTAGAAGGGCCATTGAGTAGTAATCTCTCATTCGCTGCGGCATTTAGGAGATCATACGTAGATTTTATTATTAGTAAAATCGCTGAAAATATAGATGAATTTGACATGACCGTTGCCCCTAAGTATTATGATTACCAAGTGCAACTCAATTACAAGCCGGGTTCAAAAGACAGTGTGGACCTCGGTATATTTGGTTCAAGAGATGCATTTGAGATGGTATTTAAGGAGCCAATAGCTGAGGTAGACCCACTTGCGAGCGGATTATTTAATGCTGGTACAATGTTTCATACGGCCATTGCAAAATGGATTAGAAGAGGTGATATGACTCGTCTGGAATCAATGTTTGGAATTGGGTACGTGAATTTTGATTTTGGGATGTTTGAAAGGCTAAAGATCTCAATGGACCGATTAAATTTTGTTTGGCGAGAAAAATTGGAAAGAAATATATCAGAAAGACTCAAGCTAACAATAGGTTCTGATATTCATTTAGTATATGTTGGTGCTGATGTTCTAGCCCCCCAAATCCCTAAGAATATGGTTGATGCTTTCAAACCACTATCAAATTCTAGTTATACTAAAACAGATGAAGATGAGATAACTTTTATTCCCGCGTCTTTTATGGAGTTTGACATCAACTTGATTAAAAAACTTAGATTACTGCCAGGAGTTCGGGTTGGATATATGGATCCTACAAGGGAACTGACTATAGAGCCGAGGATGAGGGTGTTCTATGATCTAACCAATACACTCCAACTCAAATTTGCAACGGGTCTTTACAGACAAATACCAAATCCATCTTATCTCTCAAAGGATTATGGTAATCCAAGGTTACATTCTTTGTATGCAATTCAGAATGGATTAGGTGCTGAATACAAATTTACGGAAGACATATCCCTAGATGTAGAGGCATTTTACAAATATGCATGGGATATAGCATACGCAAATCCACGCTCATCTGAGAATAATATAGAGTTAGAACCAAGATATCTAAACACGGGGGTATGGCGTGCCTACGGAGTTGAAGTGTTTTTGAGACATAGTCCTACAAAGGTATTTTCTGGTTGGGTCTCATATACACTAAGTCGAAGCGAGTATTATGAGCATGAGGGAATGAGTTATAGGATAAGCCCATGGGATCAGACACACATACTAACTTTACTAACTCTATTCAAATTACCAAGGAATTGGGATATTGGTTTTAGGTTTAGATTAGTCTCTGGCAATCCTACAACCTTGCTAAAAAGCGGAGTATATATGTCAGATTACAATTACTACTTGCCCATATACGAAGGGGTAAATAATGATAGAATGCCGTTGTTTCATCAATTAGATTTCAGAGTTGATAAAAAATTTATTTTTGACAAATGGATCCTTTCTGGATATATAGATATTCAAAATGTTTATAATCACCGCTCTGTAGAAGGTGTGATTTATAATTATGATTATACACAAAGACAGTGGCTTGAAGGGCTGCCAATTATTCCCAGCTTTGGCCTCAAGGCTGAGTTCTAATATCCTTTTTGTTTTTATACTTTCTTCAATTAATATTGGTTGTCAACCTGATCTTGAGCAGCCATATGAAATTAAGAAACTTAGAATCTTAGGTGTAAAGGCTGATTCTCCTCAGATAAAAGTCAACCTAAATGGTAATATTCCATCCTTTTATCCGGAAAAGGTCAACTTTGAAATACTCGCTGCTGACCCTGAGTCTGTCTGTAAGGAAGAGAGATTTAAAAAGAGATTATCGGTATGTATACCCCAACAATACACTGACGACTCGTCATATGATATAGACTGTGAGGGGGAAAACGAGATATCAATCAGTGGTTTCTCCTTAGAACCTATTAAATTCTTCATGGAGCTAATGTACAGGTATAAAGATATCGGACATGTAAATATGCCAATTGAGTTTGTCCTAAAAGACAACCGATTTAAATTACCCCTCCCTGTAATGGCAAGGGTCTCGAATGACAAGGAGGAGGTGATTGCGATAAAATTTGTAGAATTTATTAGCTACGAGATAGATAATAGAAACCCTAAAATCACCAGTGTGTTGGTTGACAATATCGATGTTACATCAAAAGGTTATCACTTTGCCTTAATCTCAAATCGTGAATATAAAATAACGCCAATCGTTGATAAGAAGACCATCGACAAAGTCTATTATGAAGGTATAGATAGATATGAGGATGAAGGTATACAATTTTCTTTCTTTGCACAAAAAGGTGAGTTTGATAAGGTTGCTACTTCAGATAAATCTCCGGATGTATTATATAAAACACCCAACTTGGAAGCCGAAGAGTATACATCTATTTACATTGTGGCGAGAGACTTTAGAGGGGGTATTGATTGGGTCATTATGAATTGTATTAGAATTTTGCCTGATATTGAGGAGTAGAATTTTATGATCATATCTTTTGCTCTTGAAAATGAATTTAAGGGAGTAAAGGAATTTTATTCCGCTGAACGGATTCAAGGTGCCCCGTTGAAGGCCTATGAGACACAGAGGGCAGATAATGTAAAATTTATTATATCGGGCGTAGGTATTAAATCAGCCAAAGATATAATACTGAAGGCTCTAAAGTACTTTAATGATGATATACTGGTCATATCCGGGACTTGTGGGGCATTAAAACCTGGTCTCAACATTGGGGACATAGTAATATATAAACAGTCCATTATGGTTAGAGGAGAACGTTCTAGTAGATATCAATTAGATAAGGAACTGGTAAAAAAATGCGCAGAGGGTCTTAAAAAGGCCGGTTTGGTAGCCCATATAGGTGTGGGACTTACAACAGAAAAACCACTTTATAGTCCAGCAGAGAAACAGTATTATGGTTCAAAATACAATGCAGATGTAGTCGATATGGAAAGTGGAATAATATTTAGTTTTACCAACAAAAAACAGAGGAAGATCATGATTGTCAGATCAGTGTTAGATAGAGTATTCGATTATCTTCCGGATGCAGATATTAATGCCCCTGTTCCACAGGCTCAAGGGCTTGGTGCCCACTACTACAAGGCAGTTGAATACTCATTGGACTCAATGAAAAAAGCAGTTATTGAGCTCATTAATCTGTATAAAAACAATGTCTTCTAAATATGGTCAAATTCAAATTAAAACCCTTATCATTTACATACTACGTATCCTACCAAACAAAAATGTTCCTTAAAGACTCTTCTATCAGAGGCACGTCTACTTTAATTCAAACTCATAACAAGAAAAAAATACAAGTGTAAAAACTAGCAGATTCATATTCAATTGTTGAAAATATTCTCTATAAAAGAAGGGCTATAGATATTCATAAAAAATTTTCGCACTTTATTGCAAAAAACAAAATTTGTGAGATTCTTGATTGTAATATAATTTTTTGCTTTTCCATCTTTAAACTCAAGACAGTCCATAGATTTGGGGAGGATGACTTGTTTTTAAGTCGGACTAATGTTTATCCAGCCAATTAATTAATTCATTTATTACCTCGTCTTTCTTTATCTCATTGAAGATCTCATGATAAAAACCATCGAAAATTTTAAGGTATTTATCTTTTGATTTAATATGTTCAAAAAATCTCTTCTCTGCCTCTAAAGAGACAAGCCTGTCCTCGCCCGCAGCAAAGAGTGCGACTGGAATATCAATCTTTCTCGCCACATCCTCAATACCCTTCTGTGCATTCATTACCTCTGTAAACCATCTCGCAGTTGCATATTTATTTATAAGCGGATCTGCATCGTAGGATCTAGCAATTGTTTCATCGTGTGTGCATAATTCCCCTTTTATACCTGTTGGCATTGAGAAGGATGGAAGAAGAATAGAAGCAATGTTACCGATAATCCTTTTAAAAAGGGAGATTTCGATGCTAAGTCCAAAAAAAGGAGAAGATAACACAAGACTTTTAAGATTATTCTTAAATCTTGATGTATATACCGATGCAATCAGTCCACCCATACTATGTCCCAATAACGTTATCTTATCTTGATTGACGATCTCTTTCACCATATCTACGATAATAGATAGATCAGCTACATAATCTTCAAATTTTGAAATGTATGACCGAATGCCCTCTGATCTTCCATGCCCTCTTAAGTCAAAGGCGAACGTAGATACACCATGTGCATTTAATACTTCAAATAGAGATTTATACCTTTCAGAGTACTCGGCAAAGCCGTGAACTAATAATATAACATTTTTCGGTTTGGATACTAAGTTAAACCAAAAGTAAATACTCTTACCATCAAAGGTTGTGATATATTTGTTGTCCATAATTTTTTACCTCCTTTAAGAGGAGTGATATTCTATTATTATAAAACATACTTAATGGCAAGTAATATTCAAGGTATATGTGAAGGTAAATTTTGCATAGTTTTTGAATCTTATAATAAGGCACTAGCACCTACCCTCCTAAAAAATTCTTATGTATGAAAGCGAGCCTCATCTTCCTTATCGATCAGCTTTTAGGTCTTCATTTACACAAACCCGAATTAGATTTCCTTTTCTAATGTCTTACAACAGAGATAGACAAAAGAGTACAACATAGTATCGGATTGCATTAATTCAATCGTTATTCAGAGCATCTACAGGTAAAAAGCTAATTTGTTCTATCTGATTAAACTTGAATATCTCTATTAGTTTTGTTAAGAAATTCCTCATTCAGGAGGTATATTTATGTCTAGAGATCTTATCAGTTTGTCAATCTTATTTTTATTCTTTCTAGGGTGTATCAAAGAGGTTCCAAATCCAAAGTTCAAAAATTTAAACGAGAAGGAAATAAGGGCCTTCGTAGATTCGATTATTAATGAAATCGCCCCTCTCGAGAGGGAACTTTATATTACCCAATATGCTGCATGGGAAGGTGGAAATGAGACTGATTATAAAAAGGCTGCAGAACTTGAAACCCTGTATCGCCTAAAGCTCTCTGATAAAGAAAAATTTACCAAATTATCAGAATATAAGAAAGGCTACATAAAAGACAAAATATTAAAAAGAGAGGTAGAAATATTATATCTAATGTTTCTTGAAAATCAATTAGATAAGGATTTGATTGAAGAACTTGTCAAGAGATCAAGCGAGATCGAAAAAAAGTTTAATACATTTAGAGCCAAAATTGATGATAAAGAAGTTACAATGAATGATATAAAAGAAATTTTGAGAAATTCAAAAGATAGGGGGCTTAGAGAAAAGGCATACCTTGCACAAAAATCTATTGGCAAGGAGATTGGAAGAGAAATAGTAGAACTTATGCGTATCAGAAACTATGCTGCCAACAAAGTAGGCTTTAAAGATTTTTATGAATACAGGTTAGCAATTCAAGATCTGGATAAAGACTACGTAATAAGCCTGTTTGATAATTTAGTTAAGCTTACCGAAGAACCGTATAGAATTGTTAAAAAAGAAATTGATGAGATGGCTGCACAGAATCTTGGTATCAAACCTGATGAACTCATGCCTTGGGACTATTTTGATCCATTCTTCCAGGAGGCACCGGTATCTGATGCATTAAATCTGGACGACTACTTCAAAAAATTAGACCTGGTAAAGATATCAATAGATTTTTATCAGAGCCTTGGCATGGATCCAGTAGACATTTTAGAGAGAAGCTCCCTGTATGAAAAACCGAAAAAAAATCCCCACGCGTTCGAAATGAGTATCGATAGAATGAATGACATAAGGATCTTGTGTAACCTCAAAAACGATTATTATTGGATGACAACTCTCATCCACGAATTAGGACACGCCTTGTATGATAAATACATCTCGAAGGAATTGCCATGGGTTCTTAGAACACCTGCTTCAAGCTTTACAACCGAAGGGATTGCTCAATTATTTGAGAGAGCTGTTAATCACGATAGTTTTTTGAAAAAATACGTGGGAATGACAGAGGAAGAAAGAGGTAAATTTAGGTATATTTTTGAAAAGCAGCTTAGATCTAGACAATTAGTATTCTTGAGGTGGAGCGCTGTTATGGTAAATTTTGAAGCCCAGGCTTATGCTAATCCTGATCAAAACTTGAATAAGCTGTGGTGGGATCTGGTAGAAAAGTACCAAAATATTAAAAGAATACCTAATAGAGATGAACCCGACTTCGCCTCTAAGATCCATGTAGCAACCGTCCCTGTTTACTATCACAACTATATAATAGGTGAGCTTTATGGTTCGCAACTGCTGTTTGCCATCGCTGCTCATTTAAATGGTAAATCATCCCTAACAGATGTTAAGATCGAAGAAGTAAATAAGATAGATTTTATAAATAATCCTCGAATAGGTGAGTTTATCAAAGAGAGGGTATTCTCACCGGGCTCTATGTATAGTTGGAAGGAGTTTGTCAGATTTTCAACAGGAGAGGAATTGTCACCTGAATATTTTGCTAAACAGTTTTTCTGATATAATAGAGTTTATTCAACGATTTCTATCATTATGGTTTGGACGGGTTGGGGAATGCCTTTTGCTTCGATTATGTCTCCCTGCTTAAACTTGACGCGTCCTTGAATTGCGGCTTGATTATTTACAAGTGACTTTTTAACTAATTCGAAAGTATATTCTGATATTAGAATAAATCCACCCGGAGCTGCGGCACATAGGCGTGAGGCCAAGTTTACATTGTGTCCTAATACAGTATAATTAGTAAGCTGTTCAGAACCGATATTCCCCACCATCATGATTCCACTATTGATACCTATCCCCACTTTGGGTTGAGGTTTACCTTCTCTACCCCATTTATCTATGAGCTTATTATGTGCCCTTTGCATATTTATTGCACAATTAACAGCCCTTAGTGCATGATCATCGTATGGAACTGGTGCTCCAAAAAGAGCCATCACCTCATCCCCAACGATCTTGTCAACCATAGCATCACTATCAATAACAGTCTTAATCATTGCAGAAAGAAATTCATCAATTATCTCTTTTACCTGTTCAGGTTCAAGATGAGATGACATCGCAGTAAAACCTCTAAGATCAGCAAATAAGACAGATAGCTCGTATTTCCTAGGTTTAAAAACATCTACCCCTTGTGCTGTAATCTGGTCAATCACTTTTGGAGATACGTATTTTTTAAATGACTGTTCGATTATTTTTAGTTTGCTAATATCCTCAACCATTATCTGGGCACCGTTTGCGAGTGTCGTGGCGGTTATCTTGATAAAGTGTTCTTTCCCACTCATGGGATGTATATATCTTGTTTCTACCTCATATGGCCTCTGGAATTTAATAGCATTTGATATATATTCCACAAGCTTTTCTGGGTTCAAGCCGGGTGCGATTATTGATGAAATGTGCTTACCTATCATTTCATTTCTACTTTTCATTATATGGTTTTCAGCCGCAGAATTCATGTAGGTAATATTCAAATTTTCATCTGTTTGGATAACAATGTTGGTCAGGCCAAATATTGTCCTTGGAGCTGTGCTTAATGTCCTATTTTCTTTTAAGGCCCTTATCTCCTGTTCAAGCTCTGCAATCCTTTTTCTATATATCTCTACATCATTATCCATGTCGAGGATTCCCACTGAAACTTAGTTTAAAAATAAAACTACCTTCGCAACAAGACATATATTGCACCAGTTCCCCCATCCCTCGGTATAGCAGAACAGAATGCCAAGATATGCCTTCCAATAGATTTATTCGAGAACCAATTTTTTAATGACTCTTTTAAGACGGGTATATGATCCTTGGAATGAATCCCTTTTCCGTGAATAATCAATACACATCGATTACCAAATTTTCTTGCTTGCTCAATAAAACCTTTTATTAGGTTCTTTGCCTCATCCTTTGTCTTTCCATGGAGGTCTAAATAATCTTGATAGGCTATCTCGCCTCTTTTGAGTTTTTTTAATATATTTGGGTCATAATCTTTAACATTGTATCCCTCAATGTAATCTGCTGTGTCACTAATCCTAAATTCAATATCCCCATCGATCAACATATTTAAAACATGCAATGCCTCCTCATCCTCACTGTAATGTTGTGGAATCTTTGCTCTGCTCTTCACAGGTATTCGATTTGCCTTGGCTAACCTTTTGACCCCTTCCATCTCTTTTAAAAAAAATTCCTCATCACTTAAGCTCGGCTCCAACTCCTTACTCTCTCCTTTTTTAAGTTTATCCGTATTTTGTACTAATTTCTCGTCTCTTAACTTCTCTTTTAGCTCTTTAAGTCTTCTTTTATAATCATCCATATCACTCTTCATACTTAAACGACAGTTTAATGCGGGCCCTGTACAAAACTACCTTGTTATTTTCTATCTTCATATCTAGGGCAGCGACCTCAGCTATTCTTAAATCTCTTAAAGTCCTAGCTGCTGTCTCAACGGCATTTTTTGCAGCATCCTCCCATGACTTTTTAGAAGTTCCAACAATCTCAATAATCTTATAGGTTGATTCTTTCATGGTTACCTCCTTAGGGTTTGTTTATCTATATCAATTCACATGTTTTATGTAAAGTGAAAAAATTAAAGCCCATAATTGAAGATTTTGAGTCTTTTCTGTCTTTGTTGACTCCACTTCAATGAGATCCATAAGGGTCCTTTCTGGAGTAAATTACTCCCATTCTTTATTGGTGAAGCTATTAACGAAAAATGAAAGCTTTGCTAATTTTTACTTTATTTAAAAATAGACCATCTCTTTTTTCATTCGAAAAAAGAGGGAGAATATGTGAGTTAAGGGTAGGATTGCAAGTGAGAAAATTACTTTTTGGCAAATTATCTTCTATTGACTATTATAGATTATTTAAGGAAGAGGGCAGGCTTGATGAAAAGGAATTTATAAATTTCGGAATTGCATCGGTAGAATCTAAATGAGGTCTGCACATATACTTTATGACCCTATAAAATTTCGTTTAGGTCTCAGAGATTTTGAAGAGCAAATATCAGAGTTTTTAAATCTTTACCTGAATACCAATTTTACTTGTAATTGCTGTAATTGTCTACCTCATATTTCCTTTCCCTATAGGGTTCCCTATTATTATTGGTTGCATTTAGCTGCTTCGTAAGATATAATGATAATTAAAGAGGAGGTTGTAGTAATGTATAAGAGGATCATCCTTATTTTAATAATAATAGGATATGCTTGGGGGTGCACTTCTATTGCCACGGAGAATGGAGAGGGTAAAAATGGAAGTGCCGACATATCTTTTGTGAGAGATGGGTTTGTAGGAGTCGATACTGAGAGTGAGGTGTGTAAAGACTGTCTCTTATACACATCT
>JAOAFA010000033.1 GCA_026416535.1 Deltaproteobacteria bacterium
TACTTCCACTGACAGAGCTAGTATTTGTAATTACTCTTACTGGATTGTTTGAATTAAAGGAACCAATCCAGAGCTCATTTGTCTGACCTGGTGAAATTGTGAAAATATTATCCGCCTGCCCCGAATAGAAGTCACCGGCCCATAAAGGGCTAGGGCAGGTACCACCTGTATCTGTATTATATACTTTTAGTTGTTCATCGGTTACATTATATAACCACCTTTTGTTCTGATTATCATAATTTATACTGTAAATAAGCTCATTTGATGAACAATTCCAGTTGTCAGGGAATCCACCGGACAAATTCATCTTTGTATACCCAGAATCAGTACCCAGAAAAATAATATTGGTGTCATTAGGTTTAATAGTCATAACGTATATTCCACCTACATCATTATCTCCGGCATCGCAGCTGAATCCTCCCTGCAACGGCGGACAGAGATTCTTTTCAAAATGGACTGCTGCTGTAAAAGGATTCCACTTTACAACTTCACCATCTCCGTCTTTTGTACCATTCGGATATTCAGCAAACCATACATTGAAATCTCTATCCACAATAACTCTCCTCAGTCCCTTATCTACAAGGTCCCCTCCTACACTCAGGTTTATTGAGTCAAGCACCTGATTTACAATATTCCATCTATATCCCGTTGTACTTCCACTCTGAGTTGCGTACGCCTCACGAACCCTGCTTCCACTCTTTGCAACAGCTACATCCAAAAAGTTCCCTGATGATAGCAGTTGCAACCCATTAATAGTGACATTTAAATTCTTTGTATCGGTCTTGTCATTACATGTTGTAGTATTACACACCCTCAATTGGAAAGTTATTGTTCTTGTAGTAGATGTAGAACAAGCCGAAACGGCATCATCTCCAGGATTATTATCATTTACGTTCAAATCACAAGCAATAACTACCGGATTAGATATAGTAACAGGTGTAGATGTGATATAAGAACCATCAGCCGGATTAATAAATCTTGCAGAGCCTGATACAACCGTCCACTCATATCTTGCAACAGTTCCACAGCCCGGACCCATGCTCTGTGATGCATCGAGCTGAATTATATCTCCAGGGATAAACCTGTTATTAGTTACATTTCCATTTCGGTCTTTTGCAACAGGGACTGCCAGCATCTGGTCGGAGCATACGTTAAAAGTGTTGCTGTTTCCTGTCTTCCCGCCTCCGGTCGCTGACAAATATGTCGATGTACATGCTTTGGTATATGTAACCTGATAGTTTGTGAGTTTCCCTGCAGTGAAATTACCAGTGTTTTGCGGGTCACCACCTGAGAGGGCATTTCCACCACAGTTATTTGATGCAAGCGATACATTCCCTGTATATGAAGTAACTGTATTACCAAAAGTATCCTGAGCAGTTATATCTATCCCAAATGCAGTCCCTACTGTCTGCGTCCCTATATTCCCGCCTCCGGTTGCCGTAATCAAAAACTTTTCAAGAGGTCCCGGATTTACAGTTACAGTATCAGAACAGGCATTAGTAAGTCCCATTGAACCTGCATTTACTACCAAGGTCCTTGCAATATTATAGCTGATATTATTAAATGTCGCTATTCCTGAGGCAGTATACTGAGTAAGTGTTCCATTGAGAGGAGGACTGATTGATGATGAACAATTACCTGGCTGGGCTGCAGCAATTGTAATTGGCCTTCCGTTATCGGTAGTAACATTATTATCATACGCGTCTCTTACAACTACAGTAAAATTACTCCAGATAGACCCCGCAGTAACAGTTGAAGGTGGTTGTATCCCAAACGCAAGTTTGGCCGGAGCACCTGCATTTACAACTACATTATTGCTATCAACTGAGGTAAAACCATTTGCAGATGCTCTTACTTTTATGGTTTCGGCTTTTGTATAATTGACAGTGTTCGCAGCAAATGTCGCAACTGAATTGGACATAGTTGCAGATTTGGTGCCATTTAAGGTTGAACTTGCGCCTGGCGCAGCCTCTATGTTTACTACAGTAGAATTATCACCGGTAATGTTGTTGCCGTATCTGTCTACTCTCTTTACACTGAAAGCCTGTGGCCAGTTAACACCTGCTGTTTGGGGAGATGAAGGTTGAGTCTGATATGCCAGATACTGGTCGGCGGTGAGAGGTAATACCTGAATGTTGCTCTGAGTACCGGTGATGGAAGGAGTTGCTGTGTCTGTAGCCGTTACAGACTGAGTCCCTGCCGTCACAAGGGTTACGCCATTTGGGAAGATCTTTGTCCCATTATCTTGCTGTGAAAATGTATAATCTGCTGGTAGCTTTTTATCAGGGTGATTTGAGGGGTCTGTTGTAGTAAATCGAATTGTCCCTCTATAATTTATTGCTACATTACCGTTTCCGGAGCCACACTGATCGTATGCCGTAACCCTAACATTTGAGGGTGTTCCAGCACTAATAGGTGAATTTATCATATCAACTACCAAGATCTTTGCATCACCGGGTGCTACCTCAATGTCTGATTGTTGACCACTTATAGATGGATTACCAACCTGCTCGGCTTTTACATATCGTCCCAACCCGAGTGTTTTAAGTGAAACACCTGCTATTGATTTTATTCCCTGATCTGACAAAACAAATGTATAGTTTGCTGGTAAGACTGCCTGAGGGTCATTGGAGCTGAATGTAACTGTACCAGTAAAATTTGTGACACGGTTTTCATAAATATCTTTAGCCTCAACAGTTACGGACCGGGTCCCACAAGCAGGGAAGGGAGAGGGTAAGCCATATACATTTAGGTGGTGTAAAACAGTTGCTGTAACAATAATACCACTCTGCTGACCGTTAATTGAGGGATTCCCCACCTGTTCTACTCTAACATATCTTGAACCTGCTGTGATAAGTTTTATGGCATTATTTGGAAATGTCTTTGAACCATTGTCTGATGCAAGGAAGGTATAATCGGATGGTAGTTGGACCTGGGGGTGTGTGTCGTCAGTTGAGAAGCGAATAGTCCCTGTGAAGTTTGTCACCGTGTTATCACAGGCGTTCTTAGCGGTGACTGTTACTCCACTTGTAGTCCCAGCTTCAAACGGAGATTTAATGTCTTTTACTTCGAATTTTGAAAGAGGACCTAAGGTTACAGTTATTGGGGAGATTTCACCAGTGATATTTTGCTGACTCTTGTCTCTTACTCTCACATAAAAGTTTGTGCCAGGTGTTCTGAGTTGAACATTTGGAAAGAGCTTCATACCATTATCCCCTGGGACAAAAGTGTATTCTGGTGGTAATTGTGCCCTTGGGTCATTACTTGAGAACTGCACTGTTCCAGTATAGGAAGTGACAATATTATCACATGCGTCTCTTGCGGTCACTGATAAAGTATTATTTGCACAATCCTGTACTGTTGCGGGGATACCGCTTACAGAGAACTTCGCTAAATCACCCACTGTTACACTTATATCCGAAGAGTTGACCTCCTTAGAGGCAGCAGAGGCTTTAATAGAAATAATCTCGGTTTTACAATAAGTTATATCATTAAACTGAGCAACTCCTTCTACAACAGCTTTAATAGTGGTTCCGTTAAGACTGCCTGTCCCTTTATTTAGTGAGAGTGAAACAAGCGTAGAGTTGTCAGTAAAAACAGTATTATTATAAACGTCTTTTAAGACAGCTGAAAAAGGTGACATAACACTCCCTGCTTTATACACTAGAGGTGGAGCAGGATTATAAATAATGCTGTTAATGGGTCCAGGCCTTACAACAAAGGCATTTGATTCCCCGGATGTGTATCCTGTAGCAAATGCCTCAAGATTATAAGGATTCTTTGATGCCCTTGTTGTTAAATCTATTTTTGTTCCAATGCCAACACCGGGAAATAATGCACATCCTCCACTTGTTGAAGGTCTTGGATTATACTCTATTGTTTGTTCCTGTTTTAATCTAAGCCCTACCTGATAAGAGGGTATACCAGAAGTAACAATATTTCCGTATTGATCAGCCGTACATGTCTTGACATCGAAGGTGGAGCCTACAGTAATAGTAGGTGGTGGTTGAACGTCAAATACGATCTTAGATGGAGTCCCTGCGGTGATAACTATATCGTTAGAAAGTGCGTCAGTGACACCGGAGGCCTGTGCCCTTATCTTTATAGTCTCAGCCTTTGTATAAAAGATGTTGTTAAATACCGCAATTCCTCCGCTGACGGTTTTAGCAACTGTTCCTTGAAGTGTAGATGTGCCTGTGCTTGATATCGTTATTTGAGTCCCATTATCCCAATCAACAAGGTTGTTGTTATTATCGAGTACAGATACAGAGAATGAGGAGAAAGTCTCTCCTGCTTTCACATTCGAGGGTGGCTGAATAGCAAAAAATAATTTATTGGGAGAGCCTGCCTTCATCTTTAAATTTACACTCCCGGATGCATTACCTACTACAGAGGAGGCCTTTATTGTGGCAACCCCAGCGACTGTGGATGATCTAACAGTAAAGGAGATTTTCCCATTTGTATCTGTGGCAATCTGAATACCGCTTGTATTTGGATCTACATCAGGAGTTGTTATCGTTCCAATAGTGGTTGATACTGTTATGAGCACACCCTCGGGGACTATGTTGTTTTTGTCATCTTTTATTGGATCACTGGTGATATTTGAAGTGCTTATTCCATCGGCATTTATCTCCTGAGGATTCGCATAAAGCACTATATTGCCAGCCGGATTTCCTGAAATAAAGTTTACGGTAGTAGAACCAGATGCATTACCTGTTACAGAGACTGCGTTAACAGTAGATGTTCCTACCTGAGTCTGAGATCTGAGTTTGAATGCAATAACCCCATTTGTCGTAGCAACCTGTATCCCAGATAAGTTAGGATCTACATCTGTTGCAATAATTGTGCCGGAGGTAGCAGAGACTGTGATTTTATTTCCATCCTCAACGACATTTCCGTTTGAATCCTTTATGGGCTCTGATGTTATGTTACTCTCACTCGTTCCATCAGCGATAATGGCTTTTGGCATTGCATTAAGAACGATAGTGCCTGATGGTGCCCCTGCTCTTATCGGGAGATTAACCGAGCCCGTGGCAGTGCCAGGAGGGACTGCCTGAGCAGTGATTTTTGCAATCCCTTTTACAACCCCTGCAACAACCTCAAATGCAATTACCCCATTCTTGGTTGCAATTTGGATTCCCGAAATATTTGGCGCCACATCGCTCGTATTAACTACGCATATGTCACAGCTTACAGTGATTAAATTATTGTCCTTCACAGTTGTTCCGTTTTCATCTTTTATAAGCTCACTTGTAACTATTGCCACATCTACCCCATTTGCAATAAGCTCTGAGGGATTTACTTTTAAGACGATTGTGCCATAAGGGGGTCCTATGTCAACATCAACAATTAACTCATCGTAGGAATATTCGACTCCATCTGTTACTTCAAGTTGGATTGTATGCTTACCGTTTGACAGATTTACACTGGCAATCTTCCCCTCAGCAATTGTATTACCGTTTTCCTTCCACCTAAAAGTAAGTTGATCCTCATCAGGGTCATAGCTAAGACTTCCATCCAAAACAACAGGAGTTAGTGAACCTTTAGAAGCGACAAAAAGGTCAGGTCCAGCATTAGCAACAGGCTTTGCATTCCTGATTTCCACATTTATTGTATCGATTCCAACATCTATCCCATCTGAGACCTCCAGTTCGAAGACGTACTTACCCTTCTCAAGATTTAGTGAATAAATAGGATCAGTGGATAAAGTCTCTCCGTTGAGCTTCCATTTGTAAGTAATGCTATCACCATCAGGGTCGAAACTTTTAGAACCATCCAAGATTATAGGTGTCTTTTTTGCTGTTGCAACTATACTTATATCTGTGCCGGCGTCAGCCATCGGTTTTGTGTTATAAACGTTGACATTAACTATGTCCTCTGTCCTGGCAAGCATATCATCTGCTATAATCTTAAATCTCAAAGTCTCTACCTTTTGTGGTGCAGTAAAAGACACAGCGTATTCACCTTCACCTCCCTCCTCTGGACTCAAACTGACGGGAGTTCCACTGATTTGTTCCCATTTTACTTTAATAATATCCCCATCAGGATCTGTGGCCTTTCCAACCAATGTAACTTTTTTACCATGTAATACATTCTGATCCTCCCCTGCGCTTACGAGGGGTTTGCGATTTAGTCGCTCATCCTCTGCCTGAACTACGGACTTGGCTGGGATGCTGTATTTGTAACCGTTGTGAACAATGAGCCCGATTTCCATGATTTCCTTTTTGGGACCAGGTGGGGAGAGGAACGATACCGTCGGTTCGGTAATTGCATTAAATGTAACAGGAACCCCAGAGATCTGATACCAGTTATATGTGAGCTGCCTTAACTGAGGGTCGGACGATCTTGTCCCATCAAGCACAATATTTTTATTGAAACCTGTCCTTAAAAATGATGGTTCGATAACAGCTGTCGGTTCATCTATGTTGCTAGTTGTAACATTTACATTCACGATTGAAGGCTCAGAATCCTCCATACCATCGTTTACTACTAACTGGAATTTTAATACGCCTGTATTTTGTGGAGCAATAAAATAAGATAGTGCTTTATTCGAGTCTTTTAATTCCACTGATTCACCTTCGATTTGTTTCCATGAAAAAGATAATGGGTCCCCATCTTGATCTTCAGAAAGAATACCATTTAGGTATACAGTCTGTCCTATATATACAGTCTGATCTAATCCTGCATTGGCCCTGGGTCTGTTGTTGCTGACTTTTACTCTAGCAACTACCTCATCAGGTTGGCTGAGTGATTTTCCATCGCTTACTATCAATACAAACTTCAAAGTAGTCTGTTTATTTGGTGCTGTGAACTGAGGTGTTGCAGTATCTGCTCCGTCGAGTGCCACGTAATCGCCTGATATCTGATACCAATGATAAGTGAGAGTGTCACCATCAGGGTCATAAGATGCTGAACCGTTAAGTTGCCCTATTCCACCACCGAAAACAACTATGTCGGGACCGGCGTTCGCTATAGGACTGTGGTTGCCTGATGCCTGAACAAAAATTTTGACTTCATCAGGGATACTATTGGCCTTACCATCGTTTACGATAAGACCTATTATGATCTCTCCTTCTTGCAAAGGTGCTATAAATTGAGCAATTGAGTTATTATACCCACTAATCACGATTGGTAATCCTGATTTCTGAAACCATGTAAAAGAGAGTGGATCCTTATCGGCATCACTGCTCCTAAGACCATTTAAGACGACTATACTGCCAGGAAGAACGGTCTGGTCATCGCCTGCATTGGCAACAGGAATGTTATTTATTATATCCTTGACGTTGATTGATACACTGTCAGGTTCAGAGTATGCCTTCCCGTCAAAGACTATGAGGATAAATTCCATCTTTGCTTCGCTTGAAGGTGCCCTAAAATTTGCTACTACTGCTGTGCTGTCGTATAAAGTAGTAGTAGGTCCGCTTTTTTGGATCCATTCATAAGAAAGGGTATCTCCGTCTTCATCATAGCTCTGTCCGCCATTTAAGTACACCGTAGCACCAATTTTTACTGTTTGATCCGGTCCTGCATTTGCAATTGGTGGGCGATTAACTCCACTTCTTACCAGTACTATAGTTTCATCTGACGAGGAAAGACCAGATAAGTCAGTGACTGTGAGTTTGAAAACTAATTCTGCATCCTCTTCAGGGGCTATGAATGATGCGACTGCATTAGTGTTACCAACTATCTCTACAGTTTTTCCTGCTACTTGTACCCATTTATAAGTTATTTTATCCCCTACATCAGGGTCAAATGACATAAGCCCTGAGAGTATAACTTTTGAACCATAAATTACTTGTTGATCCTTTCCCGCATCTGCATGTGGTTCCCTATTTGCTGGTATTACAGTAATCTTAACGGTATCAGAAGATACTGTCCCCATGTGATCATCTGCTGTAAATTTGAATTCAATCTCTTGTGGTACATCAGGTGCCTTAAAACTAATACTCATCTGTGTCCAATCAATTACTCCAACAGGTGTTCCATTTAATTGCTCCCATTTAACTGTATAATACAAGTCTGGAGGGTCACTTTGGACGGTTGCTGTCAATGTAACAGTGGAACCTGCATTCACAATCTGATCTTCGCCAGCATCCACAATCAATACATTTGGTTTCCCGCTTGCGACATACACTGTGGCATAGGCAGGGTTGCTTTTGAGTCTTCCATCGCTTACAATTAGCTTAATGAAGTATACTCCCTTTAGTTTCGGTATAAACGAGATTTTACTCCCGTCGCCTTGTAAAGACAAGGTGGGCGCTGTTTTTACCTCTCTACCCGAATCGTCTTTCCCCGTAGGGTAACTTATTATGCTCCATTCATATTTTAAAACATCTCCATCTATATCTTTACCTTCACCCTCAATAGTAACAGGACTTCCAACCTTCCCTTCTATCATTGACTTTGGGATATTGGCTTCTGGAGGGGAGTTTATTACTATGGATCCAGAGCAAGAAAAAACCAAAAAAAGTAAATTAATCATTATGATAATTCTATCAAATCTTAAAAACATCTCCAACACCTCCTATTGTTATAAATATTACCATAAATAGACGAGATATACAACATATAAAGTTAGGAGAGTGTCCTAACGGTGAGTTTTTTGTAATGCGCTGTGGTATGGGAAGATAAAGTATCTATAAGGTGCCTCCTAAAATTTCCACATCTTTTGTGAGCGAAATCTAATGACACATCCCCAAACATTACCCTTTCATAAAGATAGATTGAGTGTGCAGAAGAATAGAGAACATATGAAGCTACTTGAGAGGATAAAGTTATAAAGGGCTAAATGGATGTTTATAATGTGGTAAGTAAGATAGCCTTTTGGTGATGTCTGTGTCCCAGCACAAGAACATCAGTTGGTTGAGAAGGGAGTCGATGGGGGATACGTCGTTAGGAGATGTATGTGGATTTGATACTGTGAGGGAAAGGGGGGGAAGTGTTTAGTAAATTAGTGTAGTAGGTAAGAGTAAAAATTGGGTTCGTGTATAGAAGATGAAAGAGGATTTTTTTTTACATTGTAAAAGCTCATGACGTGCCTTAGGATATCAAGCCGTAGAGTCGTCGGCTATGGACAGCAAACTATTGTATGTCTGAACTCAATCTCTAGGGGGAAGATGAAGTGTTGATGGAGTTACATAAGGGATGAGGGGTGATAATAAAGGTTGGTAAACTGATATCCCCAAATCTTTCTTTGCTTTAATCTATAAACGAGCAAGAACATCCACTGGATGATTCATCTGACTGTGTTATATTTCCATCGCTGATCTGGTCAACATTAATATTTTCAGAGACATCCTTAGTCTTTTCTATACCATCATCTATACCTTTATCGTCGATGATGTCTTCAGCTTTTTCTATATCTTCTACTTCTTCATCCAAAACATCAAAAGAAGGGACATCTAATGCTGTGTCATGAGACTCTATATCTACGGTATCTATGGATGCATCATTTGCATTATCAAAGTATTCAGAGTCCTCTGTGTAGAAGACGTCATTACCTGCATCTTTCTCGCCTATGTAGTCAAGGGTATCCACAATAGCATCGGTTAATCCCGCGTCCGAAATTGGGGGACACGCTAGTCCTCTTAAATTTATATTAAACTTAGACTCTGTAAGTGCCCTATAGACTACACAGCACTCTCCTTCATTATTGTTATAAAGTTCCATACATGAGTCAAATACATATTGACTGACTGAAGGGATTAGTTCCTTTTTTTGAAGGTATTTATCGATTACATTAAAGTAGATTTTAGAAGTCTTATCTACACCTATGCCATTCTTGATCTTCCATGCCGGGTGGGATATTGTTGTTGCACATATATACCATGAATCATACATATCAAAAGGGGCTCCACAAGCATCCTTATGACCATCTGGAGGTGGATATTTTGCGCACAACCTCTTATCACACTGCCCAATGTATTCCTTATCTCCCCATGTAAGGGCATTAGCATCAGATGGGTTACTATTGTTTCTTATCCATCTGCGATTCCCTGTATCATCGATCAAGCCGTTGTATCCGAGCAACCAATTTGGATTTTCATCACCTTGAGAGAGTGAGCCCATTGTGTCACAAAGTCCCTCCTGTACTGATGCAGATTCATTTTTGGGGAAATTTGAATTATGATATTCTAGTTCTGCTAATCCACCCTCGGAGAGAGGAGCTGATAACACGCCATGTGTATATTCATGTCCAACTACATCATAAGATGATGCAAATGAGCGGCTCAAATTTTCATCTGGTTGATATGCCCACAGTACCATCGCGCTATGACTATAAATGTCCCAGAAGGCATTTAGATCTAAAGGGCTATGAGCCATCTTTTCAATGTAGACCCTGAACCCATTGTTTTTATTAACAATTCCTGTTAATCCTAGCTTTGCGTACCAATCAAATATTTTTTGAGCTGAGTAGTGAGCCGATATACCCTCAATCCTGCGTGTCATAGCGCCATCTGGCATAATTCCTTCCCAGATATCTGGTTGCGGAGAAGAAAACAACATGGCAGAAGTTGGGATCTCCCCAGGCAGTTGAACCTGTTCTAATTCATAAAAAGTTTTGATATACTTGCTGCCAAAGACTTCTGTAGTACCCCTGGTTGTGTCAACTGTACAGTAGTTATCCGCACAATCATTCCCAGAGTATTCCTCTGGGTTTTTTGCAATTTCCACATCAACTAATTCATTGTTCGTGTTCACAATACTAACACGAGTTGATACAATAGCCGGTTCGTACCTGACAATCTCTCCACTCACCGCATCTATATCAAAAGTCCCTCCATCAAAGGGTCTCCCAGGAGCAAATGCCTTTACACGATACCTCAAAAGAGGTTTTTCAGTATAAGTAACAATCCCTAACTCAAAAGGCTTGTATTGTAGATTGTCGCTATTAAAATAATTATACAAAACCCTCTTTGCCTCATCGAGCGAAATTATCCTCTCAGGTATCAAAATGTTTCCTTCGAGTGGAAATGAGTGATCAATAATATATATGGGGTGAAATTCTCCATCAGTGTGCAGTACAATCGTATGACCAAAGACCTTATATCCTTTATAATATTGCTGAAGCTTAATTACATTCCTTTTGTGATCTATCCTGATTCTTTCAATTTTATATATGCAGTCTCTGCAATTAATTTTAATTATGTCATTCTTTAGTAAAAAATTATTTACTTCTGATTCTGAAAAAGTGATTTTATAACTTATCCTGCCATATATTATTTTCTTATGATTTTCAAATTCATCGACATCTATCATCTTCTCTGAAATACATGAGAATAAAAGGACACATAATAAATTACCTATAATAGATTTTGGCATAAATTCCTCCTAAGCCTCCTAAGACTTGCTTAGTTATCTTATCAAATCTAATTTTATATGGAAAGTAAAAAGCAAACTAAGTATTCCCAGTAGGGTTTATGCTTAATTGACATGTCCTATATGAAAATTCTTCATTTGAGGAAAATTCACATAGTGCTTGTTGTTAGTAAGGATTCTATTACTGAAGATACATATTCTCAAAATCTCATCCGACATAAAGCATAAACTTGAGTTAGGTTTTACCTTCTCTTTTCTAGAGGAAATTCCTTATTTGATGGTATATACCTGAGGTCCAATTTTGCATCATAGATAGCTAAAATATTTATAATGAAATGCTCGAGAAGCATATTAATCAAGTGATCTGCAATAGATAAAAAATTATTGAAGTATTTAGTATGAGATCCAGCTGTGGATTATTGAGCGTAGACTACTAACCATGATGTAGATGATCTGTTATAAATATCATTAATTGTTGTTGATACTCTCAAAAAAGGGGATTTGTCTACTTGTGATCGAGCAAAGAAAGAAGATGATTGTGAAAAATAGTTAAGCTATAAATTGTTATTCGATTCCAATGTTTAAAATGATGTGTTCTAACTGTTATGTTGTTATATGACAAGAGACAAGATTAAAATTTGTTGACATATAATTTTTATTCTTATTTTCATCTTTAGGAATTAGATTTTTACATTGCAAGAGAACTGCAAAACGCAATAGACAATTAATTAAAAATGTTATATTCTAAAATACATGATTATTAAGTGTGAGAAATGTCAAACTATTTTTAAGCTCCCTGAGGAGAAAGTAAGACCGGAGGGAACCAAGGTTAGATGTAGTAAGTGCAAACATGTTTTTACTATATTTTCATCGAGAGAAGATAAGCCAGTAAATCATGTGGAGGGGTTTGATGAAAAGACGCGAATAGGGTTTGTACATGCCCCATTTGGAGATGATAAAGATGATGATTCACCAATTTTTGTAAAGAGGCACACTGAGACAATACCTTCATCTATTGAATCTCTTGGGCATGGAATACCGCTTTCCTCACCTGAGATAAAGATGATAGATGATATAGATCATGGTCTTAATGAAATAATGTCTGCTATTGAGTCTGGGCTCAATAAACAGGTTATTACAGATGAGAATACTCAGAATGATTCGAAGAGTGAGTCAGTTAGTATTCAGTCTAATCATCTGAGTGGAGATAGAGAAAAATCTCGGGAGGCTCTCTCTGCATTAGATATGCCAGACATTGATCTCCTTCTTAATAGCATATCAAATATAAATGTACCTTCCTCAGGTTCCTCAAGTAACCCAAATACTGTTACAGAGGATCTCCCGGATCTATCCGTTTTGTTATCTGCTCCAGCTGAATATGATTCATCAGGTTCATTTAAGAGTGATGAAGGAGTGGCTCAACAAGATACTTCAAAACCTCAGATTTCAACTAAGCCTCCTGTAACCAATATTGACTCTAAATCTCAAGTGATTTCAAAAGAATCAACAAATAATTCCCAGGATAAATTGTTGTTAGATATTGATAAAGTATTTGATAGTCTTTTTTCGGAACCTGATCCTGTGATTCCAAAGAATGAAACCGCATTGCAGGATAAACAACCACGAAAGACCATGTTATACATGGAGTCAGTGCCTATTGCACAGAATAATGCTGCTCAGCGGAATATGGACATGTCGACTACCCTCCAACCGCCAAAAACAGAAGTATTATCTCAATCAGAGATACCTATGTTAGATAAATCTTCTCAACAATCTCAGGTCCTGGATAATTTATTAAATGAAGATTTATCTTTGTTCTTTGCCTCTCAGTCTCAAGAATCTCAAAAGTCACAAGGATTATCCCAGCAAGATATTAATATTGGTGTTTTGTCTGATATCTCTTTGCCCGTGTCATCTGGAGAGCACTTTATTTCGGGTCAACAACTTAAAGACATACAATCTGACGTTGGGGGTACTTTAGGATTTGGGGAACTTGGAACTGATCTCCTCTCACAAGAAAATGAAAGTAATCAATTGAAATTCTCTCCAAATGCTAACAGAAGTGATGATCTGCTTGCACAAATGGACTCAATTGATGCTATGGCTGAATCTATTAGTAGAGATCAAAAACAGGCAAACATACCAAAATCACAATCTCTGTTTAAGACGGACCAAGAAGAACCGATACAGACTTACAATGAGGCGAAGGATAACGTAATAAAGAAAAGCCTCTCTTCTGTGCCCATAAAGCCTGCTACAATGGCTCTAAGAGATGATGTCAAATCCATTAAGGCAGATATTCCAAAATGGCTTTTTACAGTTGCCCTGGGATTGGTGGTAATTTATACCTCATATTCCCCCTCTAAGATCCTGTCCTCAAACAAGACTAATCCTATTGAACTTTTTAAAAATCCCTTGGTGGGAAATACTATCTCTGTGGATAGCTTCTATTTCAAACGTTTAAATTCCGAAGACACCCTTGTTATTTTATCAGGATATATAACGTTAAGAAGGCCTGTCCCACCAGATGAGATTGTTCTTAAGTTTAGGATAGCAGATCTATCTGGGACAGAGATTACACAAGTTGATTATCCTCTAGTTTATTCTGACAAATATGATGAGGTCATGAGTATTTCAGATATGGAGGGGTTAAAGAAATTTCTCGTCGCAAATAAACAGAAGGTTGTAATTAAAAGAAAAAATCCTTTTATTGCACCAATAATATTGAGAAATGTAGATGTAAACACTATAGATATTAGATCCTCTTTAAAGATCTCTTCCAAATGAATATCAGAGATATTTATGAGACAGAGATCCGGCCTCTATTTAGGACTAGTACAGAACTCTCTTTTCACAAACATCTAGTAAGAGAAATTCTCTTGAGGTTAGAACCAGAGGATGTAACTGATATTCTCAAAATTGTAATATCAACTCTTAGAGATGAAGAGAACGTCTCTCTTAGAATAATGAATGCCTTTGTTGATGTCTTGATGAACATAGAGTCTGAGAGCAGGATTCTCTATGAGAGAATAGAAACAATATATCTAACGTCGGTGGAAAAGAACTTTGATGAAGTTAAATTCCTTTTTGTATCTCCTCCGCCTGTGATGGTTGCAGATCCAAAGGATTATGAGGAATGGGATGTAGAACTATCGAAGGTAACATTAGGCGAACGAAAGTCATTTGCAAAGAGACTAGACAGGAAGATGGTTGAGAGATTACTTAGGGACCCTACGCCAGAGGTAATAAGGATACTTCTTTTAAATCCTAGGTTATTTGAGAGTGATGTAATAGCCCTTGGTGCAAGAAGACCGAACTTCGCCCCTGTCCTTTTGGAAATTTATAACAGCTTTAGATGGAAAAATAACAGAAGAATTAGAGTTACGCTTGTTAGGAACCCGTACTCATATCCGAAGCTTTCAATAAAATTGGCATATATGCTTCCCAAAACAGAGCTTTGTCAGGTTAGAAATGATACAGAAATTCATCCAGTGATACGCGATGTAGCAAAATACCTTACGTCATAAATACTTTGAATTTTGTGAGTTATAACTAACTTGATTTACACTCTAATAGTAATTGTAAGATTAAATGGGAATCAATTTGAATTTGTTTTCTGAAACAGTTTTTACTTTGTATTCCAGACCACAGTAGAGGCATACGAGTTCATCCTCATGCTTAAAACCATCATTCATAGGGTTATTGGCTTCACAATTAGGACAGTCAAACTCAAAAAACTTTATTTTTGAGAGAGGAACAGAAGGTTTAATCTTCTGTTCCTCATCAAAGTCTTTTTCCTTAAACATATTCTTACCTTTCAGCCTTCCACTTCCCTGTTAGTTTCCCATTAAATATGACTTCTATCTTGCCATTCCATACACCGTCTTTTAAATGATCCGCATATTTATCTTTATCATCATCTACTATCTTTGCGCTTCCAGAGAAAGTCATCTTTGTGGGAACCCCTTGTTTTGCAAGCCAATCCATAAGTGCCTTTGGCAACTGCTTTTTGGCTGCCTCACATGCAGCCTTAACTCCGGGTATTGAACAGTAACTACCGTTAGATAAATCACATGCCATATCATCCACTGCTTGTTGAACCTCTTCGCAGTCAATCATATTCTCAACAGCATCCTCAAGGGTTTCATACCCAGTTGTAATCTGTGTAATAAGATTGACAAGATAGTTGATGAGCTTATAAGCCTCAAATTCTACTTGTCTTTCCCGTATAAATAAAGTGTCACAATCTACAATCCCTACAATAGGTCTATTCTCCGTCATTTTTATATCAGCATCACCCATTGCTATATCTAATTCAGCGCACTTGGGCCAATTGGGATCTTGTCTTCCTTTGGGGCATTGTTCAATCCACCAAACTACTATGCTCTCCCATTGCTCTTTTCCATTCACCATATCCGGCACCTGCGTATTCCACAGCTCCATTATACCTAATACCTTCATCTGCTGTAAGATGTGCGCAAGTGAATTAAGACCGCTTATCAGGTTCGGAACCCATGGTGGGACGTATTGTTTGATCAAGTCTTGAACAAGTTGCTTTAGAATGTCACCAATTATGGGGATGTTTCCAATATTGCCAAGATTTCCTTTAAAGACCTGATTTATAAAATCGAGAGGCTCTGCAAGCTTGGGAAGACCTAAAAGTGCATTTGTCAAATCAAACTCGTGTTCGGTATACCACAGGCCTGTTACATCTACATCCTCCATGTCCCCGCACTTAGGTTTTGGCACACATATCCCATCAGCACATATATTGTCTTGAGGACAATCTGAATCCCTGATACAACTCACGCACTTACCATCTTTGCAGAAACCTGTTGGGCAGTCTGAATTTTTAGTACAATCCTGCCCACCTCCTGGTACACATGTATGATTCTCGCAGATGTATCCGTAGGGACAATCTGAGATTGAGTCGCAACTCGTCTTTATTTCTTTACACTCTCCGTTTTGGCAATAGTAATTTGGACCTGGACAATCCACATCGAACTTACAGGGTTTTATATCCGGGTTTTCAGCTACACAAGAGGGAGATTGTCCGGGACCACCTGGATCAAGTTTATATCCCGGGGGACAAGTAGTGGTAGTCTCACAGACATTATTGATGCAGTCATATCCTGATGGGCAATCCTCTTTCTTCTGACATGCGATCGGTTCGTCCTTACTCCTGCACTCTCCATTAACACATATGAGACCTTCTTCACAATCCTTGGAGGTCTTACAACCGGCTATACAACTTGACTCTGGATTCACTACAATATGAAATTCTACACTTGGAACTCCCTCCGCCTGTGCTAATATCGTATAATCTCTACTCTCCTCGCCAGCATACAGAGTAGCGGAAGCTATACCTGAGAGATTTGTTTCTATTTGAGTAGTATCACCCCCGCCTGGTAAAAATTTTGCTGTTATCTGTTCTTGGGCTGCTTTTTTAATACTAAATGTTACTTTCTTCCCCTGTAGTGGTATTTCACGAGTCTGTTTACTAGTATAGTCAACTTGTGTCATCTTGACTTGTAATGTTATCTTTTGTTTTACACATCCTTGTCTCTCAGTGGGACCTACGGCCTTCAAGGAAGATCCAACTGGTTTTACTACAATACTTAATTGAATAGGTTCTACATTATACTTCGAGGTGTCTACTGTTTGAGGAGATACCATTATTTTAATTGTTGTAGGTGCATTAGTGGGGAAGTTCTTCCCTACTTTTACCTCAACATCTGCCTTTCCATTGCTATCCGTAGTTACTACATTCTTAACAAATTGAGAATCTTTGGCATTTTGTACAAACTTTAGTGAAAGGTTTTCATTGGGGAGTCCTTTCGTCGCCTTATTGTCATTCTCAAAGTACAGCACTGTAAATTTCTGGATAGAATTGGGGGTTGCATTTACAGATGCCTGACCAACAACAACTAGACCTCTTTTTACCTGTTCAGTGTTCCCCTTTTCTGGTGGTGCATCATCAGAGCAACCAGTAAATAGTAGTGAGAATACAGACAAGAAGATTATCAAAATTGCTTCTATGTTCCTTTTATACACCATAAAAGACCTCCTTAAGGAAGACCATATTCTAATATTCATTATCTCAAAAAAAGAATTGTAAGGACATACGACATTCGTCCGATAATTAGTTCTCTCTTTATGTCCTTATTGATAGGATGGAATACAAAATTTTACCATTGGAACATTCGGTATCTCTCGGCAAGTCGTGGCAACCTTAATTCCATATATTGTGGCATCAGGACAATCTCTATCTTCAACACAAGGTATCTCACAGACTGATATATTGTACTGTTGAACCTCTATACAGACCATATCCTTGGCATTTGGTAATCCACAAGTATCTTGCTGGTTGTTGCAATTCATTTTGAATACATCTTTAAGTCCTTGGCACGTTGAGGCCTGAATTAGGAGTATGTTAGAAAGCTTGGCATAATCTGGGTAACATACCTTTACATTTTCACCGGAGACAGCCTGTTTGTTTACACAGTAATAACCCTTGGGACAATCCAAGTCTTTTGTACATGGCCATGCACAGGCCCTCTCTAATTCTTGTCCTAGTAAGGTTCTATTAATTACGCAATAATTGCCTGTCCCACACTCTGAATTTTGGGTACAAGCTTCACACTGAGCCTTAATACCCTCTTCGACACACTTATGATACAAAGTATCACACTTTGGTTTAGAAGCATCTTTACAATCAGAATCTAAAAGACACTCAACACATTTTTTATAGAATGGGTCACACTTCATATTGTTTGGACAATTCTCATTTTTCAGACATTCTCTACATACATTCCTTTCATCGCAATGTGGCATGGATTTTGGACAGTCATTAGAAGTGATACATTGCACACATGTATTGTTTGATTTGCAAAGAGGTTTTGTCGGATCTTTGCAATCTGTATTCACTACACACTCAACACAAATCCCATCTTCTTCCTTACATACCTTTGGGGCACAGGATGCGTCATTATAGCAAAATACGCACTCATGGTATTTGGTGTCACAGATTTTATTGTCGCAATCTTCGTTCTTGGTACATGGATAGCAGATCTTTTTCGTTTCATCACAGCCCAAGATAGGATATGGTGGCTTACAATAATATATTGTGTATCCTTGAATCTCTTGAGATGAACACTTTGGATAACATTTTTTTGTAAAAGGATCACATTGCTCATCTTCTTTGCATTCAGCCTTTGTGCAGTCAAAAGATGTATCACATTTATGATTTATGCAAAGACCTTCTTTACATTGATTACTCATAACACACTCATAGCATTTGTCTTCAGAAGGATCACAGTATGGCACAAGTGGAGGACAATCTAGATCTGTTTTACAACTTTTTAAGGGATCGCATTTGTGGTTTGTGCAACTATTCGACAAGCAGTGCTTGTTTTCAACGCATTCATAGCATTTATTGTCTGTGAGGTTACAATATGGGAGGTTTGGATCTTTACAATCACCATCATTTTCACATCCCGTAAAAGGATCACATTTTCGCTCTGTGCAAGATCCAGATTTACAATGTTTGCCCTCTAAACATTCATAACATTTTCCATCAGATTTATCACAATATGGTCTGTCTAATGTCGTGCAGTCCCTATCATCTGAGCACTTGAGACAGATCCCTTCATTGGAGCATAGATTGGTTTCACAGTCGCTATTAGATAAACATTCTACACACTTACCGTTTTCATCTACTTCTGTATTACATAGCTTTCTATCGGGATATTCTTCTGGAGGACAATCGGAGTTGGTATTGCATCCATCTACGCACTCATTATTTTTGCATACCTGCCCTAATTTACAATCACTATTCTTCTTACAACCACTTAATCCATCAGGAAAGACTATTACATCCGTTGAGACATCTGCTAAATACACATCTGTATTTATTCTGATATCATCACCGATATCTCCACTACTCGACTTTTCGCCAATATCAGAGGAACAAGAAAAAACAGAGAACAAACTAACAACAAGAATAAAAGTAAGACAAAATTTGTTCATAAGTTAACCTCCTAAATATAAGCTTAAAAGATTATACTACCCTTATTTTGTGATTGCAAACAATTTAGATATCAAGCCTACTAAGTTGTATTGTTTGTCCTTACATTTTCATTCAAAACTATTCTAACCTTCTTGACGAGCAAGAGAATAAAAAATGTCATTACATTAGATATATTGTTAACTTAGCTTCAATATTTTTTTGTAAAATGAAGAACTACAACCAGATTCTTTTAATATTAAAAAGCGAGATTTTGGCCTCATCTGTTAAAAACTTAATCTCTTATCTAAAAATTCGTTCATAACAATTCATTTGACTTTTTTAGATATCACAGTAGAATTTGTTTTAGTACGTGTGATGAGCATTTATGGCTATTGATTTGAATATTGAGGAAGGCAGAATAAGGCTACTTGAGCT
>JAOAFA010000031.1 GCA_026416535.1 Deltaproteobacteria bacterium
AGATGTGTATAAGAGACAGTCTCATTGGCACATAATGTAGTAAGTTCTTTTATCCCTTCCTCCACCGTTATATCTAAACTCTTCCAACTCTTCTGTAAATATTGTATTATCCTAATTGTAATTTCTCACATTATCCTACCAAAACACCCCTACACCATTACCTTCTGCTTCTGGATGTCTCCATCGGTCTTCTCCGTCATTAACCATCCATTATCTATAAGGAGAAGGATAAGGAAAAGAAATATTAGGATTTTTAATGCTTTCATTGTAAAAACCTCCTCTTTTTGTTTTATAGTTTTAAAAAAACGCTCTTCAAAAAAAGTTATTTGTAGAATTCTATTAGTAAGATATTTTGTTCTAACATTGATAAGAAGAAGTAATCGTTACTCTTTTTAACTCCTTGATAGCTAAAAGGCTACAGAATGAGTTTATTGGAAGGCTTTAGTGTATGAGACATCTGTGAAAAGGATTTTGCCATCCTAAATATCTCAATCCCTCTCATCTCAAGCTTAAAAGCATTTACACCAAAAGCGGGATTAAGTTTTTCTATTAAATCACCCCATCTTGTTTCATATAGTAAGTCTCACCTCCTTGTTTGTCATACCTGCCTTACCAAGTATGTTTTGAAGAGTAAATAAACTACTGTCAGCTTAACAACACACTTTATTTTAACCCCAAAATTGTCTTAGAGTTTAAAACCCAAAATAGTCAGCGTGTGGTAGCCGCAGGCTTTAGCCTTCGAAACATAACGCAACTCCCCCTAACCCCCTCTTATACTAAGAGGGGAATAACAACTATCTTTACTAAGGGAGAATCTCGCTCCCATTATGTAAAAAATATTCTTCTTTACTATCCCCTTATCTTGAGGGGTACTCATCAACCCATTTTCTCCCCTCAGTGTAAGGAGGAAAGTCAGGTAGGGTTAATTGAATTTAGGCCTTTTTTGTTCAGCAATAACTTAGGTGTGATAAGCTTTAATGGTAGTCGTTAGAAATATCTGCTTAACTACAATTCTGGGTTTATTAAAATTTAAGCCTGTCTCACAGTAACCTGAGAAAGAAAATAAGTTTCTAATAGAGGGTAGGAAGTTATACAATTCCCTACCCTCTATTTTTGACACTATGGAGCTATGGTAAACAATCCATCGCTTGCATCTGATGCTATTGTTGACGCTGTTGAATCCTGAAGGGTTGCCCTTACCCTACAGTTTACGGAGTTCTCTATTGGCACTTTCCAATTAAATTGTCCAGGATTTGTCCCTGTAAATGTCTTTATAGGCTTCCATGTGCTTCCGCCGTCCACACTATACTGAAGTATAACCTTTGCAACAGTCTTTGTCAGTGCATAGGTCTGCCATGTGATTAGATAATCCTGCCCTTGTTTAAGTATCTCGCCTCCGTTTGGCTCGATGAGCTTTAGTACATCTATTATAAATGGATTATCTGAAACATCTTCTCCTATCTTTTGATTAGTATTATCGAAGGCTTCTACCTTTATAAAAGATTTAGTTTTCCTTCCGTCCTGTGCTGGCACTGACCAATTGTAATCCCTGACATTTCCAACCTCTACAATTTCCGTCCATGTGGCTTTGTCGTCAGCAGAGTAAGAAAGCTTAAATTTTACAGCAGTGCTTGGTGCTTGCCAAAGGATATTATAATTACTACCTGCTGGTATATTTTCTCCTCCATTAGGCTTAAGAACTTTCAATGCAAACTCAATTCCTGTAGTTAATTGTTCTTTGTATAATAGAATCCCCTTATTGCCATTTCCTGTTATATCTCTAACAGTTCCATATCTATTGAAAGGCTCATTAAAGTCATAATAGGCAGTAAGACCACTCTCCATTCCGGTTAGAGATTTCCTCATGTTTGTCTGTATTTCCTCCTGAGTCAATGCCCTATTCCAGAAACGGAGTTCATCAATTATTAACCCTAAATAGTTATATCCGAAACTACTTCCCCCTCCAATCAGTATGGGTCCTTTTTTATTCGTTAATAGTGTACCTGTAGCTGTTTGTTGTCCAGCAAGTTTGCCGTTTACATAGATTTTGAAGTTATTCGTCCCACCATTAGCATCATAGGTCATTGCGATATGTGTCCACTTATTATTAGGTATGGGATCTCCACCAACTAACACATATCCATCCGTTGTTGTAGCAATTCTTGCATCTACTCTACCATCTCTCCATTGCCCAAGCATATATGAAACCCAAGCGCCTCCATATCCGGGGTCGGTTTTCACTACAAAGTAAGCCTCTCCATTAGTAGCTCTATTTACCTTTACCCAAGCTTCAACGGTCATTGCAGTGGTAAACTCTAAGTCAGGGCTTGAGGATATCTCCATTGTATCCCATCTTTCGTCTCCTGTTCCATCACCCAAATTATTTTTATGTACAAGAGATAATGCTTTGTTCCCAATTGGACTAACGACTGGAACATCTGGATGAAATACTCTATAAAAGATATCACTATCGCCAAAAACACCTGTGCTATACCAAGTAATAGCACCATCTGAGACTAAATGAACCTTACCATCAGTCCCTATAGACATTTGGGGGCGATCTAAGTAAGAACGAAAGGGCACATCGAGCCTTATAGGTGAAGTAAAAGTCTCTCCAGAATTATTGGAGTAAACATATCTAAATGACTTGCCTACTACATGAACCTTTGAACCAGTGGTGTCTGAAGGATCAAGTTTTATAACAGGAAACCAACTTCCACCTACATAGGTGTCACCATAGGAGTAACTTGATGATTCTGGTGCAGTTAGCTCTTTAATTGAATCAAAAGTCGCACCAGAATTCACAGAGCGTTTAAGATAGACCTTTCCATCTGTGGTTGTAAACACAATATAAACCTTTGCCCCCCTTGCAGCAAGGGTTGCCTGTCCACTCTGTATGTTTTTTGCTGGAAGTTCAGCTTTAGAAAGGTTAATAGCAGGCTGAAAAGTAGTACCACTATCTAATGACCTCCTGAGGAAGACTGAAAATTTTCCTTCGGAATCATCCCCATTAAAAACCACATATACTTTACTGCCAGCAAAGGCTATCTTTGGGACATAGTGATAATCATTGTCAGCAAAAGATTTGGGTTTATTATCTTCATTGGAAGGAACATCAATTTGATTAGTTACAAAACTTACTCCGCTATCAAGAGACCTTGCAAAAAATAACCTTGCCCATCTTAAGCCATAATAATAATAGGCATCACCATAGACAAGATATATTTTTTCACCATCAACCTGCATATCATACAAAGTAGGATGTTTATCTCCATTATTTTTATGGAAAAGAGCAGCCTGACGGTGAATAAAATTTGCTCCATTATCATTAGATACAGCCACATTTATTGAATCTACTACTTCCCAGTTTCTTTGATTCTGATAGCCGACTACTACCTTGCCTTTTGAGGCATGAGCATATACATCGTAAATATGATGGGCTACCTCTGCAGTGACGATATCTCTTTCTGCCTCAAAGGAAGCCCCATTATTTGTAGAGCGGAAATATGTCAAGACTCCATACCAGCTACCTCTATAACGAGCTATGAATATGTGAACATTATTTCCATCAACTGCCATCCTTCTATAATTTTCATTGGTAATAAGGTTATTTCCTGATGCTTCTGTTATTAGTATTTTAGGCTGCCAAGTCGCTCCTTTATCGAGAGACCTTCTGTAGTAAAATTGA
>JAOAFA010000040.1 GCA_026416535.1 Deltaproteobacteria bacterium
AGATGTGTATAAGAGACAGGTAATAGCCTCACCCAACCCCATATTGATTGTTATTTTATGAAGTTTTGGGACCTGCATTACATTCTTATAATTAAACTCCTTCATCAATCTTGGAACAATCTCTTTTTTATATAGCTCTTTTAATCGTGCCATCGTTCCCTCCATCAGATCTGCTCACCACATTTCTTGCATATTCGAGACTTAGTCTCACCTGATATTTTATAACCATGCCTAACACCTCTATCACATTTTTTACAATAGAGCATCACATTTGGAATAGCAATAGAACCTGGCTTTTCAACAATACCACCAGCCTGTGCTGATTTATCTCTTCCAGGTTTTAGATGTCTTTTGACTGTTATTACATTTTCCACAATAACCCTATTCTTTTCCTTCAGGACCTGAAGAACGCGCCCTCTCTTACCTTTCTTCTTACCTTTTATAACTACTACAATATCATTCTTTCTAATACTCATCTTACACTCCCAAAGAATTACAAGACCTCTGGGGCAAGAGATAAAATCTTCATAAATCTCCTCGCCCTCAGTTCCCGCGCAACAGGACCAAAAATACGTGTTCCAAGAGGTTCTCCCCAATTATTAATAAGCACAGCAGAATTATCATCAAATCTAACATATGAGCCGTCTTCTCTTTTTATCTCCTTAGCTACTCGAACAATCACTGCCTTTGCTACATCTCCTTTTTTGACCTTTGAGTCCGGCATTGCCTCCTTAATCGCTACCACTATAACATCACCCACCTCGGCATACCGCCTCTTAGAACCACCCAATACCTTTATACACTGTAATGTCTTTGCTCCCGAGTTGTCTGCTGAATCTAAGAGTGTCTTCATCTGAATCATAACAAAACTCCTTACTATCTATTTAAACAGTCTGATTTTCTACATCAAACCGTTTACCTTTCATAACAATCTTTACTAACTTAAATCGTTTAGTCTTCGACAAGGGTCTTGTCTCTCTAAACATAACCGTATCTCCCACCTTTGCCTCATTCTTTTCATCATGAACCTTAAACACTGATCTCTTGATTAGAAATTTTTTATATTTAGGATGCATTACCCTTCTCTTTACTTCCACAGAGATAGTCTTATCCATCTTATCAGAAATCACTGTTCCAATTAAAATTTTTCTATATCCGAACCTTTCCATCTATGACCTCACTTGTTTTTACTAGAAGATTTTCTACTCTGTTGTATCTGTTGTAACTTTTCCCTTAATACAGTATATGCCCTAGCAAGATCTCTCCTTGTATTCCTAAGTTTCATGGGATTCTCAAGCTGACCTGTAAAGTGCTGGAATCTAAATTTAAATAGGCTCTCTTTTAAATTACGAATTTCAGTCTTTATTTGCTCAACCTCCATATTTCTAAACTCTCGTGCTTTCATAAGATCTCACCTCTCTTTACGAATTTAGTAACTACAGGTAATTTATGTGCAGCAAGCCTAAGTGCCTCTCTTGCCTGTTCCTCTGTAATTCCTTCCATTTCATATAATATTCTACCAGGTCTTATAACTGCCACCCATTCCTCTGGTGCTCCTTTTCCCCTTCCCATACGAGTCTCAAGTGGTTTCTTCGTAATAGGCTTATCTGGAAAAATTCGGATCCAGAGTTTGCCACCCTTCTTAATAAATTTAGTGATTGAGACTCTCGCTGCCTCTATCTGTTTAGAAGTCACCCAACCACACTCAAGAGCCATTAAACCGTAGTCACCAAAAGCCAGAGTGTTTCCCCTATATGCCTTACCCTTCATCCTACCCTTCTGCTGTTTTCTGTATTTAACCTTCGCTGGGATAAACATAGTTCACTCCTTTACTTTGTGCTCAAGACCTCACCTTTAAACAACCATACCTTCACCCCTATCTTACCATAAGTGGTATTCGCCTCCGCAAACCCATAGTCTATATCTGCCCTCAAGGTCTGAAGCGGAACTCTACCCTCTCTATACCATTCTGACCGTGCAATCTCCGCGCCTGCAAGCCTTCCTCCTGCCATAATCTTTATCCCTAAGGCTCCAAATTTCATAGCATTTAAAACTGATTTTTTCATCGCCCTTCTAAAGGCAACCCTTTTCTCAAGTTGAGAAGCGATATTTTCGGCTATCAATTGTGCATCCAATTCAGGCTTTCTGACCTCATTAATGTTTAAATAAATTTCTGTTTCATTTGTAGTAAATTTCTGCAATTCTTTCTTAACAGCATCTATTCCTGAACCCTTTTTACCTATTACCATACCGGGTCTCGCGACAAATACATTAATCCTTACTTTATTGACAGACCTTTCAATCAATATTCTTGACACACCTGCTGAATAGAATTTCTCCTTCAAATATTTACGGAAATTTAAATCTTCATGAAACCATTTTATATAATTCTTAGAAGAGAACCACTTTGATTCCCATGTCCTTGTAATCCCTAGTCTAAAACCGATTGGATTAACCTTCTGACCCAAAGTAACCTCCTTTTAAGCATTATCCAAAAAAATTGTTATATGACTCATTCTTTTATTTATTCTATAAGCTGTCCCCCGGGCACGAGGCATGATCCTCTTCATAATTGGACCATTACCCACAATTATTTGCTTTACAATAAGGTCATCAACATTTATTTTCTGTCTCTGATTGTTAGTAGCATTTGCTATCGCCGAGTTTAAAAGTTTTAATACTGGTCTTGCCGCTGCATTTGGAGTAAATTTTAATATATTTATCGCCTCCGTTGCCTTTTTGCCTTTTATTAAGTCCGTAACTATTTTGACTTTTCGAGGTGATATTCTTAAAAATCTCAGCTTTGCCTTGGCTACCATCTATACCTCCATTGATTTATTTCTTCTCAGAAGACTTCTCTCCTGCCTTTTCAGCCTTTCTCTCTGCAGAGTGTGCCCTAAAAGTCCTTGTAGGAGCAAACTCACCAAGCTTATGACCAACCATATTTTCTACAACATACACAGGGATAAACTTATTACCATTGTGAACAGCAAAGGTAAATCCTACCATCTCTGGAATTATAGTGGATCTTCTGGACCATGTCTTAATTACCTTCTTCTGACCTGTTTTCGTCATCTCCATTACCTTCTTTAATAGACTCTCCTCAACATATGGGCCTTTTTTAACTGATCTTGCCACTTTATGACCTCCTTATATCCTATCTTCTGTGTTTAATTATGTATTTCTCAGTTCTCTTATTATGTCTTGTCTTAAAGCCCTTTGTCTTCCAACCCCATGGAGATACTGGATGCGGATTACCTTGCCCTGCCTTACCCTCACCACCACCATGTGGATGATCGACAGGATTCATAGCCGCCCCTCTTACATGCGGTTTCCTGCCTTTATGTCTATTCCTACCTGCCTTACCAATAATTATATTTTCATACTCAAGATTACCCACTTGACCAATCGTAGCATAACAATCTTGTAGAACCTTTCTCATCTCCCCGGATGGGAGCCTTAATATGGCATAATTCCCTTCTTTCCCAAGGACTTGAGCAGCGGTACCCGCTGCCCTTGCAAGTGCACCGCCTTTCCCTATCTTAAGTTCTATATTATGCACCATTTGCCCAACTGGTATATTTCTCAGAGGAAGCGCATTACCTACCTTAATATCAGCATTTTCCGATGATATAACCGTATCACCCACCTTCAATCCATCCGGGGCCAATATATATCTCTTAACACCATTTTTATAATAAAGCAGAGCTATCCTACAGGTCCTATTAGGATCATACTCAATCGCCTCAACTCTGGCAGGGATATCTCTAATATCTCTCTTAAAATCTATTACTCTGTAAATCTTCCTTGCACCACCACCTCTAAACCTAATCGTAATTCTACCCTGATTATTTCTTCCAGAATTCCTCTTTATTCTCTTTAGTAGTTTCTTCTCGGTCGGAGCCTTGCTAATATCAGAGAAATCTGCCACAGTCATAAATCTTCTACCGGGAGAGGTAGGTTTGAAACTCTTTACTGCCATAGCTCACCTCAAACTAAATAGTAGAAAGGATATCAATGCTATACCCAGGCTTCAAGGTAACAATTGCTTTCTTATAAGAAGCCCGTTTACCTATGTACCTTCCATATCTCCTCATTTTCCCTCTAACAATCACAGTATTTACTTTTGCAACTTTAACCTTAAAAATATTTTCAACAGCCTGCTTAATCTGAATCTTGTTTGCATCCTTTCTAACTACAAATGAAATCTTGTTGTAAACTTCCCTGTGAATATTACTTTTTTCTGTAATCAAGGGTCTTATAATTATATCATAATCTGTCAATGTCTTAAATTTACTCATTTTGATAATACCTCTTCAATCTTTTTTATTGCATCTTGAGAAACAATTAATTTATTATATTTCATTAAATCCACTATATTAATATTTTCAACATTTAGGTACTTAGAATTTTTGTGATTTCTAACGGAGAGCATTAAGTTTCTATTCTTATCATCAATCACAAGTGCTCCTTCAAGCTCAAATCTTTTTAAAAGCTCGCAAAAATGCTTGGTTTTAATATCAGAAAAATTGACTTTGTCAATAACGAAAACCGAGTTATCTCTTATTCTATCAGAAAGCGCGATACACATAGCCTTTCTATTTAATCTCTCAGGAACTCCCAGATCGTAATCCTTGGGTCTAGGACCAAATGCAACAGCACCACCCCTCCACAAAGGTGATCTCATAGTTCCATGTCTTGCCCTTCCTGTGTGTTTTTGCCTCCATGGCTTTCTCCCCGTTCCCCTAACCTCAGCTTTGGTTTTAGTACATGCCGTACCCTGTCTTCTATTCATTTGCTTGGCGCGCACAACTTGGTAAATTACAGATTCATTATATGGTTGACCAAACACCTTATCACTGAGCTGAATTTCGGAAACCTTTTTTTTCATAATATCGTAAACATCCAATGTAACCATGTCACAAACTCCTTACTTTATCTCTACATCTACACCTGCAGAGAGGTCAAGCTTCATAAGAGCATCAAGGGTATTTTGTGTCGGTCTTATAATATCAACCAACCTTTTATGAACTCTAATTTCAAATTGCTCTCTAGATTTTTTATCAGCATGGCACGACCTAAGCACGGTATACCTATGTATCTCAGTAGGAAGTGGGAGAGGACCGACTACCTCTGCCCCCGTTGCTTTTGCTGTTTTAACAATCTCAGCAATAGATCTATCTAATAACCGATAATCATAACCTTTTAATTTAATTCTTATCTTTTGTCCTTCCATCTTTTATTCTCCAAACTACTTTATAATTTCAGTAATAACCCCTGCACCAACAGTCCTTCCACCCTCCCTCACAGCAAACCTCAACTCCTTCTCCAACGCAACCGGTGTTATCAACTCAACCTCCACTGTAACAT
>JAOAFA010000043.1 GCA_026416535.1 Deltaproteobacteria bacterium
GAGGAGGGAGGATACGATATATGTGAGGGATGTAGTAATGGATACAGAGGTGGATAAGGATGTATATTTGGTAAATGGGAGGATCAGGGGGGTGAGGGTGGTGGATAGTAGGGGGAGGGAGGTTTCGGTGATTAGTAGTGAATGGGCGGAGGAGATGTATTTTGATGGGGCGAAGGTACACATAAAGGTTAGAGGAGGTGAATATAAGGTGTATGATGTAAGTGAAGTGAGGAATCCGATATATATGGGGAGGTATGATGAGGGGGAGAGTGTGATGAGGTACGAATATGCAGGTAGGTATGCGATTGAGAAGATTGATAAGGGTATAAGGATAAAGGAGGTGAGGTGGAAGTGAGGAGATTGAAGCCGATAGTGGTAGTAATGGTGGTTAGTGTGATGGTTTATGGTGGGTGCAGTAGAGGGGGAGGTGCTGATACATCATCTGATATAGTATTAGGAAGGGATGGGTTGGTGGGAGGATATTGTGATGGGGAGACAGGGAGGTATCCGTCATGGGATTTGGAGTGCCGGGGAAATGTAGGTTGTAGTGTGAGGGAGGTTGGAGGGGACGGTGGATGCAGTTGTGGGTTGTGCAGGGATGAGGAGTGTGTGAGGATAGTGTGCAGAGGGGATGGTATGAGGGATGCAGTGGGTGAGGATGTAGTAGATGGTGGGTGTGATTTGGATATAAAGATATATCCTGATATATTGGAGCCAGACTGTGAGTTTGTGCCAGACCTTGAAGGGGAGGTAGTGGATTATATAGATTTGAACAGGCCAATAAATTTTATTGGTAGGTGGAGCATAGCTGACTTAAATGATAACAATGATTTGTTGCTTTGCATTGATAAGGGGAGTAACTTCTGTAAAGAGATATATTACATCGCATTAAACGAGAGTCCAATTAAGATGAGGAAGGTTCCGACCTGTATGAATGATTATAGTGTTTTTGTATGGGAGTTTTCGTTATGTAACGGAAGGGAGAAAATAGTTTTTCCATTATCGATATACACTAATGATTTGTATGATATGGGAGTTATAGAGTATGATAAAAAAACAGGAGAGATTATTAGACATAAGACGCCTGAGGGGATTTATTCAGCGGAAGAGTTAAAATGTCAGGATGATAATGTATTTGTTTATCAGGATGCTCCCTCATATGAGGATTGTGAGGGTGTTGATCACATAATAAGCTATTTTTTTTATTTTAATCGTAACAAGGGTATTCATAAGAGGATAAAATTGCCTATGATAAAGAGTCTGAGGGAAGAGAGTGGGGAGAAATATTATTTTGAAAGGGATTTATTTGTTGTACCCTATGTATGGAACGAGTATGTTGTTTATACCAGTCCATTAGGTGAGGAGGATGAGTATAAGAGGAAGAACTGTATCTGGAGGTATAATGTAGATACAGATGAGAGGGAGGCATTTTTTTGCAATAAATATTTACACTCTGAGTATACATGGTATCCAGCCTCTAATGTAAGTGATTATCGGATAGCGATGACAATATATTCAGAAGTTGTGGGATATCCTCGAGGCGTTCTCATAATAAACTTTAAGACAGGAGAGATAACCCATATACCTTTGAAGTATCCCCATCCTGTGGTGAGATTGTTTAAGAACCTTATGCTTTATGAAGATGAAGGGGAGCCATATATATATGATTTTGAGACAAGGGTAAGCAGGAGGATAGTAGGTGAATATTCAGAGTATTTTAGGAATGCTGAGAGGATGAACTATAAGTATATATTGTCAGCTTTTGATTATGGGAGCAAGTATTTGGTAGATATGGAGAAGCTTGGGATAGTGAAGGATGGACATGTAGTGCCGGAGTAGGTTATAGTGCCAAGTTGATTGCTTTTTTTGTAGTTGAAAATTCATAGGAAGAGAGACGAAGAATGAGATATAAAATTTTATTGATCTTTTCTGTTGTAATTCTGTTAATTGTTTTGGTGTGGGTATATTTTTATGTGAAAAGTGATAAGAGAGAAGATGTATTGTTTATTAAAAAAGAAGTAGGTGTAGTGGAGGAGATAGTAGGTATGAGTGAGTTGGATGAGAGATTTATAGATAAGGAGACTTTGAGTATAAAGGAAGGAAGAGATGATTGAGATATCTTGAAAATGAGATAGAGATAACAAAAAGGGCGATTGAGAGATACGAAAATGATGCTGATAAGCGAGATAGATATGAGAACAGGATAAGGAGACTTTTAGAGTTGAAAGAGAAGATCAGGTGATTGGCTTGTCATCAAGTAGTGGGTTATATTGATTGGTGTTATGAAATAAATCCGGTGGTTGATAGGGAATATGGGCAAAGTAGCAGGTGAAAAGTAATCTTATTTTCAAGAGTGAGTGAGTTTTTAGGAGTAGTCCTGATAGTCTATTTTGCTTATACTGTTTTTGCAACAGTGTAAAGATTAGTATTCAAGAATTAAATTATTGACAATTGTTGCTTTTTTTTTTATTCAGATTTTTAATGTGTGACTAAAAGGAGTTTGTTAAATGAATTACACAGAATACTTTCAATTGACACAGGAACCTTTTTCAAATGCTCCTATCAATAGCTTTTATTTTAACAGCCCTACACATTCGAGGGCATTAAACAAATTGCTTTTCTCTATTAGTAATATGAAAGGGCTTGCTATCCTTGTAGGTGATATAGGTACTGGGAAGACGACACTTGCCAGAAAGCTTTTGGAACATTTACCAGAAGAGGAGTATGAGGCTGCACTACTTGTGATAATTCATAGCAATATAAGTCCGAACTGGATTTTAAAAAGGATTGCTATTCAAATGGGTGTGGGTTCACCCGCTGATGAAAAGGCAACATTGATGACACAGATTTATCAGAGGCTTGTTGAAATTTATGAAGAGGGTAGGAAGGCAGTGGTATTAATTGATGAGGCGCAGATGTTGACATCTAAGGAGGTAATGGAGGAGTTAAGGGGTCTTTTAAATCTTGAGATTCCAGGTAAAAAGCTTTTGAATTTCGCATTTTTTGGTATGAAAGAGTTGGATGATGTATTGGATCTTGACCCACCGTTGAAACAAAGGGTATCTACAAGAATATTGCTTGAGCCTTTAGATGAGGAGTCAACAGAGGGATACATTAGACACAGATTAAGGCTTGCTGGGGCTAAAAGGATGTTGTTTACAAATGAAGCAATAAAAGCAGTATATAAATATTCCGGGGGTATTCCGAGACTTATCAATACTATATGTGATAACTCTCTATTTGAGGCATATATCTCGAAATTAAATATTGTAGATGATAGAACAGTTGAGATTATTGCTAAGGACCTGGCATTGGATAGACCTAAGATGCTCTCTATAAGTGAGGCAGAGACGCCATCTCAGGTTGATAGAACACTTTCAGCCATTGACAAAGAACTTGAAAAGCTGAAATAGCTATTTTTATCAAAGTGAAGTGTTTAAACAGGAGATAATATGCTTGATTTGAGGAAGGTCTGTGCGAACATTGAGCTTGTAAAGGAGTCTATTAGAAAAAGGGGGCAAGATATTGACATCACAGAGCTTGTGTCTCTCTCGGAGAGAAGAAGGGAATTGATCATTAAGATACAAAACTCGAGGGCGGAGCTAAATCGAATAAATGATGAGATCAAGACGGCTATTTCAAAGAATGATAGCACTATTCTTGAGAATAGAAGATCGGATCTTAAGAAGTTCTCTCAATCTATAAAGGAGATGGAGAAGGAGCTTGATAGAGTTGAGGAAGAGATTAATAATCAACTGTTATTTATTCCCAATATTCCACACTTTTCTGTACCTTACGGTAAGAGTTCTGAGGATAATGTTGAGATAAAGAGATGGGGAAAGAAGCCAGAGTTCTCTTTTGAACCTAAGAATCATTGGGACATTGGAGAGAGACTCGGGATATTAGATTTTGAGAGAGCCGCAAAGATTGCTGGGACGAGATTTGCTGTTTTAAAGGGAATGGGAGCAAGACTGGAAAGGGCGCTTATTGATTTTATGCTTGATATTCATATAAATGAACATGGCTATACTGAAATATGGCCTCCATTGATGGTTAATTCGAGGGCTATGATAGGGACAGGTCAATTTCCAAAATTCAAAGACGATGCATTTCATATTGAGGGGACAGATTATCATCTTATTCCAACGGCTGAAGTACCAGTTACGAATTTGCATGCGGATGAAATTCTTGATATTAATCAGCTTCCATTAAAATATGTCTCATATACTCCTTGTTTTAGGGCGGAGGCTGGTGCTGCGGGTAAGGACACAAGGGGCCTAATCAGACAACATCAGTTCAATAAGGTAGAACTAGTAAAGTTTACACATCCTAAGAGTAGTTATGATGAGCTTGAGAGTCTTTTGAATGATGCATGTAAGATACTGGAGAGATTAAACCTTCATTATAGAGTTGTTGTATTGTGTACAGGGGATATGGGATTTTCATCTGCTAAGACTTATGATATAGAGGTGTGGTTGCCCGGTCAGAACACTTATAGAGAAATCTCATCTTGTTCTAATTTTGAGGACTTTCAGGCAAGGCGTGCCTCAATTAAATTTAGGGAAGGCACTAAGTCCAAACCAGAATTTGTTCATACACTAAATGGTTCTGGATTAGCTGTTGGAAGGACATTGGTAGCCATTTTAGAAAATTATCAAAATGAGGATGGGAGTGTTACGATCCCCGAGGCCCTAAGACCATACATGGGGAATAAAGAGATTTTATCCTAAAAAAAGACGACTTATCGATTTTATAAAGGGTATTAGTTATTTTCAAATACAGCGTTCTTACCCATTGTTCCAGAAGGTTGAGGTCTATCTGCAAATATGTCTTTTATTATCACTTTGTGGTCACCATTTTTATCTTCTAGTGAAAACCCTCTATTGGTGAGAGGGAATTCTTCTGTCCCTGACCATTTACCCTGGTCCTTTGGAAGTCCTATGGTGTATTTGTATTGTATATTTGTCAGTGGTGGGAAAGCAAAGGTTCCGGTCCATATCTGGTCGTTTGCTACCTCATCAGTTCCTTGCCCATCATCTCTAAGGGCACATCCCACGGAATTTGGTATCCAGTCACATAACTTCTCTGTTGCACCTACAATATAGACGATACCATTTCCCTTTGGTGGCGGAGGATTTGCGATATATGTATATTGGTCGATGGGAATACTCTTACCACTAACATCAACTTTGAATGTTACATATATGAGAGTTGTGGGATCATCAAAGATAACCTTAGAACCAAAGTTTGGTGCAAGATCAATATCTGTGGATCCTTTCGCTACAACATATAATACCTCTAGTGGATCGTCCTTGGTTAACTCTAATGATTCAAATGGGATCTTGAGTTCTATTATTTTGCCCTTAGATATTGGTCCTCCAGCTAATATACCTTTTAGTTGGATTGGCGTCCAGTTTCCTGTTCCATCTGCCTCTGAGAGGGCGATGGTAAGATTTTGAGTAGAGAAATCAAGCATCAATTCCTTAGCGGCACCTTTTGATACGAACTGAATCGGCGTCCCATTTCTTGTACTTTTGTTGGAAGGTTTTTCGACATATTCTCCCTTGTCTTTATTCGTAATGTGTTTGTGAGAGAAGTAGAGGTAAATTTTCATGTTGGAGTTGAGCTTGGCCGAAAGATCAAAGTTTGATACTATCGCAGTATAGAAGTTATTGTCGTCGTATCCATAATAAATCATGGTGATAATATCGTCGGGGGATGGATTTGGACCTGAGGAATCAACATCATAGAACAATCCGCCTTCATTTACCCATTCACTCTCATCAGGGTCAAAAGCCCCATTGATCTTTGGTGGATTGGTAAATGGACTTTTAAGACTCTTTGCCTTGGGTTGAACTATGGGTCCAAATTCGGGTACTGTTATTTGGGCACCTGCCAATTTAGCGAATTCATAGACACCATTTAGGTGTGCCCTGAATGATCGGTCAAATGGGGTATCATCATTTGCAGGGGATGTCATATCGTCCCCATACCACCAAAACCAATCAGAACCTTCAGCACTATACATAGACTCCCATGCCTTCCAGATATAGTAATCTCGTTGATTTGTTTTTGGGTCTGGAATTGGTGCGGCTGGATTAGGTCTTGGAAGTCCAGTCTTTTCAAGATCACTTCTTGCTCTTCTTAGATATGTCCATGCCAAATTTTCCTCAGATTCACCGATCCATATAGCATAGTTTGAATCTATCCAACTGCCAGGCCATAGATCGTCAATCTTTTTCATAGATGATATTGGATGAGGAGGTATATTTCTGTTTTCGTTACCATCTATGTATTCACTCACTGTGGTGGTAATTATCTCTCCCATCTTGAAGGATTCATTTAGTTTGGCATATAGGAGATTCTTAAAGCCATTACCTTGGAAATCTTTAATATAGTTCTCCCACGGGTTTTCGCCATCTGAGACTACTACTACGAGCCTATCGCTCTGCCCAAAATTTGGAGCATTTCTTAGAACATCTTGGATAAACTCATTAGCTGCTTGCTCAGGAGTAAATCCTTGGAACGTGAATCCTATCTTGTTTGAGAGGGCGTTATCTCTAAATATTATTGCCATGTCTTTATTCCCACCACCGTTTACTCTATAGGGTTGAAATTGAGTTAAACCACTTGGTTGAGAACGTTCTAAAATGCCCTGGTCAGTAGCCACCCATCTTATATTATTGGAGGCAAATATCTGAATTGCCTCGTTTGAGACAGAACCCTCTCCGGGCCACATACCATGTGGTGTGTAATTAAATAGGTTCGAAAAGTATGATATAGCTTTTATTACATGTGCCTGGGCATCAAGTGGAAAGCTAAAGTTTGGTTGTGGTAATATGTCGAAAGGTTGGCATTTCTTTGCGGTATCTGTGTTTATAAGTAATGGTAAGATGGGATGATAAAACGGTGTAGTGCTTAGTTCAATCTGTCCTTTTTTTGTCTCAGAGTTGTATGCAAGCTCTTTGTGAATAGTTATTACATTCTTCATAATTTTGTATTCTTCTGCGACAAGCCTGTTGCATAAGTCTTCCGTTATCTTAACGCCTTTTCTTAAATAGAATTTGCCATCGGGTTTCTCCTCTACAATGTCAGATAAATCAACTGAAGAGCCGTCCGGTAGGTCTACTCTTCCTCGCAAGAAATCTACATCAAACCATGCAATCTCAAAAAAGCCCTTCAGGTTTAGCCAATCTTCTTTTGTATATGTCGCCCTGTTTTTGTCTCTTAATGCCTTGTACTCTGGGAATCTCTCCATTACGGCATCAGATGTAGAGACACACGACCATGCACCTCTGTAAAAATACTCTATCTGTTCTTGTGTTGCTGTTGATGGATCAGGTGTATCTTTTAAGAGTATATCTATGAAAGGGTCGGTTTTACCTTCATATTTTGATAAGAATTCAGTCTCATTAATCCTATTTGTTGCTGGGTTGTAATAAGGACCGAGTCTTTTTAGATAATATTCCTCTAGTTGAAAGAGCATTACTGAGGTGAGGTTTATATTTAAATGGACATTGGGATATCGCCTCAAAAGCTCAGCCATTTTGTAGTAGCTCATTACTGCGTGTTTCCTGACCCAAGGACCCAAAAGCTGGTCTTTGACTGGATCAAGATAGGTGGGTTGGTGTTGATGCCACAGTATGGTTAGATATACAGATCTTTTTATCTGTGCCTTGTTGCGATTTTTATCAATACTGTTTCCGCTCTTATCTGTAACATTTTGAACAAGGACAGTATAGGTTAGTTGTGGATTGATAACAGCACTTGGTGGAATTGATAGTGTTGAAAATTCATCTTTTAATGTTACCAATTCTATTGGAATAATTGAATTGTCAGAGCCCTTAATTGTGTAATTTCCAGTGTTAGAACCTGTTTTTTCGTCAATGGGTTCTGAGAATCTGACAGTGATTGACTTCCCGTCAGAAGAGAATGCACTTACTACATAAGGGGGCGTTTTGTCTATATCTATGTCGGTTGTATCCTCTATGTCCTTCAACTCCGTGTCTTTTATGTCTTCAATCTGATAGTCAGAGGTCACTCCGTCTTTTAAAATAGGTGTATCAATAATTATTGTTATGTCCAAGTTTTCTTGATTCTGTGTATCAGTAGGTGATGGACCGGAGCAGTTGTATAAAAGAATAACAACACCTAGGAGAAGAATATATCTCATCATAATGACCTCCTGTGCTTATACATATTACATTAATTTTGTGCATTTCGAAAGATAAATTATAAGGTAAAACATACAGATTACGAAAGCTGATAGAACTTGCCTGATAGAATAAGTTTTTGTGGGACTATAAGTGAATTGAGGGAGTAAAGCTAAAAATTATACTCTTTGTTTGAGGGATCAAAATCTTTATCAGTAAGCCCTACATTGAATTGCAGATTTTCATATGAATAATCTTCTACAAGTTGGTCCTCCCAGTCGTACACCATTATTTTCCGGGGTAGTTTCTTTTCTTTGTCAATCCATAGTATGGCTCTATAACAATAATAACCTTTCTCTTTTTCTTTGGGGAAGATTGCCTCAAGTTTAATGGTATCTACACCAAATATTTTTTCTTCTCCTAATTTAACTACTTTGATTGTATCACCAAGCTTTTTAGCTCTGTTAATATTTGTCTGTACAACTTTTAATAGGTTGCCAATACCCATGTCAGTGACAGGGTGTCTATTGCCTTTCATTGCCATAGAACCTCTTGGATCTAAATTAACTGTTACAACTCCTATGAGACCACCTTCATGTGCTTTTATTTTATTATCATTCCAACCTTCTACGTATATCATCTCTCTCCCTTTGTATGGGTCTTTAATCCATTTCATATATACCTTAAAGGGTTTTGCAAATTTGAAGAAGATGGTCTCTTTGGGATACAACTTTTTTCCAATCCTCTCCTGTTTGTGCATTATCCCTGTGTAATCATTTATCCCATTGTAGGATGCTTGTGCCTCTTCCAGTAGGGTCTCAATATCTATCTCTTCAGAATACCCTTCTAGGTTAATTATTGCTAAACATATGTATGCGTATAAGATCCACCTAAATTTCATAGAAACTCCTTCTCTATAATGAATCTAAGACATCTCCACATGCGTTTTTGTCACCGTTTTTCATTGCTGTACAGTCGCAAGTATCTATATAGGTTTGACATTTGCTGTCTTCTTCAGCAGTAAATGGACTACTTGCAACCTCTTCATCGATTTTGGTATGACATTCTTCCCTCTGAGTGGGGTTGTCAGGATATAAGCAATCGCAAGCACGGTGTAGGAGGTCTTCACAGGCAGAACCGGTTCCTCCACAAGATGATATGTAAAGAATTAAAAGGGATATTATTAAAATTAGGATAGATATCACTAAAAACCTTCTTTTCATCTTCTACTCCTTTATAGAGTCGGAATTTACAAATTGTCTAATCAATTCGGCGTCTTCCTCTGAGATCTCAACAAACTTGATGCCCATCCCTGGTTCATACTTATCTGATTGCGAGTAGTGTCTATTCCACACCACCTCTGCAAGGACAATGATCTCTTTTTCTGTATTTGGTAATTTAAATTTTAGTCTGAATCTCTCTCCCACATTTTTCGGATTTAATGTTGGAATGAAGAGCCCACTAGCACTTATATTTTTTGCGTATCCAAAAAAGACATCTTTTGAGGTCTCTACTTTCATTTTAAAGACTCTTAAATATACCCTGAGTTCTTTTCTCCTCTCCTTTTGGACCTTAGAAAGGTCTCTGTCATTTTTGTATACCATAAAAACCTAAATCAATCCATTATTTAATACTTATCCCAATTTTTTCTCTAAGTCTTAGATATTCATCTGATACCGAGAATGATATGATATCTCTCATCTCCTCATTTCTCTGACATTCGTCAACGATACTATTAAAACTATTTGGTAATTGTTTACCACCATATGAGGTTCTGTAGATGTAAGATAGAGCAGCAGATGGAGAGGTGGTAATTAGAAGCCCTAGTCGATTGGCGCTCATAAATGATGCCTTTTTGAATAATTTTATATCCGTTTGGATTAGATCATTGATTTTGTCTTGCATACTCATAATTATACCTTTGCTCTTTCTTGAGAGTCCTTTTGAGAGCCTTTTTGCCATGGTGAGTGATGCCTCATCCTTAATCTCTTTTTCATATTTTTCAGGGACTGTTATTAATAATATGCCATTAACGAAGTTTTTCAACTCATCTATGCTAAGTGCAGCCGCGGCGATCTGCTTATCTGCAATAAAATATAACATCCTTGCAAAACCGAACTTTTGCTCCTCAATAGGTAATTTGGCGAAATCTCCCCCTATAATAATGGAGGGAGGGTCTGTCGGTTCAACAAATGATAAAAATCCTTGTTTGTCAGCTATGAATAGATTATATTCCCCTACATTCATTATCTTGGCAACATCGTCACACCTTCCCCTAATCCTATCATTGGACTTTTTAGTCATTTTAGTCTTTTTGACCTCGGGACCATATTTCTCAATAGAAGGATTAAAGACATCGTGAAGCTCGTCATTAACTATACTTAAAATTTCCCTTAATAATCCTCTGGTTCTATGATGGGCAATGTATAAATCAATATCGTCGTTTTTTATCATAACTCCTTGTATACCTTCGATTCGGTGTTTTATTTCTCCATAAGCGAATTCCTCATCGTTGGTTGCACTTTTGAGAGCTATTAGTGTCCCGATAGTATTAAAGACACCGTCTTTATTTTGCATCTGATTAAATATTCTAGATAGTGATCTTATATTGTCAACATTGAACGGGTCTATCTGGATAAGGGTTCTGTGTTCTACAATGGCCTGAGGATAGAAAGATGGTTCTAATGAGTAAAGCTTAGCAAGCATAGTGTGTGCAAGGATATTATTTGGAGCGATCTGAACAATTCTTTTTAATTCTCGTTCAGCATCAATGAGACTTCTTTTTATGTCTAAGTATATCTCTGCTTTTTTAATCATCAATGGAATTGCGTTGATCTTTTCGTGTTCCTGAAATGAGGAGATTACACTTTCATATATTTGAATTAGCTCTTCGATCTTATTTGCCCTTTCACAAAGATTAACTAATCTGCCTAAAAGTTGCTCATTTGTTGGATCAATCTTTAGTCCACTTTTGAGAGTCTCAATCGCTCCATCTATATTGGATAGGTTGTTTTCGTATATGTTGGAAATAATGTATATATATTCGAGATTTTTTACATTATTACTGGCGATTGAAAGGAGATACTGGTATGTCTTGATGGCATATTCATAGTTGTTTAGGTTGTAATATATAGCCCCCATATACTCAAGGGCAGTAATATTATTTGGTTCTATTGAAATGACCTTTTGAAAGCTTAAGAGGGCATTATTATAATCCTGTTTGTGTGTATACAGGAGTACACCCAGATTGAGATATGCATTTTTTAGCACCTCCTGTGATTTTGCACAATTGATAAGCATTCCTAAGTAATTGATTGCCTCGTTGTATTCTTTCATGTTAATCAGATGAGAAATTAGTGATGTAAGTGAGTCTTCATTGTAGGGGTCTAATGCAGTCGCATTTTTGTAGGCTGTAATGACCTCATTTATCCTGTTGATGTCTCTCTCCAATAATCTCGCGAGCTTCACATACACAGCTGCCTTTTCTGTATTATCTATGAGTGCAGATATCCTTTTCATGTATACATATGCTAATTCATCAAATTTCCCTTGTGTTGATAATAAAGCTTCAAGTTTTAAAAAGATTGTTGAATCTGATGGTGAGATATCAAATGCGATAAGATAAAAAGTAGTGGCAGAGACACTATCCCTGGTTTTTTCTTCTAATATGATGGCCGCTTCATAGGCAATTTTCTTTTTTATGTTGTTGTTCTTTAATTTTTCTATGAGTCCTTTTGAGAGAAGGACAAAGTCGTTATACCTTTCGTTTTTTAAGTAATATTCTCTTAGCAATATAAGGGCGGGTAGATAATCTGGATTCTTTTCTAAAATCGTGCTTAGGAGTTGAAGGCCAATTTGACGTGTTTTGAGACTGCTTAAGAGTAACACGGCCAATCTAAAATTTTCAACCGACATTTCGTCAATATCCATGTCTAGTTTACTGAGATGATTTTTATAAAGAAGATAGAGTCCATCAGTGTCTATTAATCTACTGTAGCCTCTTTCGAGGGCATCTATAGCTATCCTGTTTGTTGGTTGAAGTTCGAGCACCTTGATATAGTGAATGTAACTTTCTGAAGGCATCTTCATAACGGTCTCTTTAAGAGCTGCCAGTTCGAGGTGTATTGAGACTAAAACATCTGTTGATAAGTTTAGCTCTACTAACTTCTCTAATACTGTTATAAGTTTGATGTAATCTTTTTCCTCTCTGTAAATTGAGGCAAGGAGAGAGAGTGCCCTTACGTAGGTAGGCTCTATAGCCGTTATCTTTTCGAGATATATGATTGCCCTGTTGGTCTCTTTTAGTTTAAAGTAAAATATCTGCGCTAATTCCCAGTATAACTCAATTTTTGACTGATCTGTTGGCATTTGGGCTACGATCTCAATGAGAGTATCAGAAAGTTCACTGTACCTTCCATTCTGTCTTAGGGTATCAACGAGTAGTATTCTGGCACTATTGTTATCCTTATTTAAGGCTAATGATTTTTTTAGGTATTCGACACCTTTATTGATGTTTTTAAGCTTATTTATATAGATATCGCCAATTTGATAAAATATGTGTGCCTTCTGAACTGAGTCTGATATAAGTTCTGCCTCTCTTAAAAGGACCTCAATATATCTGTCATACGTCTTTAATCTTAGATAAATGTTTTTTAAGGCATTAATCGCTGGGAGGTTGTACGCATCTAGTAGCAATATCTCTTCATATACTGATATTGCCCTTTCAGGCATATTTAGTTTATCTTCATATATCTGTGCTATTTTGTGATAGAGTGATATATTGTGTGGCTGGTTTCTGGTTACCTCTATCTCTCGCTTATACATCTCAATAAGTTCTTCGTACCGTTCTTGGTATAGATATATGTTTCCGAGTGACTTTAAGGCAGGGAGGTAGTTAGGGGATAGCATAAGTGCTTTTTTATAATATCGTACTGCCTCATCTATATTTTTTAGATGTTCTTCATAGGTCTCTCCAATCTTGTGCAATAGCGATACAATCTGAATCTGATCTTTAATAATTTCAGCCTCAATCTCACACATTTTTATTAAGTCTTCCCACTTGCCTAATCTTGCGTAAAGTCTTGCAAGAGTTCTTATTGTTGGAAGGTGATCGGGTATTATGTCTAGTATCCTTCTGTAGGTCTCGGCTGCTTTTTCTTTATCGTTTAATTTCTCCTCATAGGTAATACCTATTTTGTCCAATAAGAATGCTGTCTGTTCTTTGTCCTCAGTAATCTTTATTTCTTCTTCAAACATATTTATAAGTTCTTGATACATGCCAAGTTTACTATATAGAGTTCCTAGTGCCTTTAGGGCTGGGAGATATGAAGATTTTATTTGTAGTATTTTTTTATAAACATCTATAGCCCTATTTAAATCCTGAAGCCTAATTTCAATAATCTCTGCCATCTTGTAATAGCGGGCAACCTTTTGTAGGGTGTCTTCTGTTTGTGCTATTTCTATCTCCATAAGTCTGACGAGGTCTTCCCATTTTCCATGTCTTGCAAGTAGCCTTCCTAATGCGGCGTATGCTGGTTGGTAGGAGGTTGATATTTCTATGATCTTCTTATAATATTCGATTGCCTCAATCTCATTTGATAGATTTTCTTCATATATTGAACCAAGTCTGTAATAGAGGTTTGCGAGTATATTTTTGTCGGTTGTAAGTTCACTTATTCTTTTTAGTATATCTGTGATTTTGTCATATTCATTCTTTTGGTAGTATTGAGCTAGGAGTTCATCAAGTGCAGATACATCGCCTGATCTAATTTTTAGAACCTCAGTAAGATAGTGTATGACTGTGTCCGGGTCATTTAAGTGGTTCTTATAAATCAAAATGAGTTTGTTATAAATGTCAATCCTTTTATCCGGAGGTAGGGCATTAGCATGTTGTTTGAGGATAGAGGCGAGTTCAGCAAATTGTCTTTTTGTTGTTAAAATGTTTTCAATATTCAAAACGGCATCTTTGTCAGATGGGTCGAGCATAAATACTCTTTCATAGCATTTTAGTGCCATATCTATGTCGTTTAACTTTTCTTCAAAGATCTTTCCCTCAAAGAATAATAACATTTTTATATAATGTTCTGGGAGTCTCTGGTTTGTTAGCTGGTTTATTATGTTTGCAAGCTCCGTTGTATTTCTTGTTCGGGAATATATATTATTTAAAAAGGTCAGGAACTCTATACTATCTTTGGACAGTGAGATAGCCTGTAGTATAGCGTCTCTTGCTCCATTAATGTCATTTAAATAGTAAAATTTTATAAAGGCTATTTCGAAATATATTGAGGCATTATTTTTACACTGAGGGCTCTGTGCCATGAGTTGTAAGAGCTGAACAGCCATTTGATAGTTACCTAAATAATAAAATAATCTAATGGCTGATCTAACATTTGGAAAATATGAAAAGTCGATATTGAAGGCATTTTGAAAGTCAATGGCGGCGTTTCTTGGTTGTCTCAATTTCTCTCCCAAGATAATTCCAGCTGAGTTAAATAAAATGGAGGCATCTCTGACTTGACCCCTCGTTTTAGCTTCGTCTTCCAGATAAGATACCACCTCCTGCCAATTAATGTTTTCGTGAAATTCCTCTTGAGGTAATTCCTTAGGTGGTTTAAGTCTTTCGGTTATTGATGGTTCTGGCGTTTTTTTAGTCTCAAGAGTTTCTGTGGTATTTACGCTAATACTCTTGTTATCTTTTGGGAGTTCAGGTGTCTCTATTAATTCCGCCTCTAGTAACGGTATATCTTCTTCCGTCGATTTGGGTTGAGAAGAAAACCATTCTTCGATTATATTATTTTTTTTGTCATTTGCTGACATATTAATTGCCTCCTAAGAAATATCTATCTTGGGGTCAAAATAATAAATAATCTGAAATAAGTCAAATCTATAAAAATCCTTGTGTTTTGTTCAAAAATCCTTAGACCATAAGAATAAGTGGTGATATCTATCACAATTTATGTTGTAGGTGTTGACAATGAGTATGTTTAGGAGTAAGAATAGCGCAGACTTACTTGTCTTATGAGGAGGTTCTATGAAAAAGTTTTTGTTTTCTCTATGTCTCTTTATGCTGGGATTATACTCGTGTACAACAGAGGAGAATGTATCAAATATATGTGATATTCCCAGCTGTGTTTCGGATATAATTCCAAAGGATGTAGTAACGAAAGATGTATCTACGAATGATTCGGGCATAATTGATATGGAGGAGAAGACTTTTTGTTCTGAGGCTGAAGAGCTTGTTCTAAGTAATTCAGAGCCTGTTGCTAATGCTGAGATTGATTTTGAGTTTGGAAGTGTTTCTTTTATTGGTGAGAAAGATGGGTCATCAGCAAAGACTCAGTTTAAAACTATTTTTAAGAAAAGTGAAGTGTATAAGATCAAGACTGGTTCAAATGGTGAATTTAGTATTGAAATATCAAAAGAGGATTTGGGCAAATTGCCAGAATATTTTGAGATATTGTTTGTAATTAATCCACCTAATGATTTTGGTAAAGAATATAAGACTAACAAGTCTATAATATCATTTTATAGATATGAAATAACGAGGTTTAACTTTGTATTAACCTATAATGATGGCTATTTTATTGTTACACCACATGAGCAACTTTATAAACTGGTGACTAAGAGTAGTGGGGGCAAGAAGGCACTCGATGCATTCATCAATGCTACTATAAAGGCAGTTGTCCCAGACAAGGCAGAGCCAGTGCCTGGTGCGGAAATTATTATTGATAGACCGCTAGACCCTAATAAAAAGAAAGATAAGAAGAAGAGCATGTTTTTCTCCGATACTGGTGTGACTGAGAATATAGTCGTTCAGTGTTATGAGTTTGAGGTCGGTAGCGAGATAGTAACTACTAGTGACTATGAGGGATATTTCTCTTTTAAACCTTCTGCATCCAATGATGAGTATATTTTATTTACAATTATACCTGGTAAAGGCTCAAGCTATGAATATGAGGCAGCAAGCTACCTTGTTTATATGCCCAAAACGGCAGATGAGATATACGATATGATGCTTGTGTTTGAAAAAAGGGAAAATGAAAAAGGTAGATTTATCATTGTGGGACCAATTCCTTTTCAACCATGCTCACAATTTAATAATCCGATCTGTAAACCGACAAGATGCAAGATGATCGGTGGACAAATTGGTAAATGCCAGTATTTGTATTTTAGCGCAACTAATGAATATAAGTGTGGTTGCTTTCACGAGCTATGTCCCCCTGATTGTACAGGTACTTGTAGAATGCCGAATGGCATGAATGGATTTTGTCATATTGAACAGATTATTTCTATTGTAGATGGGGTAGAGGTGGTAAATAAGAGTTGTGTATGTGGACCAATAAACATTACCTGCAATACGGCTTGTCAGACAGATGTTGATTGTATTTCTCAGACACAGGGACAATTCCCAGTATGTGCCACAGATATGTTTGGGTCAAAATTTTGTACTAAGGGATGTAGTGATGTTAGTGAATGTCAAACACCCTTTTCAATGTGTGCGAAGATGGGACCAGAGGGTAGAGGAATTTGTATATGTCCTTGCAAACACGTAGATAACTTTAATGTAAATTGTAGTCCAATAGGTATGTACAACCAACATTGCAGCAATGTTACCTATGGATTGCTTACTGATTGTGTTGATTTAGATGGGGATTTATATGGTGAGTGTACCAACTGTTGCAATGATGATAATGATTGTCCAGCCGGGCTAAGTTGTTATGATTTACCTAATCCACTGAGTGACAAGTGTAAGAAAGCTTGTATGTGTAAAGAACCTCCTGTTCAAAAACTATGTAAGGAGTGCTCTACAAATCAGGATTGTGCGATAAATGAGGTATGTGTAGATGAGGATAATAATCCGAATACACCCAAGGTTTGTACAGTTCCATGTGGTTCTATGGGGAATTGCCCCACAAGCCCAGTATATACATACTGTGATTTTAATGTTAGTAAGTATTGCCTATGTAAACACCCCGCGCCTGCTGTAGATTGTAACTATGAATGTAAGGATAACCAGGACTGTCTCCTAAGTTCAAATGGGCAACTAGACCTTTGTATAGCTGATTTGAATGGGGTAAAGAGATGTACTAAAAGTTGTAATAATGCAGGTGAGTGTCCTTCACCATATTCAATGTGTATTAAATATGGAGATAAAAGTTTTTGTGCATGTCCGTGCATTCACTTTGACACGGATGAGGTGAGCTGCACACAGTATGGGTTCAATATACCTCAGTGCATTGGAATAACTAATAATGCATTGTCTGATTGCTTTGATATAGATAATGATGGCACAGGTGAGTGTACACGGTGTTGCAATGATAATAAGGATTGTCCAGCTAATATGATGTGCACCTCTGTCAATAACGCAAAATGTAGTAAGGTATGTACTTGTAGAGAACATCCTTTAGTTGATATATGTCAGATGTGTTCCCAAAACTCCGATTGTCCCTCTGGGTTTGTGTGTGCAGATGACGATAACAATAGTGCTACCCCAAATGTATGTACGAGGGTGTGTCCGTCGGTTTATCCATGTCCGACTAGTCCTGTTTATACCTACTGTGATAGTAATATCAGTAAGTATTGTATATGCAATCAGAGTGGGACAAATCTTTGTGAAACCAAATGTGAAAAGAATAGTGATTGTCCCTCTGGTTTAATATGTGCAGATGATGATATAAATCCTTTGACACCTAAGATATGTACTAAAACATGTGGAGATTGTCCGGCACCGATGATCTGTAATAATGATGCAAATCTTCCTGTGGCGGTCTGTATGTGTCCGAGGAAACTTTGTAAGGAATGTAAAGAAGATGTTGATTGTGGGTATGGATACAAATGCTTAGATACAGATGGAGATCCTATTACACCTAAAGTTTGTTCGGTTGATTGCTCCTCAGATTTTGAATGTCCATTAAATTTGAGTTGTAATCTCAATACAAAGAGTTGTGATTGTAATAGATGCTCTAAGTGGTCTAATGAGATGTGCGATCCTGTAACTTGCTATAAGAATGGTGTATTTGGGAAATGTAAACGAGTTATGGAGAGATGTGACTGTGTGACTGAGGCACTAAATATTTGCCAAGAATGTAAATATGATTATGAATGCGCTGCTCCACTTAAGTGTGTGGATGCTGATAATAATCCCAACACACCAAATATCTGTTCAGAACAATGTTCTGTGAATATGTGTCAACCACCAGCTGTTTGTGATTTAAATGTGAGTAAATATTGCTTCTGTAAATAAAACATGAGTTTTAGATAAGAACTTCTTGTGTTTTTATAATTTATGGCTTTACACTAGTGTTCCACCCTTCTTAGGAGTTAACTTTATTCCTGTATTAACTTGATAGGACCTTAAAGGTTATTTGATTATTTGTTTTCCATAATGACCTTTATATTTGCCTTGCTCGGATCAATAAGTATATTTAACATACTATTATCGTTTTGGAGTATATATCTGAAGAATGCGGTAAGCTGTGCTGCTGTGAAGATTCTCATGCCTTTTCTATCAGGTCCTGATTTGCAAGCTGCACAGACCATTCCACAGCCAGGTGTGGAGTCGTTAAGCATGTCCATATGTCCGTAATCAATGGCCACGGCATGATACGCCGGAGATGAGCTCGCGTTATAAAATTGTACGTGGTTGTCTCCTTCAGGTGCACAGGCTTGGTTAAGCCCTGAACCCTGAGGACCTAGACCTGTTCCTATAATAAGTGATGAGACATTTAAATTGAATGGCTTGTCGGCGATTCTTGTCTCTCCCCCGAGGGGACCTCCAGTTCCATCAACTGGATCAACACCAGCTATAGCCTTTGTCCAGCTTGGATCTTTCAACATAATTGTCCATATTACTTTACCTCCTCTGGAGTGACCCGAGAGTCCAAGTAAATCCATTCTAGCATTTACGCCTGTTAAATTGTTTATGTTTAACTTAAGCCAGTTGTAAAATTGGATGGCTGTCTCTGCCTCTTCGGAGGACTTAGGCTTCCCAATAGGAATACCATCCGCCTTATACATTTGAGGCGCAACAACTACAAATCCATGTGAGGCAATATGCTCTAACATGTCACTATAGAAGTTATTATCTACAAGAAATCCGTGTTGAAATATGACAACTGCAAACTCTTTGTATCCTTGAGGGAGATATATGGAGGCTTCAACAGGTGAACCGTTTTGTCCCTTTACAACCGACATCTTTTTTACAGGAAGCCTACCTTTGGAGTATGGATCTGAATCACTTTTATATAGTCCACTGCCGTTGTTTATATCTGATATACCCGTCTCAGTATGCGCATCAGGGCTTATATCTATGGGTTCATAATCAAAGGGATTAATGTCTTGTATGTCTATATATGTGTCTGAGGTTGAAGTATCCATATGAATGATATCATCGGCGGTGTCTGTTGATAATACATCCTTCAGATCTTCTGTTGGTATGTCAGTGAGTATATCTTCCTCAGGGATATTATATGATTTGTCTAATATCTCATTTATATCGATCTCCTTTATGTCTTTCAAAATATCTTCTTCTGTATTATCAAGTAATGTATCTTGTAGATTTTGTTGATTGTTGGCATCCGAACAGACAAAAAATGGTGTAAGTATGAGAATTGTCAACAAGAAGTTTCTCATTATTAAAACCTCCTAAAATAAAAGTGGTACTAAGTCTTACTTTTTTTTCCTGTTTTGTAAAGTGAAAAATATGAGGGCCTTTTGTAGTACTTTCAGAATTAATTTCGCTCTTGATTATTGACTTGTGATTATGATGATTTTCTGAGGTTCCTGTATCATTGTATCATAAGGATTCCTAATACTTATATTTTTTTAATTTTTGCATAGCAAAACATCAGATAGGAGAGGTCATAGTGTGACATAAATGTCTTATGTAGAGAAAATATGTTTTTCGGGAGTTATATTTTTGCTTACTATGTGTTAGAAAAAAGTTGACAAAAGGTCAGAAGTTGTATAGAAGGAATGACCTATTTTGAGAAAGTTTTAATTATGTCCATTTATTTAGGCAAAGTCGTTTTAACCTTATTACAAGGAGGAAGAAGATGAGAAAGAATTTGTTTGTGCCACTGCTTATGGCGGTCCTGTTAGTTATGTTTACAGGTTGTGATGCGGAGGATGTGGTTTCGGATGTAGGAGTGAAGAAAGATGTGGGTGTGAAGGATACGGGTGGTGGTTGTACCCCAAGTTGTGAAGGTAAGGCTTGTGGTGATGATGATGGCTGCGGTGGCAAGTGTGTAGGTAGTTGTCCAAGCGGTCAGACCTGTAACCCCAATACTTATGTATGTGAGGGTGGTTGTACACCGAACTGCACTGGTAAGGCATGTGGAGATTCAGATGGCTGTGGTGGGAAGTCTCTTGGTAC
>JAOAFA010000059.1 GCA_026416535.1 Deltaproteobacteria bacterium
CGTCAGATGTGTATAAGAGACAGTGTCCTGCCTGGTTTATTCTATGGGGAGCAAAGGCATATATGAACCCTGCAATAAATGCTGCTGGAAAACTTTTTGTAATGAAATACGCTAGAAGAAACATGCCTAAACCAGCTACAACAAATGAAAGTATATATAGGATATTGTATACAAAAACTGGGTTCTTCTTAACCAGATAGAAAGGCAGACCCAATATTGCTTCTCCTACAAGGTGTTCAGAGAAGGCAAGCGACTTTTTATAAGGAAACATTACATTGGCGTCAAAATAGTTTGTAAAGTCTAAGTTGGTTATTTTTTCGAGATTCCACCAGAGTGTCCATACATTTAACAATGGATCCCCAAGATCTGCAGGTATATGATTAGTTAAGTCTGTAATTAGTGGATAGGTGATTATAATTGTAAATACTAGATATGTTATAGTAGGGAGGAGTAAAATGTATATTGAATGGTATTTAATTAGGCTGTTATATTTTATAATTCTTCTATCTTGATCATCTACCATAATTAGGAAATTTTTAGCACATATTTTATTTGATTAAAAGGTTTAAGAATAATTTTATTTTAGGAATTCATGAAGAGATTTTTGTGTGTTCTAATATCTTGTGTCGCTTCGAGATTTATCTGCATAACTTCTTAAAAAATTCATCCAAGTACTTTTTGGAGCTCAAAACCATATGGCTGTTGATTCTAGAAGAGAGGTAGTAAGTGCTACGCTCTTTTTAAAAGCGAAATCCCTTTCTTTGTATATGTCTGATTATAAATGAAAGGGTGAAATATCCCAGAGAATGCTAGCTAGTTTAAAAAATATTGTACTATAATAAAAAGGTTGGGTTAATAGTTAAGCCTACTGAGGACAAAGACGTTCCTTGAGATTGCCCATGAAGGCAGTTTTACAAATATAGTAGGTTGTTCCCTATTGTGATTTCCCTTGGGGTTTACTTGTCTAATTTCAATACTTTCTTAAGTTTATGCTGAGTTCATATTGAAAGTGACTAAATTGTTATAAAGTGTTTTTCAACTGGATTTCTAATTTCCTAGTGATTCTTATAATAATACAGGGTCCTTTTCCCAAAGAGATAAATAAAGACAGGATTTGGGCTTTCCGGGTTCTAACAGTGATTTAATCTTATATTATTTGTTTAGTGTTTCCTAAAATTACCTCAATGATGTCTATGCCTAGATCTAAATAGTTGTTTGAGAATATTCAGAGTGTATGAAGTTCTATTAGTGAATAAGAGGCATCTGTTTGGTGTTTTGCATCTGATATAGAGGTGATACTGAAAGGATGAAATTACGTTTATTTGTGTAAAAAGCGTAGAGATTGAGTAATCAGAGAGATTAGCTTTACTTGTGATGGTAGAGAGATTTTTTAGAAAGTCTTGAGATGCTTTTTTGCGTAGATCTCTAGGTGCTACAATAAATCCTAGAAGATTGATAGATTGTTTTTACGAATTTTGCTATTTGGATACGTTTAGGTTATAAATCAAATAATTGTCCCAAGTAAACATCTTTAACCATAGGATTATTTTTTAGTTCACTTGGTGTTCCATGAACAATAATTTTTCCATCTGCGATGATATATATTCTATCACATATACTAAATACTTCTCGTGCATAGTGATCGGTTATAAGTATGCCTATGTTTTCTTCCTTCATTTTTTTGATGATTTCTACTAATTCGTATACAGTTTTTGGATCTATTTGACTGAAAGGTTCGTCTAACAATATATATTTTGGATTCGTTAGAAGGGAACGGGCTACTTCAAGTCTTCTCTTTTCGCCACCAGAGAGATTTTCAGCTAGTGTATCTCTTATTTCCTCTAGTCCCATCTTAGTTATTAGGTTGTTTAATCTCTTTTCAAAATTTGTCTTTTCTTTTGAAATGGAAGATACTATTCTTAAATTTTGATAAACACTCAGACCTGTGAATAATGACGGTTCTTGAGGTAAGTAACCTATGCCTTTCCTGATTAGTTGATGGAGTTGTAATCCATTTACTAACTCTTTATCAAGTATAACTTTACCACTATCTGCTTTTAAGAGACCTATGATAACCTTAAACAAGGTAGTCTTTCCGGCCCCGTTTGGACCTAAGATACCCACAATTTCTCCCCTCTTTAGTGAGATAGATACTTTATCAAGGACCTTTCTCTTCTTGTAACTCTTAGAGATATCAAAGACCTCGAGCATTTATCTTTTATCTTCCTTTACTTTTATTATAGCCTTAATGCTTTTTACATTTACCTCGTCTTTATCGAGATCAAATTCTACAACCTCGCCCCAGAATTTATTTTCCCCATCAGAGTAATATGGATTGCCAGTCATAGTGACAAGGGACTTTGTATATTCAAATACAGCCATATCAGAGGTTGCTACCTTTTCCCCTTTTTTAAGGTTCACATTCCCGATGCATTCAAATTTATCGATACTTCCTTTTTCATTGTAATATGCTACTAACTGGTTACATGTAATTTTCATATCTGTCCTTATAGCCTCTACATCCCCTGTAAAAATGGCTTTTCTGTTTTGATTTTCGATTTTTAGCTTTTTAGCTTTTATCTCAACAGGTGAATTGTCTTGTTTTATCTGTTCTTTTATAGATTTTGCCTCGGGGCTTAATAAAATCAATATAATTGCAATTATCTTATAAAGCATGTTTAACTATTTAAATAAAGTTGCCGATATCCCATTATCAAAAGTGTAGTCGTTTCTTCTAATATTGCCTGAAAAGCCCCTGCCCTTGAATTCAAAATTTTTACCTATTACTTTTACTTCGCCCTCAGCCTCTAATTTATCTTTGATGAGGTCATACTCTATCTTCCTTACCATTATTTTGATTTCTTTGTCTAAGACAATTCCCTCATCTAGTTTCAATGTCAGTTTGCCGTCCTTTACTTTGTATGTGCCTTCTTCAAATAATAGTTTGAAGCTATCAATGAGTTCTACACTATTTATATAGGATAGGAAATAACCTCTTGAAACAGAAATTTCAGATTTATCCTTATTGTATACTAGTCTTTCAGCAACCAATTCTGATGAATGACCCTCTTTTTTGTATTCTCGCAATTTTATGTCTCTTAGTTCAATTTTGTTTTTACTATCTATGGTTTCGTAATTTTTCTCTCCCTCTGTACAACAGATTAATGAGGATATGATTGAGATTCCAACAAATAAGTGATTAAGCTTACTCATTTTAGGGTTTTACATCCTTCTTTTTTGCCTTTGTAAGCAAGATTGTATAGCTTTACCCTCTCCTCTTCATTTACAAATTTCAAACATTCGTTAATTTCATTTAATGTGATATATCTGCTCAAGTTTGTCCTGTAGGCTTTTATAAAATTATCTGCTTCACATCTGTTGTATAACTTTATAATTTCTAAAATAAGATTACAATCATCTTTGAAAGCTTTTAATCCCTCGAGCAAGAATTTCTCCTTGGTTTCTATGTTTTTGGAGATAGATATTAGGATTAAATATTTGTTTACAGATTCTGGTAAGAGCTCAAGGTATTTTTTGAAAAATTCATCGTTGGTCGGATCAGATGATATAAGTCTGTAACTTTCGTAGAGATCCGTATTGTATGGATATTTATATATGAGTTCTTCAGCAAAAGGTTTGAGTTTGAATATAAGGGATGTTCTTCTAAAGAGATCAACCGCTTCAAAAAAGATATCAATATTGTTGTCTTGCTCAAGGGCCTTCATAAAGAGATTAGTGGCTTCAACAAGGTTATTGAGACCTTCGGAGACCAAAAATTTCGCGGACAATGCCATAATGAAAGGGTGTTCGCCAAAATCTGCTTTTAATCTATCAATAACGATAATAGGATCTTTGAATATATATAAAAGACTCCGAGAAACAAGAGAAAAAAGTTGATAGTCATTGTGCATTATTTGTTCTTTCATAGCTTGATATAGCTTATCACTGTTGCCCTTTTGAGCGTAGAATATTGGAATCTCTGAATAGGCTATTCTTTTTACTAGATAGTTATTACTATGCAGAAGTAGATCTCCTATTTTCTCCCATTCTCTATTGATCATAGCTGGGATGTGAAAATTAGTTGCTACGGTAATATCTATATTTTGAGATTTATCATTAACGATAAGATTTCTGAGGGATTCGACGGCCTCAGCCTTGTAATTAGGCTTTTTGCCTCTCACTCTGAATGTTAGATATGATGTAGCTACGTGGTTTGGTGCCAATGTTATGAGGCAGTCTAAGTACTTATATGCTAGTTCCCACATTTTAAAATTGTAGAAAGTGTATGCCAGAAAAAAGTAAAGACCAGGTCTGTTGTTACCTTTTTCAACTTTTGAAGTTGCAAATGATATTGCCTTTTCAATGTTCCCTTCTTTGTTAAAATGATACATGATGATCTGATATAATGCCTCCGCATCTGATGAATCAAGGACATCGAAAATCTTTGTATAATTCTCGATTATATTTTCTAAAGAACCATGGCCTTCAATTATGTATTTTGCAAAGAGATTTTGTATATCAAAGTTTTTTCTCTCTTCTTGGGTATAAAAGTTCAACATATATGCCATTTCTGAAAATGCGATGTCATACTCTCCGTATTCAATTAGTCTATAAATTCTGGTATATAAAGTCTCTAAGTCAGGTTTAAATGGTTTATCCTTTTGTGTATGATTTACACTATCTTTTTGGCAATCGATTGATAAAAGGAACAACTTAATACATAGGATGAGAGAGAACAGTTTATTGGTCATTTTTTTGTTCTGATGTATTTTCTTGAGTTGGTTTATAATTGTCTTGCTTTGATTGTTCAAGAGTCTCGTTAGTTGACTTCTCGATAGTGTCCCTTATACATGAACTTATACATTCTTTTTTGATATCTTCTTTCATTTTATCTATATCTTGTCTGCTCAATAGAATATAGTCATTGGTAATAGCTTTGTTTATTTTATCTATTTTTTCAATTAGTTCCGCGGCTTCCTTTAAAAACTCTGGGTTTAAATTTTTTAATTCTGACATCTTCTCCCGAGCTCTCTTGATTAATTCTATACCCATGTTAAAATTGAATTTTGCCTGTTTAAATACTACTTCTCCTTTTAGTCTTGAGTATCTTTCAAAATCCTCTGGAGAAACATTTAGTTTCATTAGCCTTTCTATATAGCTTGAGGCGATTCTTACATTCTCCTCACTCTCTTCTTGAAGAAATTTTTCGATCCACTTTGAGATAATTTTAAAAAGGGTTACGTCCAGCTCTCCTTTATCTACTTCAATGACAGGTACCGTTTCTCCTTTGGGAATTTTTAGTGGAGAATATGCCTCTCTCTTGGTTATATCCTTAGGGATGTATTCAGAAAATCCGTATGGTAAAAACAACCCTTTTTTAACAATGAGATAATCATTTTTTGATGTTATACGATATTTCTTACTGTTGATTAGAGATAAAAAATATAGGCATATTATCACCAGTATCAGGATAATTACCCATATCCAAATAGGGACTTTCGGAGATTTTTTTTCTATTGCTTGATCTTTTTTTTCACTCCCTAAATTGTTTTGAATGGTGTCTTCTTTGTCCATTTTTGTTATTACCTTTATTTGTAGCCAATGTATTTTAAATTACGGTACATATTGTTTAGATCTAGACCATAACCTACAACAAACTTGTCTGGGATCTCAAATCCACAGTAGTCGATTTTTATATTTACTCTTGTTTTGATTTTTTTGTGTAGCAATGTGCAAACCTTTATAGTTTTTGGGTTCTTTTGTTTTATGGTTCGTATTAAATAATCCATTGTCAACCCAGTATCTATTATATCCTCTACAATCAAGACATTTTTTCCGGATAGCGATTCCGAGACATCCATAATTATTCTGACAACGCCACTTGTCTCTGTAGCATTGCCGTAACTTGATACACGCATAAAATCCACTGTGATTGGCATTTTCAATTCTTTTGTGAGATCAGAGATAAACATATAGCATCCATTGAGGATACCTATTATATATAGGTGCTTGTTTTTGAAGTCTCTGTTTATCTCTGCTGCTAAGCCTTTAACTCGCTTTTTAATCTCCTTTTCACTAATAAGGATTTTGAACCTCTCCATAAGATATCAAACCTACCTATACAAACGAATTATTAATTATTTCCCCCACACCCCCAGCACCTGGGACTATATACTGATTGTCATCAAGGCCCCGTTCTTTTTCTTTAAATGTTCCAGGTATTGATTTCAAAACTTCTTCAGAAGAGAGACCCCTATCAAGTCTTAGAGAGTATATTATCACATCCGGGTATTTTTTATGGATATTCCTTATAAATTCGGGGGTTATTATGAGATGAGCGGTAATAATTTTCTTAGGCGGTTTGCGGGTGTTTTTCATGTATTCGTCAATTACTTTGATCAGTGTTGAGGCGGTTGCACCCATAGGATCAGGTATCAGAACATATGCATCACTTAGATCTCCACCAACTTTCACTGTATTAATGGAGGCACCTATTACCTTCCCTTTCTTGTTTACTATCCTTGCTGAGGAGACAAAGTCTTGTCTTATGAATTTGGGGTTAATCAACCAGCATAGTATATCAAAAAACAACTGAGACGGAATTGAGCCTGCCCTCAATATGCTTACAATAACTGTTTTTGTGTCTTTTTTTAATCCTATTCCTCTAACAATACCTCGTTGGGTGTATTTTTTCATTCGTGTAGAATATTCAATTTTTGTTTTGGGGAATTCCATATCTATTATATACCTTAAAAGCTCATTGTAGGTATATCTGATTATCCTATTTACTTCAGGTTGAATAGTCTCTGGTCTCGAAAATCTGGCTACTAACTCAAATAAGAGAGGTGAATCAATGATATGAACATTGTCATCATAGCGATGTTCTATCTCATTCATTCAAAACTCCTTTATTTGTATTTAAGATAAAGCTTTACTATCTCTTCAATTAGGGAGGGTATAGTCAATTCATTTCTTTGAGCAATCTGAGACAAAAGCACATAGACCTCCTCTGGTAAATTTAATTGAACTTGTCTTCCAGAAGTTTGTAATGTCTTATGCGGACTCTTACTGCCAGGAAGGGGAGGAGGGACCGCGATTATCTTTTTGCCAGTGATTTTGCGTTCTTTTTCTATCTCGTCTTTAAAGAGCTGTTTTATGAAATTTGAGAGGTGAACATTTGACGGCGTAAATTCGTGTTGACTTAAAAAGGAGTCAATTTCAAATTGCATGTCCCATGCATTTTTATATCTCTTTTCTGGGTCCTTTTCGAGGGCTGACATTAGAATTTTTTCTACTTGTTTTGGAAGATCTGGCTTAAAGAAACTTGGGGGGTATATTTTACCCTCTGTTATTGATTTTATAACTGCCTCATCTGTTTCTCCTCTGAATAGTTTGTAGCCTGTAATCCATTCATAAAGAACGACACCCAAAGAAAATATGTCTGACCTTTGATCTGCCTCTTTGCCTTGCAATTGCTCTGGCGAGATATAACTGAGTTTCCCCTTGACCTCTCCTTCTCTGTCTGTGGAGATTAGGTTTTCTGCTTTTGCTATCCCAAAGTCCAATATTTTGACAGCCCCATCCCAGGAGACCATAATATTTTCAGGAGTAATATCTCTATGAACTATATTTAGTGGATTTCCATTATAATCGACCTTGGAATGAGCATAGTAGAGTCCTTCACATACATTAGAGGCTATTTTTAGGGCATATTCCATTGGGAATGGTATTCCACGTTTGGCTGATGCGTTTATGATTCGATTCATATCCCTTCCAGCAATATATTCCATGGCTATAAAGTAGGAGTCACCTATCTTACCGAGGTCAAATATCTGGCATATATTAGGATGGGTAAGCATAGCTGCAAGTTTGGCTTCGTTTAAGAACATCTGAACAAATTCTTGTTTTTGACTTATATCCGGTCTAATTTTTTTTATGACGATGTCTTTTTGGAAACCTTCTACACCCTCTTGTCTTGCCAGGTATATATCTGCCATCCCACCTGTGGCAAGTTTTCTTATTAGGACATATTTACCAAATCTTTGACCGAGCATAAAATTATAATCTTTTTAATAGTTTATCTTTTTCTTCAGTAGCTCTTCTGACAATCTCATCACTATCCCAAAAAAAATGTATCCCGTCTTTGTATACAATCTTTCCACTAACTATAACATATTTTATGTCAGATTCATTTGAGGAGTATACGATGGCAGAATATGGGTTATCTATTGGATTTATATGGGCTCCTTTTTTGCTGATAATTATAAGGTCGGCCTTTTTGCCCACTTCAATACTACCTATTTGTTTTTCGAGACCAAGTGCCTTTGCTCCATTGATTGTTGCCATCTTGAGTACAGTTTTTGCATCCATCTTTTGGGGACCGATTCTTGGCTTATGTATGAGTGATGCGAGTCTAATCTCATTTAGGATGCTTAGGTTGTTATTGCAAGGAGCGCCATCTGCTCCTAATGTCACATTTATGCCGTAGTCGAGCATTTCTGGAATCTTTGCAAACCCAGAACCGAGCTTTAGATTAGATCCTGGACAGTGGGCAACAGATGCGCCACTCTCTAAAAGTATGTCAAAATCCTTCTTTTCCAGCCATATACAATGTGCAATGACGGAGTTTTTACTAAGAATTCCACATTTGTTCAAAAGTGAAATATTGGAATCTTTATATTGATCTCTAACTTCTGTAATCTCTTTTATATTTTCTGAACTGTGGGTAGTTATAATGATGCCAAGCTCTCTGGCTAGTTGAGCAGACCTGATAAGTGATTCCTCTCTCAGAGAAAGGGCGAAACGCGGTCCTATACCTATCATTATTCTTCCGTTTTCAAGATTGTGATATTTTGAGAATAGGTATCTTATCTCTGCTTCAGATACATCTAGGCTTTCATAAGGAACATGTCTTGATTCGCTTTTATCCATCAACATCTTACAGATTATGCCACGTATTCCCGATTCATATAATGCTCTGATTATGGATTCTGTGTGGTGGACAAGCCCAATATCTAAGAATGTAGTTGTCCCTGATGAAATCATCTCCAATATAGAAAGTCTAGCGCTTTCATATACTGATGTTTCATTATGTGCCATTTCGAGAGGCCATATATATCTTGAGAGCCAGTCTAATAGTTCGAGATCATCTACCATCCCCCTGAATAGTGTCTGCCCTGTGTGTATATGTGTTTGGATAAATCCAGGTAAGAGATAATTCCCCTCTGCATTTATGACCATATAAGGGTGTTTTTTTAAGTGTTTAGGAATATTCCCTATGTGTTTGATAATACCTGCTTCTATGACGAGGGAACCATGGGTAATGGAGTCATTATTATCCATTGTAATTATGCTGGCATTTTCGATTATCAAGTCCATAAATTAGCTTGAATTTATAAAATAAAAGTAAGGTGTAGTCAAATGATTTATATTTTATAAAAATTTGATGTAAACTTCTTGGGTTGTTTTTTGGGTATAATGTGCATATTAAAACATTTCTCAAAAAATGTGTGACCTTTCGTAGGGTTAGGTTGCTCAACATCTGGTAAAATTGATGGTGTCTCAAATGGAAATTGGTTAAAGAAATACTACTAAATTTTTCATATAAGCCTTTGGTCTGGGTTTTATTTTAACAGATGTTTTAGTTTTACCTAGATCAGTATGAATTTGAGTAAGTTATGATATGTTTCATAGTATTGTGGGAGATTTATTTTTTCTTTTTGAATCGCAAAATTTGTATCATAACATTTTAATGTGGTTTTGTATTTGGCACATTGCCTGTGAAATTTTACTTGAATATTAACTTAAACACATTTAATATCTCCACCGCTTTTGGGAGGTGTATATATGAATATAGTCTTTATGACACCAGAGGTAGTTCCTTTTTCGAAGACAGGTGGGCTTGCCGATGTATCTGGTGCGTTGCCAATAGAAATAGCTCAAGAGGGGCATAATGTAGTAGTTTATTCACCTCTTTATAAATCAGTGGATACAAAAAGATATAATATAGTACCTGTCAAGAGGAGTATATTTGTCCCTATCTCTGGAAGGATGGAAAGTGTAGATATTTATGAGAGTCTTGATTATAGACCGAATCCAAGAATCAGATTTTTATTTTTATCGTGTGAAAAGTATTTCAAACGGGAATTTTTGTATGGTGAAGGGAATAAAGATTATCCTGATAATCATGAGAGATTTGGTCTTTTCTCGCGCTCCGTATTTGAAGCCTTAAAGTCACTTAACTTTGTACCCGATATTATACATTGTAATGATTGGCAAACTGGAATTGTACCTGTCTACCTCAAATGTATTTATTTTCAGGATTCTTTCTTTTCAGGAACAAAAAGCCTAATTACGATTCATAATATGGCATATCAAGGACTATTTGAGTCATATACTATGGATGTCTTAATGCTTCCATGGTCTCTTTTTAATTACAAAGAACTTGAATACTATGGTAAAATAAATTTTTTGAAAGCTGGGATCGTCTTTGCAGATGCAGTAACTACAGTGAGTAAAAAGTATGCAGAAGAGATACGAACACAGGAATATGGTTGTGGACTTGAGGGTGTCCTTGAAGAGAGGAAAAATGTCTTATATGGAATCTTGAATGGAGTTGATTACTCTGTTTGGGATCCGTCGGTTGATTCATTGCTTCCCCAAAAATATTCTATAAAAGATTTATCTGGGAAGAAAGAATGTAAGAAGTCGCTTCTTAAAAAAATGGGTCTTGATTATAGTGATAACACTCCTGTGATAGGGATTATCAGTAGACTTGCTGATCAAAAGGGATTTGATCTTTTGTTTGAATTAAATGAGCGTCTTGTAAATACGGGGGCAAAATTTGTGATTTTGGGGACAGGAGATAAGAAATATCATGAACACTTTATTGGCCTCAAGAATAAAAGTCCGGACAGGATTGGTCTTTTACTTGGTTTTGATAATGCACTTGCCCATCTTATAGAGGCTGGGAGTGATTTTTTCCTTATGCCTTCTAAATATGAACCCTGTGGACTCAATCAGATGTATTCCCTAAGGTATGGAACATTCCCAATTGTTAGAGGTGTGGGAGGGCTTGATGATACAATCATAGATCTGGATCTGGATAAAGAAAGGGGAAACGGTTTTAAATTTTATAACTACAATCCTGAGGAGTTATTGAAAACCATAGAGAGAGCACTCAGATTTTATCGAGAAGAGAAGGATATAGAAAGATATATTAAAAGGATAATGGAGCTTGATTTTAGTTGGACAGTTTCGGCAAAAAAATACACTGCGTTATATGAGAAGCTCCTTGGGAAAGATGATAGGATTTCACAACTGTTTTGAAAATAAATGATGCTATGTGGATAAATCCCACCGTTTATTTGAATTTAGTATTTTTGATAAATTCTTTTGCTTCGTTAAATAAAAGCCTCCTTTGATTATTTATAATACCGTTTATATCTGCCTTTTTATAATTGTATTTCTCACCTACGTTTAGTAGGAGTTTATACTCGTTATTTGATAACTTTCCATCAACAAGAGATATTCTAGCCATAGACGAAATTATTTCTCGTGCCTCTTCAGTATTGGTTGGAATTGCTATAAGTTCTCCTCTTTTTGCTGACTCTATCATTTGATCGACAGCACTTTTGGAGATACCTCTATTTTGGGCAGCAGTGTAAATCATCTCTTTCTCTCTCTCATCAATCATCTTATCCGATAGCATTGCTGATATCATTGCAGCAATAATAATTTTGTTTGTATCAATGTTTTTGGTTATTCCTGTAAATTGGGTATTATATGCATAAGGTCTGTAAATATCGACAGAATATAATACCCAATCACGACTTCCATCATTTATTATATTTCCACAGTAGTCACATTTGTCCTCTACATTGGAGCTAATGGGGGCACCACAAATGGGACACGGAAGTATTTTGAAATTGTAAGCTACCTTCGTAGTGACATTCGATTTTCTTACGAGTGTGTAGGTTTGAGTTCTTATACTCTTATCTGTTACATTTCTAACCTCCTTTGTTCTTCTGTTGCGTTCACAATACTCAGCGGACCATCTAATCATGACGTCTACTTTATCATATCCATCTTCGCAATCTACTTGAATCCTCTTTGTCTCTACAGCGCCAATCGCCGCATCCTTTAGTGATTGATACCAATCATTTGAGGGGTTGAATGCACCACTTAGACTATGGTAGAATTTAGGATGTGAAACCTCTTTTAAATACCTAGTATCACCAAAATAATTTGCTTTATACATTTTAAAGAAAAAGTACGAGGCTTTGTCTTCAATTGCAGCTAGGTTAAAGGTAGGATCTTTTTTTAGCATTTCTTCAAGACCCCATACATTATTTTGAAAATAGGGTGATGAATACTCCTCTTCTTGTGTGATTTCTGTGAGAATCCAGTCATATTCTCCGCTAAATACAAAGGCGTTACAATATTCACATCGTCCAGATTCCACAATATTTAGTTTTCCACCACAGTTTGGACATTTACCTTCGATTAATCCTTCTCTTTGACGTGTTTTTGTGTTGATTCTTCTTAGGAATGTCCAATATTCGGTAAATGTTGATTCATTTACTTTCAATACCTTGCCACTCTTAAGTTCTACGTCACTATCATCCATTGTTGCTGAAAAGGCTACATCAATTCTATCATATAAATTATCACTTGTTATGCTTGCAATGCTTGCACTAAGAATATTTATATTTTCTATTTTATTTCTATAGCCCTCTGCTTTTTGAATGTCAATTTGTATGGCAAATCTAGTATACAGGCCATTTGAAACAAAAGTTCTGATGGGCAAAAGGTTTTGGTCAGACCATGCTTTCTGAATGGTAATAAATGCATTTCTTGCTCTGTCCAGAAATATCTCTTCAGAGAATTGAGGATCCCTTGTCTTTAGCCTTTCTAAGTTCTGCATCTTTATTGAACTTTCTTGCTGAGCACTTAAATAGGTAGCTTTTCTTATAGTGCTGTTAATTCTATAATTGTTTGCTCCTCTCCCCATAAAATAGAAGAAAATTACTCCTCCTATTATAATGGGGAGACCAATCTGTGGATATCTCAATAGAAATATTACCAACCCTATTATATCTCCACCACCACTTATTCCTTTACCTCCGCTGAAACCCCCAGAGAATGAAGGGGACCCGCCACCTCCGAAACTATGACCACCCCCTGCCCGAGCATTGAGCATTATGGGATAAATTAGCATGCTTAGAGCAATTATGCTTAGGAGTACAACTTTTAATCTTTTTCTCATAGGCAATCCATTAATATAACTTATTTTATTCTTAAATACAATATTAGTCAACTTCATTTAGGTTATTTCTGTTGCTGTGGAATAGAAATGTTCCATTTTGTAAATGGAGAAATGAGGAATATTTTAAAGGGAGAAACGTGGTGAATTGTAGGTAATCTCAACCTTCAACAGGATAGCTTAACCGTTATATTAGCCATGCTCTGTTTGCGTCTCACATCCATTTTTCGTGTGTAAGCATGTTAGACATAGAATATCAATTGAGAGAATTGCATGCACAGGGTGATTAAAGCCTATGGGAAAAGGGTTTATTGATTATGCAATTGTAGGAGTTAAACCTATTGGCAATCACCCGAAAATAGGTTTAGACTACGATTAAAGTTTATCTTCTATTTTTGACAATTTGTTTATGTAATGTTATTTTTAATACCATTATCAAGGAGATGTTTGTATGCAGAGACTTACCGTTTTGATAGTTATTCCAATGATACTTGGGCTAGTTTTTCTATTTTGTAGTGATGATAAGGGGGATCAGAGAGAAGTAGGGGACGTTAAGGTATCAGATGTCTTAACTTTAGATGTATATGATGATGAGGATATTGGGGTACATAGAGATATTTTCGATAATGATAAGGATATCTCTGTTAGTGATGAATCTACTATTTTTCAATGTATTTACAGACCTCCCACAGGGAAGTTTAGTCCTAAGCTTCTATGGGAGTGGAGGGGCTCATCATTAGTTGCTCCTACCTATAATGAGGTAATTGCCCTCCCAGTTGTTGTTAGTCTTACAGATGATAATATGGATGGGAAGGTAGATATAAACGATATACCTGATGTAGTATTTATATCATTTTCATCAAAGAAGGAAGATTTTGATAAAGGAGGTGTACTTAGAGTAGTTAGTGGGGATGATGGTAGTGAAATCTGCTCGTTTGATGACCCAAATATGAGATTGGCTTATGAGTCCGGGTTGGCAGCAGGTGATGTGGATGGTGATGGACTTATAGATATAATAGCACTTGAAAAGAACAGAGTCTGGGTAAATGAGGGGGGAACTGACAAGTTGAAACTTGTTCCATCTCATTTATATGCATTTAATGTTGTGAAGAATGAAAAGGGAGAAGGGTATCTTTGTTTGCCAAAAAAGCAAGAAGATCTGACAGAGTGGATCTCATCAGATGTAGTGAATGCTGGTTGGGGCTCGCCAACGCTTGCGGATTTGGATGCTGATGGAAAAAGTGAAATAATAGTTGGTAATGTAGTTTTTAATTACAAAGGTCAGGTTGTGTGGAAGGGGACAGGGGGGAATGGAGGTATGGGAAAGGATCTTGTGACTACACACTCAGGCTCTATATCTGTGGTTGCTGATATAAATGGTGATGGTAAGCCTGAGGTTATAGCGGGTAATACAGTTTATAAGTCTAATGGTGAAATATTATGGCAGAGAAATGACCTTGTCGATGGACTAGTTGGTGTGGCAGATATGAATTTAGACGGTAAGCCCGACATTGTCCTCGTAGCTTATAGTAAAACATTTATTTTGGATGCGAATGGTAATACTATATGTGGTCCGACACCTATTCCGGGTTCTATGAGTGCAACTCTCAATAAAGGGGGTGCTCCAATAATTGCAGATTTTAATGGTGATGGTAAACCGGAATATGGAGTTGCTGGAGCTGAATATTTTGTTGTATTCAATAATCAATGTAAGATTTTGTGGCAAAGTCCTACTTCTGATAGATCTTCAAATGTGACAGGTGCATCTGTGTTTGATTTTGAAGGAGATGGAAAGGCAGAGGCAGTATATAACGATGAGCTCTATTTGAGAGTATATAGTGGTAGAGATGGTCAGATACTATTCCAAACTCCTAATACAACAAATACTACGTTTGAGTATCCCTTAATTGTAGATGTGAATAATGACAACAAGGCTGAAATAGTAGTTATAGCAAACACCATATGTTATTCTAACTGTAGTTCCACCCCAAATCATGGGGTTAGAGTTTACGCTGATACCCTAAACAACTGGGTTTCGACTAGAAAAATATGGAATCAGCATGCCTATCATATAACAAATATCTGTACAGGTGAGGATGATGGGTTTTGTAAGGGTTCGGATAATAAATATGGGTTGATACCAAGGAATCAGATTAAAAATTGGGAAGTTAGGGGATTAAATAATTTTAGACAGAATGTTCAGGGAACCTCTGGTTTTAGGGCAGCAGACCTTGTAATTACTAAAATAGATTTCATACGGACAGAGTGTCCTACTAACCTTTGGGCTAGGGTTACTATAAGGAATGAGGGAGAAGCACCTGTGGGTAAAGGGGTAAATGTAGCAATGTATTATGGCAAGAAAAAGGGGGGTGGAAAGTTTGTAGGGTTAGGGCGAACTTCGAAAGGTATTGGGCCAGGTGAATATACTGAAGTTGATGTAAAGTGGTATCAGGTAGATGTGGGATATCCCGTAGATCTTGAATTTGTTGTAGATGATGATGGGAAAGGTAATGAGCAATACAATGAATGTAGGGAAGATAATAATAACTACGTTGTTTTTGATGTCTATTGTGAAAAGGAAGGTTAGATGAGATCTGGAAATTTTGAGATATTTGAGATAGTTCCTTCTGTCTTTGGATTGGATGGTGGGGCAATGTTTGGAATAGTCCCTAAACCACTTTGGAGTAAGCTATACCCAGCAGATGAAATGAATAGAATTGAGATGGCCGGAAGGATTTTTATTGTAAAGCATAGGGATAGGAATATTATTATAGAAACAGGGATGGGGGAAAAGTTTAATGAAAAATTCAAGAATATTTACAATATTCGGGTTTATAATTTAAGTGAGCTATTAAAAATACACGGTCTTACAGAAGAACTTATTACAGATGTGATAATATCTCATCTGCACTTTGACCATGCTGGTGGGTTATCAAAAAGAGAAGGGAATAATATTGTTCCTGTTTATCCTAATGCAAAGGTGTATGTTCAAAGAGTACAATTTGAGAATGCCTGGAATCCATCAATAAAGGATAGGGGTAGCTATGTTAGAGATGATTTTGAGTTTCTATTTAAATATGAAAATCTGGTTTTAATCGATGGCGAGTATGAATTGATGAATGGTTTTAAGATAAAACCAGTGAATGGGCATTCCCCAGGGATGCAAACAGTATATATCAACACTGGTGAAAATGACTTCATTTTTACAGCAGATTTAGTACCTACCGCTCGCCATATCAGAATTCCTTATGTAATGGCTTATGACCTAAACCCTCTTCAAACTATAAGTGAGAAGATTAGTTTATTGGAGGATGCAGTAAGAAGGCAGGCTATATTGCTTTTTCCACATGATATATTTACATCTGCGGCAAGGGTTATTAAAAACAATGGTGATTTTGAGATAATGGAAGAGGTGACTCTATGATAAGACTTTTTGTATTGTTGGGGGTAGGCTTTTTAGTCTCATGTGCACCACCTGAGACGGTGAAAGTTCCTTTTTTTGATGATTTTGAAAGGGATAGGCTGGGTGATAACTGGTATATGCTTGAGAATGCAGATTGGGAAATTAAAAATGGGGCACTACATAGTGCTAATGCCAGAAATGTTCCTCTATGGCTTAAGCTCAAACTTCCAAAAAATGTTGTAATAGAGTTTGATGCATGGGCTGAAAAGACTAATTTTTGTGATTTGAAGTGTGAAATATTTGCCGACGGTAGAATCCACGCGAGTGGGTATATAATTATACTTGGAGGATGGAAAAATCAAATCTCGACTATAGCAAGGCTTGATGAGCACGAGAAAACGAGAGTCGAAAAGAGGCCTACAAATTGTGACCCTAAGGCAAAGCATCATTTTAAGATAATCAGATACAATGGGAAAATTGAGTGGTATTTGAACGGAGAGTTATATATGGAGCGAGTTGATAATGAGCCACTATATGGTAGGAAAAATAATAGATTTGCATTTTCGAATTGGGTTACAGATGCGTATTACGATAACTTGAGTATTAAGGAATATAAGCCATAAATGCGATTTTTTTGTGATTCAATGCTTGGGAGACTCTCTGTTTACTTGCGTATATTAGGTATTGATGCGGAATATTCGAATTCAAAGTTGTTTGATGTAAAGGTGGAGGAGGCTAGAAGGAGTGACAGAATATTTTTAACACGTGATACTAGAATACTACGATTGAAGTGGATGATTAAATACTATTTTGTGGAGAGTAATTTCCCCGAGTTTCAGGTTATTGATGTCTTGAGGGCATTTGAGATACAAAGAGATATGTTAAAACCGTTTTTAAGGTGTCTTAGATGTAATACTGAACTTAGAGGAATATCGAAGGAAGAGATAAGGGATAGAGTGCCAGATTACGTTTATCAGGTACAAAGTTCTTTTTCTTATTGTGATGGATGTGATTCTGTATATTGGCGAGGGAGTCACTATGAGCGTATGAGGAGGTGGGTGGAGAAAGTAATCACCGTGCTACCTACTACTTAATAGTCTCAAGAGGAGCAGCGATATATAGGAAAAGACAGATAAGTCCTTTCAACAGTCTATCTTAGACCTGATTTTGGGTTATTCCCCTGCTAAGATAAAGGCTTTTGTTTTATGAACCTTACCTATTCTGCAAAACACATGGAAGATATAAAGAGTAAGCATTTAAGAACAATGGAACTTCAGAAAATCTTTTTTGTCTTTTCATAGATGCCTATTTATATGAGCATCAAGGATGAAGAGACTACAAGGGTGAAGAATGAGGTGGTTGATAGACCTAGGTGTAAGGAAGGGCTTTTAGTGACACTATATTTATTTGGATAGCGAGTCGATGGGTGAATGGTTGGAGATTTTAGATGATTCTTTTAAGAGTGGGCTTAATAGTGTGATGCTTGTAGTATCTGATGATTTTAATGGATTAAGATAGATAATTTATGCCTTTTTCGAGAGTTGGACTATCAACTTTGTTTTGTTTACTTGAAGAGAAGTCTTATTTGGTATGTATTGTTAAAAGATATTAAAGTTGAATTGAGGTTAATTATGGAAGGGTTTTTATTTATGGTAAAGTCTTTTGGTCTGTTTGTTCTAAAGAAGGTTAGGGAGGTGGCAAGATCTAAAGTAGTTCATGAAGCAATGATGTCTCGCAAGGGGGCTGAAATAAAAGCCTCAGAAAATCTCCTCGATACTATTCTCGAAGATTACCTAAGGAACAACTGTAGGATGGGTGATAAGAAAAATAAATAGAGCCGAATTTAAAAGCTAAAGATTTACCTTTGATTTTGGCCCTCTTTCTTATAAGGCTTTTCGCAATTTGAGAGTAAGTATTATATCCTTGATTTTTGGGGATTCAATTTTATATGGGATAACGACGCAGGAATTTGGTAAATCTGAGGAAGCAGGTTTAACATACTAGGTGGAGAAATTCTTTAGGCAAGTTTTTGTACCTTACTTTGTACACAGTCCCCAAAACCACGAAGAATATCCTATTTTTTAAGGGAGACCCAATTTTAAACTTTGTTAGTAATATCTTGACTATCTGATTAAATATATATACCAAATATGAAGGTACTTTGTTTTGGAGGATGACATGCCAGATTATAATCTTACTCAAGAGCAAGAGATCCTAAGAAAGACAATTAGGGAATTTGCTGAACAGGAAATAGCTCCTGTAGCACAAAAATTAGATGAGAAAGAAGAATTTTCTGTCGAACTAACTAAAAAAATGTTTGACATGGGACTTTTTGGAATGTTTGTAGATGAAAAATACGGCGGCTCAGGACTTGACTATCTTTCTTATGTCATAGCTGTAGAGGAGATTGCCAGAGTTGATGGCTCCCAGGCGGCTACTGTTGCTGCTGGAAATTCATTAGGCATTGGACCGATCTACTATTTTGGTAATGAAGAACAAAAGAATAAATGGCTACCACAACTTTGCAAGGGCAAGCTTGCGGGTTTCGGGCTTACAGAACCGAATGCTGGCTCAGATGCTGGTGGTTCAAAGACTACAGCCACCTTGAAAGATGGTAAATGGATAATAAATGGATCAAAGATATTTATTACTAATGCTGCAAATCCTCTTACTGCTGTAGTCACTGTTCAGGCTGTGACAGGCTTAAGACCGGATGGCAAAAAAGAATATTCTTGTATATTAGTCCCAGCAGGCGCAAAAGGCTTTACAGCTAAAGAGATGCACGGCAAGATGATGTGGAGGGCATCGAATACAGCAGAGCTTTATTTTGAGGATTGCGAGGTCCCCGAGGAAAATCTCTTAGGGAAAAGGGGTGAAGGATTTCATCAGATGTTGAAAACACTTGATGCAGGTAGATTATCTATTGCTGCCATGGGTCTTGGTGGTGCCCAAGGTGCATTTGAATTGGCCCTAAAATATGCAAAAGAGAGAGTTCAATTTGGAAGACCTATTGGAGAAAACCAAGCAATTGCATTCAAACTTGCAAATATGGCAATGGAAATAGAGGCAGCAAGAAACCTATTATACAAAGCAGCATGGCTTAAGGATCAGGGCAGACCATTTTCGAAAGAAGCAGCAATGGCAAAACTATATTGTTCAGAAGTAATGAAGAGGGTAGTAACCGATGCTGTGCAAATACATGGTGGATATGGGCTTATGAAAGAATATAATGTAGAACGCTTCTTTAGGGACCAAAAGCTACTTGAGATTGGAGAAGGTACTAGCGAAGTTCAGAGGATAGTAATAGCAAGAAACTTAGGGTTAAATGTTAGATAAAGAGGAGGTAAAGCTATGTCTTATAGAACAAACGGATGTCCGTTTGGGTCACATAGGGTCTTAGAACCTAAGGGTAGTTTACCACAACCGGCTCTCAAACTTGATAATTCCCTACCTATATACGATAATGAGATTTTAATAGATGTCATTACACTCAATATTGATTCAGCAAGTTTTCATCAAATGAAAACAGCCTCCAACAACAGTCCGGATGGCATTGCAAAAATAATTATGGACACGGTTGCTGAAAGGGGAAAACAACACAATAAAGTTACGGGTTCTGGCGGAATGCTGATAGGAAAGGTTAAAGATATAGGGCCTAATTATAAAGGAAAATTAAAACTCAACATCGGAGATAAAATTGCTACTCTTGTATCACTCTCTCTAACTCCTTTATTTATTGAAAGGATCAAAAAAGTCATCCTAGAAAAGGAACAGGTTGAGATAGATGGATATGCAATTCTATTTGAGTCAGGTGTTGCAGTAAAACTCCCCGAGGACATACCAGAAAAGATTGCACTTGCGGCCCTTGATGTAGCAGGTGCACCTGCACAGACTGCGCATCTTGTAAAAGATGGACATACCGTGTTAGTGATTGGGGCAGGAGGTAAATCAGGTATGCTCTGTCTATATGAGGCAAAAAAGAAGGTTGGTAAAAGTGGCAAAGTCATTGGACTTGCACACTCTGATGCCTCCTTTGAAAGAATGAAAAAATATGGGTGGGCTGATATATGCCTTAAAGGTAATGCGCAGAGACCTCTTGAAATATACGAGATGGTCAAATATCATACAAATGGACAGATGTGTGATATAGTAATTAACTGTACTAATGTCCCCAATACTGAGATGAGCTCAATACTAACCTGCAAAGACAATGGAATAGTCTACTTCTTTTCAATGGCTACTTCTTTTACGGCGGCAGCCCTTGGGGCTGAAGGGATCGGACATGGTGCCACCATGCTAATTGGCAATGGCTATTTCCCAAACCATGCAGAATATACAATATCACTTTTGAGAGAGTCAAAGGAACTCTATAGACTTTTTGAAGAACTCTATGGTTAAGGATAAAGATTAATTAGTACTATCTTAACACCTTTTTAAAAAACAAATTAAATCCACTTGCTCATAATCAAGTCCTCTTGGATTGCCACAGAAGCCCCTCTTGTCTTCTTTACTATATTCGAATTTTGTACCCATTTGTTATTCTACCTGAGGGGTGTCCACAATTTATATATATCCCACAGTTTACAGTTGTGAATTTCACAATACATAAAGAGGCTATGATTAAGACGTCGATAAAACTTTAATAAAAAACTCTTTTGTATAATTTAGTAAAAAGTGGTATATGTTATAGTAGTTTTTGGAACCCAATCTATGATTGAGGGAACCATAATAAAAAAAAGTAACCGAGTGATTAAAACTGGGAAATCTGTATATACATATTCCGTGATTTCATCGATAATTTTTCTGTTGTCAAATCCAAATTTGGTTGCGGACAATATACCTATTGCCCTTACACACATTGATACTATATCAGTTTATTGTGGAAAGATAGATTCAAGAGATGTAGAGGTTGATTTTTTAAGGGCTGATGGACCGCTTATACTTCTTACTGCGATCTGGATCCCTCGGTATATAAGTGGGGCTAGCGAGTCTTTCAATTATACTAAACAGCTTAAAAGGTGTCTAGATGAAAAGATAATAGGGAATAAGGATATTATACTTGTGAATAGCAAAAGAGATATCTTAGAGGCCATAGCTAAGAAGAAAATTGCAGTTATCCTTGCCTTGGAAGGGGGTGAGCCTCTAGAAGATATAAATAACATTGAGCAAATAAAAAAAATTGGGATTAAATCTGTTTCACTTACATGGAGTAGGGATAACTCACTAGCTTGTGCGCACAATACAAAAAATGATTTGGGTCTATCAAACAAGGGAAGAGAGGTTGTAAAACTCCTCAATGATAACAAAATTATGATTGATGTTTCACATCTATCAGATAAAACAATTGAAGATATAATAAACATGTCGAGAACTCCAATATATGCTTCGCATTCTAATGCTAGAGCGATATGTAATAGCAACCGCAACCTTACAGATACACAGATAAAAAGGATTGCATCTAAAGGCGGTATTATAGGCCTAAGCTTCCATTCTACTCACTTAAGTTGTAATAAAGAGAGTTCTGTAGAAGATATTTATAAACATATAGCCCATATAAGAAAGATTGCAGGTGTTGAGGCCATTGCTATTGGTTCTGACTTTGATGGACATATCAAAACTCCATCTGACATAAAAGGACTCAAGGATATTTCCGTACTTATCCAAAAACTTAAATTAGAAAATTGGACAGATACTGAAATTGAGTTTATATTATACAAGAACTTTGTAAGGTTCTTTGAAAAGGTCAATGATGAATAAAAATTTTTAAGACTATGAATTCAAATTTTTTGTTAGAAGCCAAAGAACTAATATCCACTAATTCTACTCCTGATTACGGCACGTCGGAAATAGTAGAGCTCCTACACAAAATACTTCAAGGGATGGGGGCAAGAATAAAAACACAACAATTTGAAGTCCGTGGTGTTAGTTGCCATAATGTCATTGCGAAATTTGGTCCAGATTTCGAAGGAGGATTGTTATTGTCATCTTCAATAGAAACTGTAGATCCAGGGGACCCTTATAGTTGGCAGATTACTGACTATGACCCTTACAATATGATTGTGAAAGGGGATAATATCTATGGTCTTGGAACTTCATCGGGTAAGCTTGACTGGCTATGCATGGTAGAGGCTGCCCGTTCAATCTCCAACAAAAAATTTAAGAGACCGTTTTATATAGTCGCAACAAGCGGAGAACATTATGGGCTTGTGGGGGCAAAGATATTTACGGAGAGCAAAATAGCCAAACCTCAATATGGAATAGTAGGAGGACCAACGAAACTTAAAATAAATTATAGTGCGAAAGGATACATAGGTTTTATATTTATGCTCAAAGATACAGTTAGCAGAGATCCCAAAGCTGGTAAAAGTCTTTTTAGACTTATGGTAAATGGAAAACCAGCCCATTCTTCTATACCTTCCCTTGGAGAGAATGCAATTGAAAAGGCATTAAAAATTATATCGGATAACAACAGAGTCTTGGAGAGTATAGATGTAGTATCAATCCATGGTGGCGATCAAATAAATAAGGTCCCCGATAGATGCAATGTAGATATACTTGGTTCGTTGGATACAGCTACCAGGTTGAGTCAAAAGGATATTCAGATTGAGCAGATTACAAGAATAATAGCGGGCTCATCCCTAAATAACCTATTAAATGCTGTTCTGTATATCTACAATTCCTTTAAGAATACTGTCTCAAAACTCAAACCCCAAACAAATCCGGAATTTTATCCCCCTGAGATTGTATACAACCTGGGTGTTATACATATGACATCTGACAAGTTAATAATGGGCTTTGATATTAGGTTACTCCCAGATAACGATCACAGTATCCTTATAAGATGGTTGGAAAAAATAATTGATGAGATAGGTAATCTATTTACTGGTATAGAATGTGAAGCAGAGTTAGAATTTAATGCTCAACCTATGCTTGTCAACCGTTCTTCAGAGATAGTAACCTTATCAATGAATACCTTGCAAGACATAAAAGAAGAGCCTACTCTCTCAACAGCTCCTTTTTTATCAGAGGCTCTTATATACAATCAAGCAGGGATAGAATCTATAATATTTGGCTCTGGATCCTTAGAGGAAGGGATCTACAAACCTGATGAATCCAATAGTTTAACAAGGTTGAGCAAGACTATAGATTTCTACAGAGTAATCATTCAGAAATTCTGTTCCTAATATGAATAAGTTTATTCGGGCATTTATAGCTATCGAACCAGAGATACATGCCAAAGACCAGATAATTACTTTCATTGAAAAAATAAAGAAGGTTATCAAAGGAGATATTAATTGGACTAAAAAAGAGAACCTACACTTTACAATAAAATTTTTGGGTGAAATACCCCAAGACAAGATTGAAGATATTAAGAGGCTTCTCTATGTAGTTTCTACTGAGCATTCTCCTTTCCTTATAAAAGTCGCAGGCATAGGATTCTTTCCAGATAATAAAAGACCACGGATTATATGGTTAGGGCTAAGGGATGGGAGAGAAGAACTAATAGATATTGTGAATAGTATAGAAAATAAAGTAGAATCAATAGGATTTAGTAGAGAGAGGAGAGAGTTTAAGGCTCATCTAACGGTTGCGAGGATTAAAAGCAACAATATTAAAATAGAAATGGGCACTTTAAATGAACTACTTCATAAGGACATATGCGATTTTTTTGCTGATCGAATCATTCTTTACAAAAGTGACTTACTCCCATCAGGTGCAAAATACACTGCCTTAGGTGAATACGGATTATGCCACAAGTAGACTATTTACCAACACAAAACCTTGAAAAAATATTAGAATAGATATCATCATCTATAACTTTACCAAGGAGCCTTTCAAATTGGATCTTTGCATCCTTTAATTCTAAGAACAATAGGTCCAATACACCCCTATTTTCAATTATGTTCAAGGACTTTATAAGGCTATTACGAATATTTACAAACAACTCATACTGCCTCTTATTGAAGAGCATGGACTTTGCATTAAAATCTACTCTTGATAGAATAAATCCCCTTATACCGCTTTTCAACTCGTCTATCCCCATATTATACTTTGCGCTGATATAAAACACATCTTTGTATTTACACTCAGTCACGGATTTCTTAAGATCTATCTTATTAACCACCAACATTACTTTATCCTTGTATCTCTCAATGATTTCTTTATCAACTTCGTCAAACATCCTCTCGACATCAGTCATGTATAATATCAGAGAGGCATTGACTATCTCCTGATGAGTCTTTTCCTGCCCCAGCAACTCTATCTTGTCATTCGTCTTTCTAATACCGGCTGTGTCTACAAACCTGGCAACTATGTTACCAAAGTATATTTTTTTATCTACCACATCTCTTGTTGTCCCTTCGATATCAGTTACAATAGATCTCTCTTCACCTATAAGTCTATTAAAGAGGGATGACTTACCAACGTTTGTCTTCCCTGCAATTACAATGTCAAAACCTTCTGTAAAAATACTGACCTTATCATAAGATTCGATCAGACAATTTATCCTCTCAATGAGCTCTTCTATTGGCCACTTAAATCTGGTGATATCTACCTCGTCTTCACTAAATTCTAATTCCGCGACTACCTCGCCAAGCAAATTTATAAAAGCAGAGTATATTGTTTCAAATTCTTCTTCACTTCTCCCCAGGAGTCCTTCCAAAGCAGAATTAAGCTCAACAACGTTCTCTGACTTACAAATCCTATCTATGGATTCAGCTCTTGTAAGGGAGATCTTCCCATTAAAAAATGCCCTAAATGTAAATTCTCCAGGTTCGGCTATTCTCAATCCTTTACTTGCAAAAAATTCTAATATCCTTTTAGCATTGGCAATGCCTCCATGAGAGAATATCTCTACCATATCTTCTCCTGTATAAGAATTTGGAGCGGTATATCTTACGAATGTAATCTCATCAAGGATAGCACCTTTATCATCTCGTAAAATGAACCTTCTTATCCTTCGTGGTTCTGTCTCTTCTATGGGAAGTATGCCCTTTAATATGCCTGACAATCCATTGCCGGATATACGAAAAATAGATATAGCACCTACACCCATTGGAGTAGCAGGTGCTATAATAACGTCACCTAATTTCATTTAAGAAAAAATAAGAAAAAATGAAGAGGTAGTAGAACCTTTTATCAATAAAAGAATTTAGCCTTATGGGTAAGTCTTACCTTACCCTGGTCATCTACTTTATATATCATAACTGTCTGGGAATCACCGTGATCCTTTACAGAAACAAATGTATCAGGCGATAGGGATATAAGAGAGGTGTAACTAGTTGGTTGTTGTTTTGGGACCTGTGTTAAAACTGTCCCTACTGACGGTTGGACAGTCGTTGTAGTAGGCTCAACTGTTTGTGGAATCTGCTGAATCTGGATACCCTGTGCGTAAACCCATATCGCACCAAGTAGAAGTAGGGATAAGACAATCAAAAAAATCGTCTTCCTATCCATTTTTTCTACCTCCTCTATTACTTTTCCTAATTTTTGAATAAACTTTTCTTTGTCTTATAGGTTTTCTCGTCTTTCTCTCTATATATAATTTCCTCTGCACCCCTTCACCATCAGAATATGTTGTAACATTAGGGTCTTTACCTATTACTGAATGAAAGACTTTTCTTGCTTTTGAATCCATTCCACCAACCACGATGGTCTTATGATGCCTCTCAACCTTTTCCTTGACTTCTTTTGCCATTTCAACTAGGTCAATATTGGTATCCGAAGGTTTTTCGGCTATAAATATGCTTATCCTTTTCCCCCCCGACCCCTCTCTAATAGCAACTAGGTTGAGGAGGTATTTTATTGAGTCTATCGTATGCCCCTTCTTGTTTAGAAATATTGAACCCTCATTGAGGGCTGCTCTGACCACTATCTTTTTCTCTTCCTCCGTAATCTCTATCTTCCCACTCTCATTCAATCTATCAAGGATGCCCTTGAAAAATTCAGTAAGCCTTTGGGGAACATTTCCATTAGACGGTGGCCCGTTGATCTCCTTCTTTTTCAGAGTGACCTCCTTAGAAATATCCTCCTCAAGATCGACAGGTCTTGGGCTTACCTCAATCACAACCTTTTGACCAAACCCTAGAATTCCATTTGACTCCCTCAAAATGTCATAAATAAACCTATCCTTAGGGAGTCCGAGCTCTCTTTCAGCCTTTTCAATTGCCTCTTCAAGTGTTTTTCCTTCAAACGTCTTTTTTGAGAAATGACTCACTTTTCTTCCTCCCGTGTACTTTTTGGTTGACTTTTGTTAAGATTACTCTTTTTATTCATATAAACCTGATGAATTATTGACAAGAGAGAACTCACGAAAATATACAATGTAAGTCCTGAGGGCAAGGAGATCATTATAAACGTTAGAAAAGCAGGCATAAAATACAACATAATCTTTGCCTGAGTACTATCCATAGTAGTTGGTGTAATCTTCTGCTGAAGGTAGGTTCCTACTCCCAACAAAATAGGAAGAATGTAGTAGGGATCTTTAGAAGAGAGGTCATTTATCCAACCAGGGATAAATACGGCCTGATAGAGTTCAACAGAATTGGAAAGCATTCTATATAGCGCAAACCATATGGGCATTTGCAAAATTATAGGGAGACAACCTCCAAATGGAGACACCCCGTGCTCTCTATACAACTTCATCATCTCTTCATTAAGTTTTTCTCTGTTATCTTTGTATTTTTTCTGTAATTCATCAAGCTTGGGTTTGAGCTTCTGAAGCTCTTGCATAGACTTCATAGACTTTTGAGTAAATGGAATTGATATAATTTTAACAACTATGGTGAGGATTATGATAGATATACCATAATTATGCGCAAATGAGTTAAAAAAGTTTAGCAAATACAATAAGGGAATACATAGCACTGCTAGCCATCCAAAATCAACAGCCCTCTCGAGATCTGCTCCTACCTTTCTAAGCATAGAATATCCTTTTGGACCCAAATACAACTTATAGGAGAACGTAATTTCATTTTTTTGTGTAGCCTTCATTTCTGGATACACCAGCTCTGCCCAAAAATTATAACTACTGTCTGAGGCAAACTTACACATACTAATCTTTTGTTCAACTGGTAATACCGCGGAAATAAAATACCTTGAGGTAGAGGCAAGCCAGTTTATCTTGCCTTCAAAGGACTTAGAGATACCACCGCCTTTTAAATCCTTTCCATCATGAATAGATTCATTTGCTAGACATATTGGATAATAATACTCTTCGAAGCTGCTTTTCAAGTCTTCTTTTGAAAGACCACCTTTTAGGGCAAAATCTGCAAGGACTAGTGACGGTTTAAAGATAAAATCCTTCTCTGTCTCGTTTAGTATCCTCACCTTGAGAAGGACTTCATAGTTTCCGATAATCGTATATTCCTTTACAATCTTTACTCCAATTTGACTAATGTGTTCAAAAACTATCTTTTTATCTGACACCTCAGAAAAATCATACCTCTCCTCACCTGTAAACTTACCTAATTTTGATGACAATAATAGAGACAACGAGGGTCTATCTTGCTCTATCAAACTCACCCTTTTATGAGGAGAACGAGCAAGATAATACTTTTTTAACTCAAAGCTCTTTAATTTACCGCCTTTATTTGTAAATATTGCTTCAAAAAAATCATTAGATAAAATTATGGTCTTTTCCTCGAACTCTTCATTCCTTTGAAAATCAGAAATCTGTGATGACTCATCTCTTACCACTTTTTCTTCAGCACCGCTTTCGACTGTCTTGTTAGATTTGAGCTCCCCTTCAGTGCCAACCCCTCCATCACTGAGACTAACATCCAGTGTCCTTTGTGGATATTTACTCGCAATGTACATCTGCCACAATAAGATTACAGCCATTGAGAGCACTACAGCCAAGAAAGTTCGAGCAGCACTAGAATCCATTACTTCCTCACAGGGTCATATCCACCACGAGAGAATGGATTACATCGAATAATCCTATATATACTTAGAAGTAATCCTCTTAGTAATCCATGTTGGGAAATAGCCTGAATAGAGTATTCAGAACATGTTGGATGATACCTACAAGAGGGTGGCAAAAGAGGTGAGATAATTTGCTGATACAATTTAATAATAAATATGACCAAACTACTCATCTTTATGACCAGTGGGGATAAAATTTACCAATCCTAAAACATCCTCCTCTATTACAGCATATTGCTGCCCCATGGCATTACCTTTCGGTATTATCATGATATCGTATCCTCCTCTATTTTTTATTTTTTTCCTAAATATCTCTCGGATTATTCTCTTCATCCTGTTTCTTTTTACAGCATTGCCAAATTTACTTGAGACAACTACAAGTAGCCTACAAAAAGGTAGATTGTTTTTTTTATAAACAAGAATAACATATTTTCCCTTTAACTTATTATTGGAGCTTTTTAATTCCTCTATATCCCTCTTTGTGGTTATCCTGTAGCATGGCGGAAAATCTTCCCTCAATTCTATCTCACTTTTTATAACTTGTAACACTAATTCTCTTTCTACCTTTCCTCCTTCTCCTACGTAAGACATCCTGACCACCTTTTGTCTGCATTCTCTTGAGGAATCCGTGAGTCCTTCTTCTACTTTTGTTATGAGGTTGAAATGTTCTTTTCACAGATACTCGCTCCTTAGTCTAAAATTACGTTATCAGTAAAAACAGAGTGAAACTAATCACACAAAAAGCTATATTTGTCAAGTTGATAGTTTAGTCCTTAAGAATTTTTTTAGCTCTTCTACACACTCATCATCAATATTCTCTTCTATTACCTGACGACAAATCTTAGAGGTTGCGCTATAAGTTTTTAAAAATTTTATACAAGGCTTGCACAAATTAAAATGCTCTTCTAACTCCTTTTTAAGATTGTCAGGCAAATCTCCTTCGAGATAATCACATAACAGTTCGATTACGTCTTTGCATCTCATGAAGATCTCTCACAAACTATTTTGATAACCAAACAACATAAAAGATTCACTCATTAATGTACTTCGATATCTCTTTCCTTAAGAACAATCTTGCACGATGCAAGCGGGATTTAACAGCTGGGACTGAAAGATTAAGCTCTTTACCGATCTCTTCATTCGACATACCTTCTATGTCCTTCATAATAAATACAACTCTATATTCGTCTGGCAACTTGTCTATTGCCTCATCTATTTTCTGTCTCAGTTCCTTTCTGAGAAGGAGTTTATCAATTCTATCAGACCAATCATTTTCTTGGTGTGAATGCTCGGCAAGTTTATCTATATCCATATTCGGATTCTCATCTATGGACTCAGATTGATTATCATACCTTCTCCCCCGTAATTTCATAAGGGCGAAGTTTGTACATATTCTATAAATCCAACTTGAAAACAATGAGTCACCCCTAAATGAGTCAATATTTTTATACACACTTACAAATGTGTCTTGAACTACATCCTGTGCATCCTCCTTACTTTTAGTTATCTTTAAGGCAAGCCTCATAGCCTTGGGAGAATATCTTTCCACAATCTCTTCAAATGCAGAGTAGTCTTTCTCCCTAATCAATTTTACAAGTTCATCATCATTTAATAGTTTGTAGTTTACAGCTTTGATAACCATTCTTTTGCCTTCTTATAAAACTCAGAATCTGGAGGGGCTATCTTCAGTATGATCTTGAATTTCTTCTTAGCAGCTTCCGGATCTGCGTTTTTTAAGACGTAAGCCTCTTCGAAAAGTCTCTGGGCGATATTCCCCATCTCAGCCATCTTCTTCTTTGCTGCCTCATTCTCAGGATTCATCTTAAGAGCTTTCTGAAGATTTTCTATAGCTGAGAAATAGTCTTCCTTATAAAAATCCTTAATCCCTTTATACGTGTACATATCGGATAACATCTTGGACAATTCAGGTAGATATTTGTTATCTTTTCCCGGGGCGATAGATTTAGCTATGGTGTATGCCTTCTCCAGAGAGGGTATGGCCGTCTCCTTCTTGCTCTTATATGCTGAAACCCCTTCAGGATATAGTTGTGCAAAGGCCTTCAAATTCTGTAGTAGTTTCTGCACCTTTGGGTTGGAAATAGCGTCTGAAGACTCTATAGTTTGAACGGCACTGTTAACATCTCCGTCCTTAAACAATTGTACAGCCTTACCAGCTATAGGACCTGGTGCAGAGATTGCCTTTTGAGAAATATCCTCCTCCTCCACAGGTTCTTTCTCTTTTTTGGGTTTACCCGCCATTGCTACTTTCTGGGAGGGTTCTTGGGACCTTTTTGAAGGTGTGGCGATAGCCTTCTCAATTTGGGTCTTCAATTCCTGCGCTTTAACATCTGTCGGATCGAGAGATAGTATCTCCTGAACAGACTCAAGGGCGTTTTGATAATTCTTTTCTGACATCTGTCTCTGAACTACTTCATTAAGTTGAGCAATATACTTTACAGTAGCTGCCTTCAAAATAGTCTGTGCATCATTATAGAAGACCGACTCAGGTGATATCTTCTTTACAATCTCAATTGCCCCTTTGGGAGAATCCTTGTTCATAAACTCCTGGGCAGAATCTAAATAATTTTTATTTATCAATTCTTCTTCCGCCCTATTTTTGTATTGCTGTGCTCGCCTGTTATTAGGGTCAAGTGAGAGCGCAGCAATAAATTTTTCTTGAGCAATCTTAAAATCCTTTTTCTTATAACTTTCTATTCCTTCATCAAGTAACTTTTGAGCCTCCATTGCCTTTTCAGCATTAACTGCCTCCGATTTTTTGTCTTGTACTTGTCCGGATTCATCTGGAGATAGGACCACAAACTTAATAAATACGAGCACAATCACAAATAGAGAAAAAAGTATGGCGGAATATAGTAAGATAGGTTTCTTTTTTTCCTGTTCTTTAGTAGCTACATAAGGCTTTGGCTGAGGAATCTTTGCCTGGGGAGTAGTCTGCACATCCATTGGCTGTTCAATTACCTTTTGTTTGACTATCTTCTCCCCAATCCAAGCCTGCTCCGTATCTGTCGTATAAATATCATAAACAGCCACAAATCTTATTTTGGTATTACCAAGCTTTATAACATCTCCTGAGGATAATTCTCTCTCAGTTATCCTTTCATCGTTGAGGATTACACCATTACCTGAACCGAGATCTCTTATTACAATCTGGTTAAGATCGCGAGAAATCTCAGCATGCCTTCTTGATACTGAAACATCCTTTATTACTATATCATTATCAGCTCCCCTCCCTAGGGTAATTAAATTCTTATCAAGGGAATACTCTTCACCCATGTTTGGCCCATCAAAGAAAATCAACTTATAACCGGCCAAGTTTTCAGATATTGTGCTCAACAATGTATCTGACATTGGAGAAGAGATTACCATCTCCCTTGGATTTATCCTTTGAGGTTCTTCAGTAACCAACGGCTTAGATGGTAATGGCTTTTGGGGGACTGGAGGCGGAACTTGTGGAGGCACCTCTTTTATGGTCTCAATTGGTTTTATAGGTGGAGGCATCTTCGCTCGTGGAATAGTCTTGTCATCTTTTGGCGTATCAAACTCTTCAACCTCTAAAAATTCTTCATCAAGAGTGTTGTCATCTAAAAATTCGAGATCATCACTTCCTCTCTTTTGCACTTTCTTTACCATGTTACAAGCCCCTTATCCTTCACTTAAACTCTGCATCATCTGTCTTGCCTCTTTATTCCTAACATCCTCAGGATCAGGAAAATATTTTAGTACATCATTTAACAGGTCATAGGCCTTTTTATAATCCTGATCATTTATTGCCTTGGAGACAGAAAACATAAGCTTATCATATATTGCTTGTAATTCCTTATTAATACTCTTAATCTGTTCTTGAACCTCTAAGTACAACTGTGGCTTGGTTGCTAACTTTTCCATATAGTCTTTCGATTGCATAAAAAAGCTCAAGGCGACGTATAGATTCCTTGGCTCAATATTCTTTTCTCTATATTTATTATATCCCAGTTCGGCAAACTCCTTTGCCTTATCCAAATCAGGTTCAGGAATTACTTCCTGATTAATTTTAACAAAGGTTACATACCATGGGTTGATTTTATCGGTCCTACCCTTATATTTAAACACGATCAGATTTTCATCCTTGGTAAGTAGTTCTTTAGGTATCATAACGCTAATACCCCTTAGTAAGTTTTTCCCAGTAACAGGAACAGAACCAATCTCACTACCGTTTATTTCAATTACTACGTCATTGTGATTATATATGCCATACGCAGAAAAACTTAAAAACAACTTATTATCACTCGGTTCGAAAGTGAATTGGCAGCCCTTAAGACATTGGTAATCAGCCTCTATATATCCGAATTTTTTGTCAAAATTGGTAGCCGAAATATCAAATACCATTGATGAGTGATCCTTTAAAGACGTATCTTTACCAGAGAAAACATTTTTGATAACAAACATAACGAAGAGTATCAAAAAAAAAGTGCCTGTAATTAACAAAACTTTGGGCAATAGTCTCCTCTTGCTATCGCTCCCTTGAGCCTCCGTTTCGGACTTTAATTTTTTAGATGGCTGAGTTGCAAAGGAGGGTGACTGTTGATGAGTGATCTCAGACTTTGGGGATGGATTTCCAAGCTTACCTTTGGATTTTTTAGGGGGAGGAGATAAAATTTGAGTATGTTCTTGATTAATTTGATCAGATAAGCTCTCGGTAAAACCAAATCTAAATGTGGTATTTCCAATGGTGAATGTATCCCCATCTTTCAAAATTTCCTCAATTACAGCCGAACCATTGAGCAGGGTCCCATTCCTTGATCCTCTATCTATGATCTTAAAGACCGTGCCTTCCTTCTTTATAACGGCATGTTTTCTGGAGACCGAAGGGTCAAACACGACCAATATATTTTCTTCTGTTCTTCCAATCGTAAGTTCATTAGTCTCAACTGAGACTACTTTGTCTTTGGCAAAACCCTTAATGACCTTCAACTTATATCCCATTAAAAAACCTCACCAAAAAAGAACTGGAAGATTATAGGTCCGAATAATACCATGAATACAGTAGGGAAAATGAAGACGATCAACGGGAATAGCATTTTTACGGGAGCCTCTTGAGCAAGTTTCTCAGCCCTTTGTGCCCTCTGATCTCTTAAGGTCTCAGATTGAATTCTTAAGACCTTCCCTAAACTTGTCCCCATTCTATCTGCTTGAATAAGCGCATTTACAAATGACGTAATAGCTGGTAGACCAATCCTTTCATCCATAATCTTTAGTGCCTCTTCTCTTGTTCTCCCTACCTTTAGTAGAGAAAGCATATAATGGAGTTCATCGACTAATGGACCCTGAATTCCCTTTTCAACCACTTTATTCACTGCTGCCTGAAAATCCATACCTGCTTCTACAGACAATGTGAGTAAATCAAGATTATAGGGAAGAGCCTTTGTAATAAGTCTATGTCTTTTAGCTACCATATCTTTAAGCCAAATGATAGGATAAACAGCCCCGGCGATTAAAAACAGGATCGACCATAAGATACTTATATTCGTCAAGATACAAAAGAGCATACCTACAATAAAGAAACCTATTGCCCACAATTCTTGGAGTACTATGAAATCCTCAGCGCTAAGTCCTCTGGGTTCACCGGCCATTATTAAACGTTTTCGCAGATATTTTAAATAATCGTCTCCAACAAATGCCTTATTGACTCCTATTATCCTGTTGAAAATATACCGCTTAAATCCCTTAGACGGAGATACCTCATCAAGCTCTTTGGCCTCTTGGATCATAGGCTCTAAATAATTCCGATAAATTCCTATGATTATAAGCATGGTTGCCAATGCTAAACCTATGGAAGAGAAGATTAAAATTAACGTAGTTGCCATGTTCTCACCTACACATCAATATCTACAATCCTTTTTATGACATATGCGCCTATCAGTTCCATAAAGATAATGGCACCAATGAGGGCGTAGCCAAACCAGTGTTTTAACATGGGCTCCATAAGGTCAGGCCTCAACCAATCCATGACGAACCAAATAACTATTGGCATCACACCAATTATAAACCCTTGTAACTTCCCTTGAGCTGTGAGTGCTCTAATCCTACCTTCTATCTTGAACCTCTGCCTTATAGTGTTTGCAATATTCTCAAACATCTCTGATAAGTTCCCCCCCATTGTCCTTGCTATATTAGTTGATGTAATAAACAGGTCAAGATCCTCACATTTCACTCTCTCTCCCATATTTTTTAATGCATCCTCAATAGAGACCCCAAGTTTCATCTCCTTTAATGCTAGTCCAAATTCTTGCGATATAGGTGGTTGGAAATCTTGGGCGATGGTCCCCATTGCCTGTTGGAGACTAAGTCCAGCCTTAAGTGCGTTAGACATATTTTGAAGTGCATCGACTAACTGTTCGTTAAACTTTCTTACCCGTCTTCTTGAATAATATTTGACCAAAATTGAAGGTGTAAAAAATCCAAGAACTGTCAATATCGCTGTCACTACATATCCGAATGCTAAAATCCCTATGATAAACCCTACCACCATTACAGAGAGATTCAAAAGCATCATCTGTTTTGGGTCAATAAACAGAAACATATCAGAGAGATCTTCTATCTTAGGGTTTAGATACTTTTCTTGATATTGGAGCATCCCACTTCTCATAATATCATAAACCACAAGTGTAAGAAAAAATACCGAACCAAAAACGAGTAAGAATATTATTCCACTCATCTTCCAGACTTAACAACTTCAATAAATGTCCCAGATCTAATCTTGGACAACTCCTTTGTTAGATCCCCTTGAATAACCATTTCGAGGGTGATCCTTTTTCTTTCTGCTTGCTGTGATAGATCATCTGGATTCCTCAAAGTAAGGTACAGCGTGCCCATCTCTTGTGCAAGTAATATAATCTCTGCCTCCTCTGGAAGGACGAGGAAGGTCACATTCCCATAATTCTTTTCATTTTCAGGTATTAAATTGATATTTGAGGCAGGCGTAATACGGCCCGTCGCGAGCACCAATATATTTTGCAAGAGGGTAGTAACAATTGTGTTATTACTCGATGGGTCCCTAAATGCACCAAGTATATCGACGTGATCATTTGGTCTTATCATATTACCAACAGCTGATTCCTGATTAACCCTCACAGTAATTGCCCTGCCCCTCTTTTGAACAATGTTTGATAGCTTTTCAAAGCCATGTGTCTCTTGAAAATGAAACCACATTAGTGGATCTCCCTCTTTAAGGTTTACCACTACTGTCTGACCTAAAATTCTATCCAAATCTTTTTCCCTAATTGTACTCTTAGTCACAAACAGCTCTGGCACAGATCTCTTTGCAAGCATATCAATCTCAATAGCAGTTCCCTCTGTAATATCTTGTGCTGCTACAATAATCTCTCTCAGATTCCAACCCCTTTTTATTTCTCTCTCCTTCGCCTTAAGGGCAAACATTGACATGAGCCCGGCAAATAATCCCAGTATAATTCCGATAACCAGAGGGATCTTTCCTTTCAGCATCTTATCCTCCTATTGAGGCTCAAGTAGGCATAATATATGACCTAAACCATAGAAGTTTATATTACCAAATATATTCTAAAATTCAAATAAAAATAACACAATTATACTAAAAAAATGGTATTGAACTAGCATTTCCTTAGGACTTTCTTAAAGGGCACTATAAAATCAGGTAGAATCGATACATTCCTCAACCCTATAAAGTTTATTTAGGGCCTTTTCATAATTGATACCATAAATTTAATAGGACTGGGGAACTCCCTACAAGTTTAAATATTTTATACACTCTGTTCTAGGAAAATCATGTCTTAGATTTCTATAAGTCTCATCACACACTAAGACATTCCTAGAATATGAAATCTCTGAATCATAGAGGCAGGATTAACAGTTGAACATGATTATTGAAAATTTCTTCCTTTGAAGCCTACCAAAATCGCCGACAACAATGTAACCCGTTGTTATCTCAATACCCATCTCAGTATTTGAAGTAAAAGGATTAATATAACCAAGTAATATCTTACTTTAACTCTTCTTCTAAAATTTTTATTGAAAATGAAAATTCCGAGCCAATCTTAATGAGTAAATCAAACACCAGAATAAATGCTGATCCCTGATAAGTTCTCTCGAAACCATCTTCCGATTGGGAGACTGTCTCTATGGGGAAATGCCATAAATTAAATATTTTATCCGAACTTATTACGAAGTTTCTCTTTAGATATCCATCTGATAAAGAAAAGCCTGAGATTCCTATTGCTGTGATGATCTCTTTAAACTTCTCTACTCTCATATTCTCAGCAGGAATTACCAAAGATCTATCTGGTGCGTCAGATGCCAGAAGTGACATATTGAGCTCTATTGCTAAATAACAATCTATATCTCTGTCGGAACAATTTTTGATCTTATAAGAGACTCCAAGCTCGGGCCTTGAGGCAGTTAGCTTAAATCTCTTCACCATATTTACTGGTAACTCAGTACCCTCAATTCTTACAAATCCATCTGCCTCGCACTCTACGTTTGCCGACCCTTTTCTATCTTTTCTCTTATATTTAAACTGACTATTTATAAATGTGCCGAGCTCTACATAAGCTTCATTCCTTATTGAGTTTACATCACAATTTTTACTTAAGAAGTGATCCATGAATGAGTACCTTGGATATCTATCGTAGATGAGGTAATTCTCAAGTCCGATCTCCTTGCTTCTAACAATATCATGGATTGATTTTACCTCTTCAGTCTTAGGATCACTCCCCTTGATAAAGAGTTTATGATGATACCCCTCCTTTCTCCTCCCTAGTACATTAGTCAAACAAAAACTAACATCTTTAAAATCAATCTCTTCTATGGCTGCTCCAAACGATGGCTTTATAATACAGTAGATATCATTCGAATCTAGAGTGATTTCATTATTTAGATCATCATCAGTGTCAACTATTTCTGAGACAGCCCACTGCCCACCTCTATATTCATCTATTATCCTATGTGCTCGTATTGCATTTTCATATAGGGCATTTCTCAAATAATTGAGATACAGCCCTCCAAATAATCCATGCCAATAAGAACAATTACACTGCGCCATATATATATGTCTTTTTGCCTCCTCCTTGACCTTTTGACTCTTAATTTTATCAATCCTTTCGGAGAGCTTTAAAACCCTTCGATATATCCTATTAGATTCAGGATATTTTGACAGAAAATTAAGCCATATGCCTCCTCTAACAAATGGCTCGTACTTTTTAAATAAGTTGTTAGTTTTTAAGTACGTTATGAATTCTTCATAAACGGGAATTGATTCTGCCGGTAGCGACCACTCCATCATCTCTTGGTATGATGCCGTGGGGAGATAAATTCTCTCTGTTGGGGCATACTGTGAGATAAATTCGTAAGGTAGTAGCATATTTATCCATGATTCGTTGTTCGAAATTGTTTCGAAAAAGCGATAAAGCCATCCTTTTTCATATACCCACTCGAAGGTCTTGGGCCAGACTCCAAATTTTTCCCCATCATCACCATAACATATCCCAGAAAAGCCCCTATTATGGGCATCTCTCAACACCTTCAATGTCTCCTCTGGTTCAGCGAAGGGTATGGCATATCTAAGTCTCTGAGAAATCGGATACACTAAAAGTATCTTACCGGCCTTGTCAGTTATATAATATCCCCCTAATTCGTCTATCTTCTTGCCAGCATAAGTGAAATGTGCATCATCTACCAGAGTATATTCAATTCCTGTCCCATCCAACAATAAGGGGAGTGAAGGTTCCCAAACACGCTCTGTCAACCACATACCTTTTGGTGTCTGTCCAAATTTTTGATATATAAATTCATTCATCATCTTTATTTGGCCTTTTATATCCTTATCAGAAAGTATTGTAAGCATAGGTTCATAAAATCCGCCTGATAGAATCTCAATACGTTGCTCAGCACAGAGACTTTGAAGCCTTTCAATGAATTCAGGCCTGAATTTTAGTATCCATTCATATATTGGTCCTGATATGTGAAGTCCAATCCTGATCTTCGGAAATTTTTCGAGAACATCTATAAAGGGTTTATAGCTTCTCTCATAAGCAGATTCAAAGACGTGGTGAAAATTCCCTACAGGCTGATGATTGTGGACTACAAATATGAGATTCATCTTGTCCATAAAATCTCCTCCAAAACAAATGTAGCTTTTATCTTATTATCTCTTTTATAAGTTTTGGTGGTTTTATAGGCTTCTTATCAATCTTGAATGCCCTATCAAGTCTAAATTGAACGGCCTCGAGAACCTCTTTAATCCTATCCATATCATTATAGTGAATAACAAGCAGTGGATCACCTTTGTTGACTCTATCCCCGACTTTCTTCAATAGGACAAAACCGACTGCATGGTCTATCTTAGAATCTACTTTATCTCTGCCAGCACCCAATGACATTGCGGCAAGACCGATCTCTTCGGCGTTAATCTCCTGGATAATCCCCTTTTGTTTTGCAATAAATATTTTCGTATGTTTTGCCTGAGGTAGTCGCGTATAATCATCTACTACGCATGGATCTCCACCTTGAGCTTCTATCATCTCCTTGAATTTCATTAGTGCCTCACCGGATACAATAGCATTTGCGACTTTGGATCTCGCCTCTTGCATATTATCTACTATTTTTCCTAAAACCAGCATGTGGGCAGCGAGCTCACAGGAGAGCATAGATAGATCATTTACGACTTTTCCTTTCAATATATCAAAACACTCGATAAGTTCGAGGGCGTTCCCCACATTCTGTCCAAGGGGTTGGTTCATATCTGTTATTAGAGCTACAACCTTTTTATTCATCTTCTTGCCTAAATTGACAATGGTCTGTGCAAGGTTTCTGGCATCTTTCATAGTTTTCATAAACGCCCCCAACCCCACTTTTACGTCCAATACCAAACCATCTATTCCCTCCGAAATTTTCTTGCTCATAATTGAGGAACAAATGAGTTGGATAGACTCCACGGTCCCGGTTACATCTCTCAATGCATAGAGTTTCTTATCTGCTGGCACTAGATTCTTTGTCTGACCAATGAGGCAAATCCTATGTTTCTGAAGTATGGAGACAAAATCTTTATTTGAGATATCTGTCTTTATCCCTGGAATTGATTCAAGTTTGTCGAGTGTTCCTCCTGTATGACCAAGACCTCTCCCAGATACCATGGGGACAACTACACCACAAGCGGCGGCAATTGGTGCAAGAATAAAAGACGTCTTATCACCTACCCCCCCTGTCGAGTGTTTATCTATCTTTGGTCCTTTTATTGATGAAAGATCTATTACCTCTCCTGTCTTAATCATTGCATTGGTCCACTCAAACAATTCCCTCTCATTTAGGCTATTAAAGTATATGGCCATTAAAAGGGCTGCAACCTGATAATCAGGTATCTCTCCTTTAGTGTACCCATTTATTATCCATCTAATCTCATCTGCTGTCAGCTCTTTTTTATCTCTTTTCTTTTTAATAAGCTCATACATCCTATACATCTTATTCTCTCCTTACAAAATTTCAGGCAAAAATGAGCTGCCCTGTAAATCGTTCTTTACTCCAAACCAATCGAGTATCGTTTTACCAACATCAGCAAAGGTCTCCCTAATACCCAGGTAAATGCCTCTCTTTATAGAGGGTGAATACACAATAAGGGGGACCCTCTCTCTAGTATGATCAGTATGCTTAATATATGTTGGATCACAACCATGATCTGCAGTAATGATTAAAATTGACTCATCATCTATTCTTTCTAAAATCTGGGGCAAATTTTGATCAAAGTACTCCAGGGCAAGGGCGTACCCATCTACATCTCTGCGATGTCCATAAACCATATCATAATCGACTAAATTCACAAATATTAATCCCCTTTCAATAGATATCTCCTCTATGGTTCTAGCTATCCCATCGGCATTCCCATCAGTATGTATAGATTTTGTAATACCTCTTCCAGCAAAGATATCATAAATTTTCCCAATACCAACTACATTTATACCAGCCTCAGACAAAAAATCAAGTAATGTCTTTTGAGGTGGTGACATCGAAAAATCTTTTCTATTATAAGTTCTCCTAAATGCACCAGGACTACCTACAAACGGCCTTGCAATAACTCTACCTACCCTGAGCCTATTGCATATATCTCGTGCTATTTCACAACCCCTGTAAAGTTCCTCTAAAGGTATTACCTCTTCGTGAGCCGCTATTTGAAATACCGAGTCCGCTGAAGTATATACTATCCACTTCCCAGTTTTTATATGTTCTTCTCCTAATTCGGCTATTATCTCAGTTCCGCTTGCTGCCTTATTACCCAAGACCCCCCTACCTGTCCTTTTGCTGAACTCATCAATAACGTCTTTATCAAAACCATTGGGGAAAATGGCAAATGGCTCATTCATAATTACACCACACATTTCCCAATGCCCAGTAGTGGTATCTTTCCCCTTACTCTTTTCACTAAGTACTCCAAAGGAACCACGTGGGTTTTCGATTCTTGGAATTCCATTTATGTACTCAGGGAGTAGATATCCAAATCCCAATGAGGCCAGATTTTCTAGACTTATATACCCCCTCTTCTTCCCAATGTTAATTACTGTATTAGCTCCTTCGTCGTTATATTCGAATGCATCAGGCATCGAACCTATACCAACGCTGTCAAGAACTATGAGAACAACCTGTTTCATACTAAATTCTTAAGCTCCTCTACAATCTTTACGGATTGACTAGATCCAATTCTATCAGCACCTGCCTCAACCATCTTCTTGAGATCGGACAAAGTTTTTATGCCTCCAGAGGCCTTAATTTTACATTTCTCTCCCACAACCTTTCTTATTAATTTTATATCATCTTCTTTGGCACCACCCGTAGAGAATCCTGTAGATGTCTTTACGAATGCCGCCCCTGCCTCTACGCACAAGAGTGAGGCTGTCTCCTTTTCTTCATCTGTTAGAAGACAAGTCTCGATAATGACTTTAACAGGGATAGGTTTTACGGCCTCAACTACGGCAAAAATATCTTTTAACACATATTCAAAATCATTTGATTTTAATCTACCTACATTAATGACAGTATCGATCTCCATTGCACCTTTTCTGACAGCGGCAACCGCCTCATAAGATTTAGATACATAATCCATAGCTCCGAGTGGGAATCCTACCACAGATATGGGTAAAACCTCTGAATTTTGCAAAACATCTGATGCTAGTTCTATATATGAAGAATTCACACAGACTGTGGCAAATCTGTATTTTATTGCCTCTCTAGCCACCCTTTTTACATCCTCAACTGTAGCCTCGGGTTTAAGAATCGTATGATCGATAATGGCAGCTATATCCTTCTCATTCTCTGCCTCTCTTACCGGTCTTATCTTAAGCCTCTTAATAAAGCTATTATCTACATTCTCCTTTAATTTGGATCTAACATCTTCAAATACTCTCTCTTTTTGTGAAATAAGGTCTCCGATTCTGTTATTGTTCATTAAATAGTTCCTCCTTATAAAGGGGTTTCTCTCTACCACACATTGCATTAATTGTCAAAAGAACACAATCGCTTTTTAAATCTAAGCTAAGGTCTCTCCATCACAAAATGCCGCAAAATTTCTAACCCTTTTTATGAACAGACTAGATTCTCACCAAGCGCATAATCTCTACACCTTTTTAAGTATAAAACTGCAAATCCCCTCACAACTTAATATCCACATATAAATATCTCAGATATAATATTCTCCCTACCAATCTTTTTCTTATCTTTGATTCCCAAATAACTCTCGCGCACTTATACTTCTCTATCTTTTTCTTTCAAGTTCTTTAAACCTGCTCTCTCTCTCTTATGCACTTATATATATATTTATTTTGTGTCACAATCCGAATTTCATTTTGAGCTACTAAAAACCTTCAAAAATAGTACTTACTATGACCGAACTATCTATGACAGTCCAATTTACTTTTACAAGAAAGTAAAAAGGTATCCCGTTCGTTGGTAGTACTAATTATGCCATTTGTTTTCCATGTTAAAGAGCTAAAATTTAGGTTGTTGCCTTTTAAAATCCAGCCATTTAATAGAGGAACTCGGATAATTATCTGGTCATTAAAAAAACAGATTTGCTTGTTAATTGATGAGATTTCAGAAATTTTTAGTTACTCTAAGTTGCTAAGTGTACCATAATTATAGATGATATTGAACTTTGTGAAAGATTTGGTAACAGGCACTTAAAAAATAGAGTTATAAGCTGGAAGAAAAGAAGTGTACTAAAATGTATATTTTATGGATGGCTGTAGTGCCAGATATAGTGTTCCAATCCCTAGAAGATAATAGGCCCTTGCCTCTACGGAAATAGAAAAATGTCTCAATGTCGTATAATATTCAACTCCAAGACCTCCATCAAATGCAGGTGAAGAGCTATCCATTTTGAGTTCTGTTCCATCACTTTTATAATTTTTATCCGGTGATAAGAATGCAAATCCGCCGCCCCCCCTTACAAATGCAAATAACCTATCTGTAGAAAGATATGCGAATTTTGCTGATAATCCTAACAGGATTACAGAGACATCACTTGACAAGTACTTTGGATATGACTCAGCGCACTTATCAACGTCAATCTTATCACCAAACTCCTTCTTACATTTATTTGCATCAAAATAAACTATATTTCCATTTTTGTTATACCCATAGCCATAAGAATAACCGGTATCATTACTAGCTGATATAAAGAACGAATAGAAACCAGCTTCCATGGAGAGAATATCCATGATATCATACCCAATAGTTATTGAGTTAGAAAAACCGGATGAGAGTCCTGACACATCCGACATGAGTGTCAATCCATACGCAATATCAGTGTTAACAAATAATCCTTTATGGACCTCTTTGAGTCTCTTTGTACTTTGACTTGATATTGATGCTCCCTCTGATTGCGAGCCCTCTCCCTCTGCATATAGCCAAAAAGGAATACATGTAATCATTAGATTAACTACGACTATTTTCCTTAACATATAAACTCCATTTTTCAATCTGTTCTTTTCAAAATGAATGGATAAGTTACTATGACAATACCTCCACCTTTGGGTTCTGGAAATTTCCAACCTTTTACCTTACTAATTATACAATTTTCGACATTCTGGTTATTTAGCGTAGTCTCTTTAACCTTTGCAGATTGAACCGATCCGGTAGGAGAGATAACAAAATTCACTGACACCTTACCCCAGAGACCCGGATTCTTTGCAAGCTCAAGTTCGTAGCAGTATCTTATTTCATTTGCATGCGCCCTTATGACCCTTCTTATAAGCTCTTTGTCAAGAGAACCAAGGACCATTGGTGTCCCACCGGAAATTCCTATGTCATGCTCTTTCTTCCCACCTATTGATCCAACACCGTATCCGTATCCACCTTGTCCTGCCCCCCTACCCCTAGTACCAACGGTTCCTATACCTATTGAATCCAAACTCGAACCACCGCCACCGGGACCAACTCCTCTCAACCCCAATCCCCCAGATCCCCTTGCATCACCAATCTGTGAACCAAAAAGTCCACCTATTGCGTTTTGTAGATCTCCCCCAAGACCTTTACCGCCAAAAAGTGTGGATCCACCTGCAAACATACCTCCGCTTTTACCAAACATCTTTAGGACACCCACCTTCTGAACAATCTCCCTATCATCTGGCTTAATTGCCTTTACTGCGGCTCTCTTGAAAACCTCTGGAGCGTCTTTCTTCCCCATCTTCCCCTCTTTATTAGCTGCTTTTGCACCTGACTCACCTTGCTTAGGCATTTCCTTTAACTTTTTTAACTCCTTATCCTCATCTATTTTCTTTGCAGGTGTCATTATAAAATTTACAAACTTATTCGGATTCTTTACCGCCTGCTCAGTCTCAGCCTTCATATCATAAGGAAATAGGTACATACTAACCAACGAAGTCACCATAAAAAACAAGGCCACTATCAATGCATTTAAATAGTTATAATCAATATTCGTCCCCAATCCAAGTGGAAGCTTTTTAGGTGGAGGGGTGAATCTAAACTGTAAAACAGCATTATTGATGTACATTCTTGTAATAGAATTCGGGGGTAGAGTATAGACATAAGAATCTGGGATTGATGGATCTGGAACGGCCCGCTTTTCATCTATTAGATCCTTAAAAGATTTTGAACTCTCACCTATATAGACTTCACCCTCAACATTCTTGGGGAATGTAAGCCTATACTCTTTATTTATTGTTCGTATAACAGGGTATTCAGGGATCGTAATCTCATCTGGAATTATGTAAAAATCGCACCTGCTTGTTGAACCTATAGTAACCTTCTGAGGATACATAAAATATTTAACATCCACCATCTCCTGGTACCACAGGAACTTTATCTCAATGGCCTTGTTACCGTAAGGATCCTGTTCTTCCCCTTCTATATCATCTTCTCTTTTTTTAGCTACAATTTGTGGTTCTTCCTTTTTCTTTGGTTTGGATTCTAGCTCTTTTTTACCAGATGACGTAGGAGACTGTCTATGAGATTCAGGACCTACCTCATCTACTGACATAATGGGAGGACTAACTCTATTTTGTTCAAAATACACAACCAGCTTTGTTTTTCCGAGTAAGATCTCATCCCCATTTTTTAAGGCTATCTTATCTACCTTTTTGCCATTAACTATAGTGCCCGCAGAAGAGCCCATATCCCTAATATAATACCCGTCAGATGTAGCCTCAATCTGGGCGTGAATTCTAGAAACAGTGGGATCCTCAAGTTTCAGATTTACAGATGGAAGCCTACCAATCTTAATTGAGTTCTCTGTAAATGTCTCCTCACTAATTAGTTCATCAGCATAGTAAATCTTAAAAGAAATTCTTCTGGACATAATCTAATTCCTCTCAGACTAAAGGTCGGACACTGAACCCAAAATCTTATTCCTAAAATCCTCTCTATACTTTATGAGATTCTGGTGTTTGGCCTTAGCTGTACTATGAATATATTCTCCGTCTGGTTTTGTCAAATCACCTGTTATCAAATCGTCCTCAAAATCATACACGGTCTTCTTTTTATAAAGTGTTTGTCCATCTGATACTGTAGCGTTTTCGTCATCCTCGGCAAATGCTAAACTAATACTGACCAATAATATAACTAGGATAATAAAAGGGGAAATTATACTTCTCATACCATTCCCTCCTTACGCTAATCATTATAACACCTTATAAAATATAATTCAATTATTATTCTACTCATCCTCTTCTCCAGATTGTTGCTTAAGAGATTGACTCTCTGGCTGAACATTCGTCGTCCCCTGAGCATCTTTGTTGGCATCTGCCTTACTCTCAATTGTTGAAGAATTAGCCTTTTTTACATCTTGGGGAGGAGCTGGCTCAGCCATTTGAGGTGGAGTTGGTTGTGGTGTGGGTTGCTCTGATTTCTTAGCTTCTTCTTCTTTCTTCTTAGCCTCCTCTGCCTCCTGTTTTGCCTTCTCCTCGGCCTTTCTCCTTTCTTCTTCCTCGGCTTTCTTTTTTGCCTCCTCCTCAGCCTTCTTTTTCTCCTCAAGTACTTTCGCAGCATACTGGGCCATTAGTTCTGAGTATATCTTCTCTGCAGATTTTGGGGCCTGGTCCATTGATAGCTGTTCTAAGACCTCCTTATTCAACATTTGCATGAGATTTTTCTTGAAAAATTGATAGGCCATCTCTGGCAACATCTTTTTTGCCTCTTCTGGAATCGCTTTCTTATCAGATATCTTGAAGGAGGCTTGTATAATGTCGGCCTCAACAGCCTCAGGTGCAATCGCATATATCTCTTCTTTAAGAGATTTATCAACTTGATCCAAAATTCCCTTCTTCACACTTTCAAAAGAGCCTTGTAGGACCTTGTCTCGTATTTCTTTCTCTATCTTTTTATCCTCCATTGGTTTTACAAGCCTTGCAACAGCCTTTTCACATGCCTTTCTAATGGGTGGATCTAGTAATTCTGCAATAACTTTATTATATGCCTCCTCAATGGCTCTATCTTTATCCTTTTCTATTGCTTGATTTACGAGCATCATCCTTTCTTCCTTATCTTTTGCCTCTTTTGCCAGAGTGGCCTTTTCTTTTACTTCTTTAATATACTGATAAACTGGATCTTTCATACTAAGAGCGGTCCCCATTGTGTTTTTATACAACTCGAACCATTTTATAGCCTCATCATAATTTTCATAGCCTTTGTACATTAGTATACCCATATTAAACATTGCAGCAGTATCTTTGGGATTTAACTTCAACATAGTCTCGTAGGTCCTCTTAGCGTCTTCAAATTGCTTTTTTCCTCTATAGGCAACTGCCAGTCCCAGGAGGGCATCTCTATTTCTTGGTTCATAACTGAGTACCTCTGTAAACTGCTTGATAGCCCCATCATAATTACTATATTTTAAGGCTATAGCCCCAATATTCATTTTTGCATCTATCATATCCTTCTTCAAGTTTACTACTTTGACAAACTGATTAAGCGCACCTGATTCATCGTCCATTTTTAGTAGAATCATACCAAGGATATTATTCAATCCTGGGTCATTCGCATCTATTTTCAACCCCTGAATACATGTAAGCCTTGCTAATTGTAGTTTGTTTGCATCATAGTATATCATAGAGAGAACTCTGTATGCCTCAAGGTTAGTTGGATCAAACCTTAAAGCTTTTCTACAGTATTTTATCGCCTCGTCGGGTTTCTTCTGATCTTTATATATAGATGCCAAAACTACATTATATCTTGCAGATTTCTCATCCTTTTTAAGCAAGGTCTTTGCAACTTCGATAGCCTGATTCAACTTATTGCTCTTTCTATATACGTTAATAAGATTTTCAGCTGCAATATCCATTTTTACAGATGCAAGCTTATAATACTTTTCTGCGTTTTCTAGATCTCCCTTTTTTTCGTAAAGGAAACCTAGGTTATAATAAATTTCGGGATTAGTACTCCCTGATGCCTCGAAGCTCTTAAATTTTGAAATTAGTTCATCATAATTTATAACACCACTTTGTTCCTGCTCCTTATATAATATAGTTAGAGCCTCAAAATCTGATGGACTAATCTCTTTAGTAACCACTTTTTCAGGTTGAATAACCTTATCCCGTGTTTTCCCTGGGCACCCCAAAAATACAAGCAAAACCGAACACATTAAGAATATTATAAAATTTCTATTCATTGCCTACCTCCTCTTCCTTTGAATCCCCTTTGTCTTTACTGGATCCCTTATTATCTAGCTCGCTCTTCTCTTTATCTACTTCGTCTTTCTTTTCTTCAATTTTCTCTTTATCACCTTCTGCAGATTTCTTCTCCTCCCTCTGTTCTACCTGCCTTGGCTTTTCTACCTCCTTCTTCTGACTCCTCATCTCTTTTACCTTCTTGTCCCAATCAAACGCCATCGCAAAAGGATTTGATTCAAGAAACTGTCTAAAATTGTCAGCTTGTGGTTTTATCTCATCCCCAGATGGATACTCTTGAGGTCTTAATTCATAAAGTCTCTTTAATGATTCTACAGACCACTTGTTAAAAACCCCAAGCTCTGATGACTTTGAAAGTGCTGCCTGATAATGAGCAACGGCCTTTTCCTCAAGCGGCATTGTCTGTTCTCTTATCATTTGTTTATATAAATCTTTCTGCTGCTTCGTCTTTAATTCTTTAGGGATAGGCATTTCTAAAAAGCTTTTTATAAATTCTTCGTATGCCTGACCTATCTTGTACAGGCTTGCAATAGCCCATTCTGCTACTTTAATATTAACTATATCGGCATAGGCCTTATAAACCCTTTCCATTGCTTTGGTCTTTTCACTAAACCTCTTCTTAAAAGTCGCTTCTGGCATTTCTAATTTTATCGCATCAAATTGGGCATACACGGGGGCAACCATAATGAACTTGGCATGAGCTACTGCCTCAAGTGCCTCTGGAGAAAACTTATCCTTCTCCTTACTTTTTTCATAGATCTTGATTGCCTGATCGAACTTCTTTTCAGCCTCTTTTTGATTCCCAAGTTCTTGCAATAAAAGCCCCTGTTTCACAATAATTGGCAAGAGCTTATTTACATCTGTCTTAGAATATTTCTTCTCAAACTCTTGATAAACCTCAAGTTCCTTCTTTTTGTCTTTCATGATATTATATATTTTTGCTATCGACAGGTGAACATCGGGAATATCAGCCTCTTTTGGATAATCTTTTAAATACTTTCTTCTCGCATCAATAGCCTCCTGATACATCTCAAGCCCCAAGAGATATGTCCCTGCATTGAATAGAGCGGTTGGGGCATCTTTCTCTTTCGGGAACATCTCTACAAATTTAAGATAATATTTAGCTGCGTTTTCATAATCTGCCTCATCTCTAAAAGACTCAGCTATAGAGTAGAGTGTCTTAGGAGCCAAGCTCGATTTGGGATATTTCTCTATAAGTAGGATTCTCATCTTTATTGAATCTTCAAATTTTTGAGCCTTACTGTAATTTGCAGCTGCATTATATAGTGCCGTGTCTGCCATCTTTGTGTCAGGGAACTCCTGTTGAAAATCATAGTATTTTTTTGCTGCTGTTTCATATTCACCCTTCTTTTCGTAATCCTCTATCAATTTAAATGCAGACTCAGCAACAAGTCTTTTCAGATCTTCTAATACCTTCCCTTTTGCGATCTTTGGATTTTTAAGAAATTCCCTTGTCCACCTGTTAAGCTCTGCCCAGTTTTGTGCAAGGTTGAACGAGTCGAGAATCAGATTTACGGCATATTCAGCAACCTTACTATCTGGGTACTTCAAAGCAACTTCGGCAAACATCCTGTTTGCCTCCTTAAAATAGTTGTATGAGTAAAATAGATACCCGATCTCATAAGTTATATCAGGCAACCTCTCCTTATGCTCATTCCATTTGTCATCCGCAAGTTTGGGAGGCTTCTTATCTTGAGACAAAATTCCAACGTATTTCTGCATAGCGTCTATTCTCTTCTTCTGTAATGGTGGTATCTCAACAGGAGTTTTAATCTTTGCTGATGGAAGTTTTATCCCTTTAGCAGCGTTTTTATATGCAACTATTGCGGAATGGATTGCATCTAGGTTTAAATCTCCCTTTGGATCCATCTTTACCACCTTAAGATATGCATCTCCGGCGCTCTCCCACTTTTTTAATTTGTAAAGGAGCTCTGCATAATAAAAGTTGAGTGTATAGGCATCCTTGGCATTTGGGAAGAGTTCAAGATAATCTCCATATAATTCGTGAGCCATGAAAAATGTCTTTTCTGAACCAGTCTTTTTTGCCTCGTTATGGTATGTAGTAGCAAGTTTTCTAAGTAGTGCCTCTGTCAATTCTTCAGCCTCCCTATAGTTTTTTTGCATCTCCTCGAGTTTCTTTTTTTCATTAGGATCTGTAGTTTGGTCAATTAGTTTTTTATCCGGGACCTTTGATCTAATATTTTTGAACATATCAACAAGAACTCTTGCCTCTTCAACAACCTGCCTTTTATTTGCGCGTCTATCATGTGATTCTACAATCCTTGCTTGATAAGTAAGATTTCTCATATCATCAGGTTTCTCAGAGATGAGAAGCTTGTGAATCTCTATAGATTCGTTATCCTTTCCCTGATCAAATAGCAGTTGAGCAAGTGTTCTCAACATATCCAGATATTTCTCCGGACCGGCTATTCTCAAAAAACGTTCTTTTGCATCACTCACGTTTCCGGAATTAGAATATGTAAGAACAAAATCCTTCATCGCCTCCTTTTGAAGTGTCAACTTATTCTCTTTATTCTCTTCTACATTGGTGAGAGAATACGTAATAACCTTTTCGAAGATATCCAAAGCCCTATCCCACTCGCCAAGATTATAATATACCCATGCCATCTTATATAGAGCATATCCATATACCCTTGAATTTTCATCCTTTGCGGCCCTCTTATATGCCTCTATGGCTCTCTGAAGGTCACCTCTATTAAAATAGTACTCCCCAAAGCTCAGATAGGCATCCGGCACGTACTTAGATTCAGGATACTCCTTAATAAGTGTCCTATATATTTTTAATGCCTCCTCCTGCTCACCCATATCCATGAGATTAAAACCATAATAAAAGTATACCTCGTCTATTCGTGGATAATTTGGATACTTATCAATTAGAGCTTTGTACATCTCAAGTGCCTTTTGTCTAAAGTTCTCTTGCTGTTTTTTAAGTGTCTCCTTCTCTTTTTGTATCATCTTCAATTTTTCTGGCTGTTTTTCATACATTGTTTCTTCATTTGTCTTCTCCATAAACTTCATCCATCTAAATTTTGCTTTCTCACTATATATCTCTGCCATTCTGAAGAGAATCTTTGGCTTCTCCTCGTCAGATACCCCTAACTTAAGCATGCGATTCATTGTCTCAAGCTCTTTATCGCGTATCTCCTCCATTTCACTGCCCACCTTGAAATATTGATCTTCAAATCTAAGATCCGGTCTCACCTGTTCCTGAGGCTTTTGGGCCCCTTTCCCCTTTTTTTGTGCAATCAATTCCCCATTAAAAAAGGTTACCATACAGAGTCCTGCAATAATATACACAAAAAGCCTTTTCATAAGGTTATCCTCCCTAATTTTTAAGATTCTTCTCAACCTAATCATCATCTACGTTTCCTTACTTTATCCCTGGGGACAACATCTACTAAGATGATCAACTCCTCCTATCTATTTAATGCATCCCTTCAACATGGTATAGTGATATGTCCCAAGCTCATCCCTCCAATATTCACCCTCATATGGCCAATACAATTCATGATCTTCTGTGGCACCTGAATATCTCTTTTTTAGTATCTGGACAGTAAAATCCTGACCTTTTAGTTTAGACTCCAGGAGATTTTTCTTTGCTGTCTCAACCTCAAGCTGGATTCTTAAAGCCTGTTGAATAAGTTCTCTCAACTCATCTCTATGTAAAACAATAGAGTCTTTCATTACGGAGCCTGCCAAAGACATTAATCGTCTCTTCTCATTTTGTAAATCTGAAATTGCCTTTTTTGCAACCTGTGAATTTCTCCAATAACCACTCTGTTTTGAAATAGACTGTATCTCTTTGTCAATTTGGGCAAGCGCATCGTTATACTTTTTTGCAATCTTATTACTCAGGACACTGGCAATTATCCTCTTTTTTATATCCTTCTTTGCAGAATCTTTATCAAGTCCCATCTCCATTTTGTGGAAGAGCTCATAATATTTATCATCGCTCATCTTTTGTACAACAATTTTGTTTAGCTCTTCATACAAATTTTGGTAGGTCTCCATAAACTCATCTACAAATGCAGCCGCCTCAGGATACCTACAATTATCGTAATATATGACAGCCTTAATAATTGTGGCTTCTGGGAAGAATTCATCCTTAAAAAATGGGGATGAAAGGGTAACAAGATTGCCGAGAGCTTTTTCATAATCTCCCATTCTGAAATACGCCCATGAAGATTCAAACAGCGATTCAAGCCAGTTCTCAGAATCACGACTCACCTTTTCGAAGTAGTATACAGAGGATTTAAATTGCCCTGCCTGATAATGAATCCTCGCGAGCTGAAGAAACGCGTTCTCCCTTAGTTGTTCATCATATATGAGTCCTTTCTTTGGGTGTGTAAGCTTTACAACGTCTCGAAAGACATTAACGGCGTCTTGCAGCCTATTTTCCCTATACAAAATTATTCCTTCTAAATATCTAGCTTTTGGATATAGGGGTGAATTCTCTGCGATTCTATTTATCATAACCCTTGCAGCCTGAAAATCGTCCTTTTCGTAGTAATACTTAGCAAGTAAGAAGTGTGACTGATCTCTGTACTTAGCTGGAAAATCGACATCAGGATATTTTGCGAGTGCCTGCAAAAGCAATGAGTCGTCTGCAAGCTTTTGATTTATAAAAATACCCCATTCAATCGAAGACTGAAAAAATCTATGAGCGGTACCTTTATTAATGATCTGGATAAAATAGAGTAGTGATGCGTAATATTTTTTCATCCTGTAAAGTGCCTTTGCAATGTTGTACTCTGCAGCCTGATGGAATTCCATATTCTTTGGATCTGCTAATATCTCATAAAAAAGTATTGTAGCGTTTTGAAATTCACCCTGTTTCATAAGAGATAAGGCTTTATCCATTTTTGCTTTATCGGCTGCCTGTGTTGGTCCAAGGTCAAGTGCATCAAATGTGATGGCCCCTCTAAATGCGGGTTGAACAGCCGGTTTCTTTTCCTCCACCGGCGGGGCTACAACTGCCTTAGATTTCTCTGGCTTGGATGGCATCAGTTCCTCTGGGACGGAGGATGGTACCCCTTCTTTCTGAGTGGATTGTTCTATCTCGGGCTCTTTTGCTTTCTTTGGTTTTTTCTCTTTGGGTGTCTTTTTGGGTGGCTCTTTCTTTTTGGGAGCAGCAACCTCATCCATATCTAAATCCAGGCCCTCGAATTTGATTTGGGCATGTATCGAAAGACCAAATAAAAAAACGACAAAAAATATGAAAGCTCTATTCAAGGCTATCATTTTCTTACTCCTTAATTGCACTAAAACTCCTCTTCAAACTGCATTGGGATATATATCCCTAATCCAATAAGACCCAACATATGGTTTTGAATGTCCGTGATCCCGTCTTTATAGTATCTTGGTTTTAACTCCATTTTATAAATAATATTTTTGAGTTCAAATTTAAGTACAAGCCATCTGTTTAGAAACACACGGTTACCAATACCCAAAGAGCTCATAAGGTTTACCCCACCCATATCTTTCTCAACTCCATTTTCCCAACCTCTATACTCCACTCCGACTATACCAAGATTTAGCAACAAGAACATATCAAAATGGACAATTAACTCAGAGAGGAAGCTTACTTTACCGTATATTGGAGACCATGCGGCACCCCCACCTGCAAAATACCTCATCTTCCCCATATCAGGGACAGCCAATTCATTTTTCTCAAGAAAGGTCTTAGGTGTAACAAAAGTGGTGTTATCTGCAGTAATATCTACTGCATAACCCAAATTGGCGTTTATACCAAAAGACTCTGCTATAAAATATTCCAGATGTAACTGCCCACCCAAATTCTGCGTAAAAGGGTCATTTAAACCAGAAACAAAAGATGGTGAAATTTCAAACCGTCCCTTTTTCAAAAACATTCTGCCTTGAACGGCCTTTATTCTATCCTCAAGCTTAACCTTTTCAGCCTTTTTAACAAGTCTCTTTGACCCTTTACCTTCCTCACCTGTAATCTCTTCTCCAAGGACGGTGGCACCAAACATACTACTTAGCAAAAAAGACACTACCAAAATATTTTTCATAAATACTCCTTCTTAAGGTGTTATCTATTTTCCTGCATCATTGGCTATTCCTGATACGCTACAAGTCTGATTACCAGACCCATCATCCCTACCGATTAGGGCATTTATTTGCAACTTATCTCCTGGTCCCAAACCACACCCGTAAAATTTAACCTTATCTTTGTTAGTATTGTCACACTCCGAGGGTATATACTGCCAATAAATGGGTCTCTTACAAGGTACCGGATTACCACTCTGGTCTTTTGCCCCTTCACACCTACAGGCAAAGTAGGGATTGCATACTTTTTTGAGTGTATCTTCAATGTTTTGGTACACACACGGACTATTATCTTTATCAACACACTTTACATTATTATCACAATATTGGAACTTTGCCAAAGAGGCTCCCGATAGACATCCCTCTAATGTCATTTCATCTTTACCTCCTCCTCCAATATCCACTCCACCCGCGTCACTTCCACATGTCTTAGTTGGGATCTCACATCTTTCGACATCTTCATTATTAATTTTTACCATTAAACAAGAGGGGTCTGACGGTTTACCACCCAAAATTACTTCATTAGATGCGATTAAAATATCAACAATTTTTATCATCGTCTCGCCAAAATCCTCCTTACATATCGAGTCAAGGAAATATTTATCTAATCCCTTAGCAACTTCAAGATACCTCTTTCCACCACATGCAACTCCATTAACAGATGCACACTCTTCTACGGAATTTGGCGCTGGTTCACCTTCTTTTACAACCTTTGTGCCTGTGATTACAGCCATGTTTACACCAGCATTACCCTTTAGCTCTTTCAAAAAATTAATAAACTCCTGCGTTGGTATTAGACTATCAAATCTACTCAGAGGATTAGCTATAGGTTCGTTAAAGTCACAGAAGCAATAATTTTTACTTTGATCAAATCCATCAACCTTACCACACTGTGGTTTAGCCCATCTAAAACTCGAACAATCCGATGGTGAAGAGCACTCTTTCATACAATATTGTTGACCCTTTTTTGTATAATCAGAGTCATTTATGGCTTCAACAGGTATTGCCCCATAAGGACAAGCAGGTGTGCTTGAGAAATCAGGTTGCATGGGCTGACAATCTGGGTGACAGGTGTTCGGATTTGGATAACACCTATCATTTGTATCTTCATTAAATGATGGATCAAAAGGGAGATAGCTACAATCCTCTTCATCAGTGAGCACGATTATAGTGAGTCTTGCATCAGGTCTTAAGAAACCCGCATTCTCATTGTCCACCAAGTTCTTCCCGGTTAATGGGTCCTTCCAATCTCTGTCGAGCGCCATCCTAATTGCAGACAATCCCTTTTCAAATCCTGTTCCATTTATTCCTATCTTAACATTGTCCTTAAAGATATTAATGAAATTTGTATCCCCTATCATAGACTTTATTTTACTTGTTAAGACCTTTGGATGTTCACCATTATAAAACGGACAGGTCATCTGAGAGGGTTTACATGCCCTTAGTCTCCCGTTGTTTTCTGGTATACAATATTTTTGACCTTCTTCAAAGCCCTGGATCTCTACACATATCGAGGGTATAAATGAGTTTCTTGAGGTATCATATGGAGGGCAATCAGCATCCGTATTGCACTTTTTGGTGCAATATTTGGTACCTGGTATCAAAACCTTGGTCGGTTTCTTTGCCTCTATGCATTCCATACCATTCGTACACACATTACTTGGACATTCATCTAGGGGCAGATAATCTACATCAGTTGTGATGATACCAATATGAAAATCGTTCTGTGCACTAACAATTCTATTTATAAACTTTTCGAGGTTTCTTGCAAGATTATCCTGTTCTTGTGCCATAGAGCCAGAATTATCTATTAAAAATAATATGTCCGATTTAGTAATGGTCTCTATATTTTTCACATCATTAAATTCTACAGTAGGTTTTTCCGGTAGATTAAAGAAGTAGTAGTCTTGACAAGAAAGAAAGAGAGAAAAGACAACTACGGCTAAAATACTGATAACTAAGATGATTATCTTTCTTGATTTTTGAGAAATACTCATAATATTTCTCCTTGCAATTTTGAACATACATTATATAATTATTACTACAAGTATTTCCCTAATGTCAAGGTTTTTAACCTTAGCGTAAGGCTTTTTATGAACTATAAAATAACAAAAAGAGGTGAATTTGGTTCTATATTATACGACTGTTATAAAAAGGGATTTTCTGGGGCAATATCTGTATCAACATCCAATAATACCCATACAATGTACCTTAGAAATGGTAAACCAATATCTATAAAAGAGCAGAAGACTACTATGCCTTTAGGAAGAGTCTTTGTGGAGCTCGGGATGATTGATAACAAGGCTTATGACGAATCCCTTATGGAGATGGCAAAAACTGGAGAGAGGCAGGGAGAGATATTACTTAGGAAAGGCATTATTACTCAGGAGCAAATGAACCAGGCAATAAATGTTCAGTTTTATAAAAAGGCACTAAAATTCTTTGAGATAAATGAGGGAGAGGTTAAAATATCTTATAGTTCCGAAGAAATACCCACTGGCTCAGAAAATATTAAAAACATCTCAACTCTAAAAATCATTTACCATGGTATAAAGTCCTTAAACAAGGAACACATAGCGAGGCTCTTACCTATTACAAATAATACGGTCATCACAAGAAAGGAAGAACTGGACCTGACACTCTTTTCTCTCCCAATAAACGCAGAGGAGACAACAGTAATAGAAAACATTAAGGTCAAAACACCAATAACGACTCTAACAAAACTAAAGATCCTATCGGATACTGAATTAGCTCAACTAATATATTTCCTATTTTTAATAGAGCTTATTGACATATCTACACTTGATATATCAGACACAGCAAATACTGATGAAAACTATATTAGACTTTCAGGTATCTATAAGCCCTTTGAAAAATCTGCAGAAGAATTGATAAAACAAGAGCAATCAGATGAAAAAACGGCAGTTGCACCTATAAGTGCTTTGGAAGATATTAAGTGGATTAATGAACTATATAAAAGGCACCAGACCATAGATTACTTTGAATTTTTCCAATTAGACAAAAATGCAACTGATGAACAAATCAAAGTTGCATACCAAAACATGCTGAGGCGGCTAAATGCAGTAAAAAATGATACAACAATAGATGATGAGCTCTCTATTAAAATAGACCAGCTTACATATTTTGCGGAAGAAGTATACAATACTCTTATTTCGGAAAAAAGCAGAAAGGAATATAATTCAGTTATAACAACTTATTATGGAAGGGTGGCTGTTGATGAGGGGCAGGCAGAAATTGAATTTACACGTGGTGAGATATTTCTATGGAAAAGAAATTTCGTAGATGCATTTGAGGCTTTTAAAAAGGCCATAGAATTAGGTGGACAAAAACCTGAATATATTGCCTCGTATGGTATTGCTCTCTACCTAAATCCCGAAGAATCTCAGAGATCGAGAGAGACATTGGGGAAACTGTATATAAAAAGGGCTATTTCACAAAATCCAAGGTGTATATTAGCTTATATATATCAGTTATTGGTAACATGTATAGAGGGAAATTCTAAAGATATAGAGATCCATATGATTCAGATCAAAAATATGTTTCCAAATAATGAAAGGATATCTAAGATTATAGCATCATTAGAAAGATTTATCTCAAAAAGACCTGCGACAGGAGAAATACAATTGGCATTAAAAGATGAAAGGAAAGAGAATAGAACAGAACAATTGCTAAATATATTTTTTGAGAAAAGATAAGAAAGTGGTTTCTGTAAGAAAACGAATTTTTTAAGCTATTTGTTAATCTACATCGCTTGCTGTCCTAACTAAATCGTAGAGGCTTTTTAGATATTTTCACATTTTGGAAATCAGGTTTGTCTCTTTATTCTTCAATTATGTTGTTTAATTAGACACACCTTAAAGTTGTCTTCTTATCATTCTATGCCTCAACTCTCCTTGATAAATTAGGCACTTCTGTTCTGTATATTAATAAAATTCTTCTCTGATTTCGAAAACTCCCTTATGGTTTGCATTGTCCCTCTATTTCCTTATACGATAAATCACTTTCCCTCCCAGTATCCTGGATAACTTAATAGTTTATACATGCTGTGTCTATTACCAAGATTGAACCTTCTGGAAAATCTATAATCTCATGAACCTATACAAAATAGTGTCAGGTTTGTGGTAGGCAGGGTTGTTTAAATTATGTCTGTATAGTGATTGCTTTTAGAGTTTTTTGAGAAGTAGAATACAGTGAAAAAATATTAAAATATAATGCAAATACGGGATCTGGCAATGATAAAAGGGAAAGAATTAGAAGGGATTCGGGAGAAAATCGACTCACGAGAAGGCATAAGGTTGGTCTCACATTTACTCTTAGATGCCCTTATGAAAAGAGAGAAGGAGCTCTATTGGGGATAGCACATCAAAAACAAACTAATGGGTATTACTATAGAAGAATTAACCTGCTTTTTCATATCGCCTCACCATTGGGAAGATGTCTATTCACATAAACATTTGAAGATGAAGAGACCCAAAGGGTGGAGAAGGAGGTTGGTTTATTTATGTAGGGGGATGGATTTAGATGAGAGGAAAGGCCTTTAGGGGCATTATATTTATTTAGGTAGTGAGTCAAGGAGGAGTGGTTTGGAGATATTTAATGGCATTAAGAGAAGAAATTTTTTTAAGGAGAAATTTTAATTAATTTATTTGACATTAATATTCTTATAAATTAAAAGCAAGTTTGATTTTATGGATGATAAAATTAGAGAAGAACTACTTAAGTATATAGGTGAATTAAAAAGTTTGTACTCCGAAAGAAGTATGCTTGTGATGCCGACTTTAAGGTTTGCACAAGAGAAATTTGGTAGAGTCGATGATAACTTAATAGAAGAGATATCTAGATTTCTTGATATACCAGCCATAAAGATTCTTTCTACAGCACGTTTTTACCACTTTTTTACAGAGGAAGACTCTGCAAAGTACAGAATAGAAATTTGCACTTCTATATCTTGTTCATTGCTTGGTTCTGAGCATTTATATGATTATATAAATAGGAAATTTGTAGATGAAGAAATAAAAAATAATTTTTCCGTTACTAGGGTAGGTTGTTTAGGGTCATGTGGAACAGCGCCTGCTATGCTGGTAAATGGTGTTCTATTTGAAAACTTAAATTTTGAAAGAGTGGACAGAGTAATTGAAGGCTTAAAAAGTGGTAAGGATATTGACAAAATATTGGGATGAAAAGGATTCCCATAGAATAGATGTAGAATTGAGATATGGCGGGTATGAATCTGCCAAAAAAGCTCTTAGTTTAGAACCTTATGAAGTTATTGAAGAGGTAAAGAGAGCAAAACTCAGGGGTCGTGGAGGTGCTGGTTTCCCAACCGGGCAAAAGTGGTCGTTTATTAAAAATGATAATAAACCTCATTACTTGGTTGTTAACGCCGATGAAGGGGAGCCTGGGACTTTTAAGGATAGGTATATAATGGAGCGTTCTCCCCATATGCTTATTGAAGGGATGATAATAGCATCTTATGCTATTAGAGCAGAAATGGCCTTTGTGTATATAAGAGGGGAATTTCAAAAGGCTTATGAGCGTATGAAATTGGCATTGGAAGAGGCCATGGATAGGGGTTTGATCGGTGATAGTGTGCTCGGCTCAAAATACAAATTAAAAATTGTGATTATTCGTGGGGCAGGTGCATATATATGCGGCGAGGAAACAGCTCTTATTGAATCTATTGAAGGTAAACCAGGTAGACCGAGATTAAGGCCGCCTTTCCCAGCTGTGTCAGGTCTTTATTCGAATCCAACTATTGTAAATAATGTAGAGACTATAGCATTAGTCCCTTCTATATTTGAGTTTGGTGCTGAAAAATTTTTATCATTTGGTACCCCTACGGATGGAGGAACTAAGTTGTTTTGTGTGAGCGGACATGTTAAAAGACCTGGGTTATACGAATTGCCTATGGGAACAAATTTGAAAGAGATTATATTCGAACATGCTGGTGGAATTATTTCAGATGGAAGATTGAAGGCAGTACTTCCGGGTGGTTCTTCAACACCCATTATAAGTGCTGAGGAGTGTGATGTTAATATGGATTTCGACTGTATGAAGGGAGTGGGTTCTATGTTGGGTTCAGGGGCAATAATTGTTATGGATGATAGAACGTGTATGGTAAAGGCACTTAAAAGTTTGCTCGAGTTTTATGCGGAGGAGTCATGTGGACAATGCACCCCTTGTAGAGAAGGTTGTCCGTGGATATATAAGATTACCAAGCGTATTGAGAATGGAACCGCTGAATTTAAAGATATAGATTTATTACTTGATGTCGCAGAAAATATAATGGGTAATACTATATGTCCACTTGGTGATGCAGCAGCTTTGCCTACTATATCTATTGTAAATAAGTTTAGGGATGAATTTGAAGAGCATATAAGGAGAAAAGGGTGTTATTTTGATAACTTACCTCTTGCACCTGTTCTCGAGGGAAGGTCAATGGTATGAGTAGTACTCTCTTATTTTATATCTCTGCGATCACTGCAATTTGTGGTGGAATAATAATGCTATTCTCTCGTAATACGGTAAATAGTGCTATGGGACTTTTGCTCTCTTTTGTTTCGACTGCAGGTATTTATTTATCTATCTCCTCACCTTTTCTGGCAGTTGCTCAGATATTTCTGTATTCTGGGGCGGTAGCAGTCTTAATAGTATTTGTCATAATGATGATTGATGAACAGAAGAAATATGAACTTCCAGTTCATGGCTTGTTTTCTAAATCGATTGCCATTGTTTCAGTTTGTTATATAGGATATGTTCTTATAGATATTATGAAAGTCTCAAGCGGTGCCTCTGTTGTAGTTTCAGATATGAGGATACTCGGTAGATTAATGATTAGTGATTATCTCCTCCACATAGAAGCATTATCATTAGTTTTAATTATCAGCATTATGGCAGCAATCTTGGTTGCGAAGAGGAAGTCATAAATGATTTATCATTATGTGGTTCTTTCTCTTATTTTGTTTTCACTAGGTTTAATTACTGTTATTGTTAGAAGAAATTTGATAGTTATTCTCATTGGAATAGAGTTTATGTTAAACAGTGTTGGGATTTTATTCGTCTCTTATGCGAGGTTTTATAATAATTATATTGGTGAATTTGTGGCTCTTGTAATTATGCTCATCGCCGCATGTGAGATGGCAATTGGACTATCTATAGTAGTTGCAATGTTTAGAATTTATGGTTCTGTTAAGAGCAATGACATAAGGGAGCTTAAAAATTGATGAATTACGAGTTATCAAACTTAATTATAATTGCTACTTTATTACCATTTGGGGGGGCGTTGCTAAACGGGATTTTTGGCAAACTTATATCTAATAGATTGTCCGGTATCATTGCATCTTTAACTATTGGTGTTTCATTTGTCTTGTTCGTAATATTTTATTTGTATGTAGTTAAGAACTCAAAAGTACCGTATGTAATTGAAATCTCTAATTGGTTATTTTTAGGGAAATTTCAGGCGGATATCTCTCTACTCGCCGACAGATTGTCAATTATAATGTCGTTAATGGTCACTGGAGTCTCTGCTCTCATTCACGTCTATTCAATAGGATATATGGAGAAAGAGAAGGGCATAAAGAGATATTTCTCATATCTCAACTTGTTTGTAGGTTTCATGTTGGTTCTTGTAATGGCAGAAAACATAGTTTTGATGTTTGTGGGATGGGAGGGCGTAGGTCTCTGTTCTTACCTTCTAATTGGATTTTGGTTTTCAGAGGAAGAAAAGGCAAATGCCGCTCGAAAAGCATTTATAGTCAATCGAATAGGTGATCTGGCTTTTATTTTAGGCATTTTATTAATATTGAGTTATTTTAATACAGCTTCATTCAGACTAATAAATGATGGTGCCTATAAGCTTCCAACAACGATTGCTTTTTTTATAACTATTCTCTTGTTTATTGGCGCCACAGGTAAGTCTGCTCAAATTCCTTTATATGTGTGGTTACCTGATGCGATGGTAGGACCGACACCTGTTTCTGCCCTAATCCATGCAGCGACAATGGTAACGGCAGGTGTCTACATGATTACTCGACTCGGTAATCTGTTTTTAATGTCAGAAATGACACTTGCAATTATTATGCTTGTGGGTTCCTTTACAGCCCTATTTTCAGCCACAATTGCGATAACGCAAAACGACATTAAAAAGGTTTTAGCTTATTCTACAATCAGTCAGCTTGGATTCATGTTTTCTGCGGCAGGTGCTTATGCATTTAGTGCAGCGATGTTTCATTTGGTCACCCATGCCTTCTTTAAGGCTGCCCTTTTTTTACTTGCAGGTTCAGTCATCCATGCATTGTCTGGTGAGCAGGATATAAATCGAATGGGTGGACTCGAAAAATATCTGCCACATACGTCTCTTATGTTCTGGCTGGCCTCGCTTACAATAGCCGGAATTCCACCTTTCTCCGCATTCTTCTCTAAGGATGAGATCCTTTATAAAGTATTCATAAATGAGAATTCAGTTGTTCCCCTTGCTCCAAAGATTTCTTATACAATGCTTATAATTACATCATTTCTTACAGCTTTGTACATTTCAAGGTTGTACTTCAAGGTCTTCACAGGTGATTATAAAGGTAGTTTGAAACCTCACGAATCCCCCAAAGTTATGTTAGTACCTATTTATATTTTGACAGTTCTATTTGCAATTTTTGGTCCGATTGGAATGGGCAGTGGAATAGGGCATATATTAGAGATACCAGCTAGAATATTCGGCAAAGATCTTCACTTGGTCAATACATTTGAAAGACTAGTTGGACCTTCTATAGCATCTTTCGGAACTATTAGTTTGGATGTATCGCTTGAAATTTTTATGATATTCATTTCTGTAATTGTTGCGTTTGCTGGTTGGTTATTAGGAAGATATTTGTATTGTCACCAACCATCGCCTGTTGTTGAAGTAATAAATCAAAAGTTCTACCGTGTGCAGAACATAATATACAGAAAGTACTTTGTGGATGAAGTTTATGATTTTCTAATTGTTAAACCTTATTACTATATTTCAAGGTCGCTATTTGAATTGATTGATAGAGTTATCATTGAATTTATAATTATCGGCTTTATTGTCAAGGTTACTTACATAACTGGGTATCTGTTGAGATTTTTCCAAAACGGGTATTTATACAAGATAATCTGTGTAGGTTTAATTGGATTAGGTATATTGGTATATTTTATGATGGGGAAGTAAATGGAATTGCACATCCTTTCATACCTAGTATTTTCACCTTTGTTAGGTTTGTTAATCCTCTTTTTTATTCCAAGAGATGAAAAAGAGCTCATCAAAAATATAGCATTTATCTCATCTATTATCCCACTCGGCTTATCATTGTTACTTCTATTCATGTTTGATAAGACTAACTCTGGTTTTCAGTTTGAGACGCTTGTAAAATGGATTTCAACACTGAATATTAATTACCATGTAGGAGTGGATGGTATAAGTCTATTTCTGATCTTGCTTACAACTCTATCAGTTCCTATTGTTATTCTCTCATCTTTTAAGTATATCACAGAAAGTGAGAAATTCTATTATATGATGGTATTGTTCTTGGAGATTGCAATGTTGGGGACGTTTTTAGCTCTTGATCTTGTTCTCTTCTTCCTTTTTTGGGAAGCTATGCTGATCCCAATGTATTTTATTATTGCGATATGGGGTGGGGATAATAAAAGATATGCCACATTTAAGTTTGTCATCTATACTTCAATTGGTTCAGTTCTGATGTTAATCGGTATATTTTATGTGGGCAATCTCGCGGGCAGCTTTTCAATAAATGATGTATATGGTACAGTATTTTCAATAAAAGAACAACTCTTGCTGTTTGGAGCATTCTTTCTAGCATTTGCAATAAAAGTTCCTATTTTTCCTTTTCACACATGGCTACCAGATGCCCATGTAGAAGCACCAACAGGTGGTTCAGTAATTCTTGCAGCGATATTGCTCAAAATGGGAGCTTATGGAGTAATCAGGTTTGTAATTCCTCTATTTCCAAATGCAGTAGTCTTGCTTGCACCTTTGATATTTGTGCTCGCTGTAGTTGGTATTATCTATGCTGCCATGGCTTCTTACGTACAGAAGGATCTTAAGAGATTAGTCGCGTATTCTTCTGTTTCACACATGGGGCTTATAATTTTGGGACTTTTTGCACTTAGTAGTGTTTCAATAAGTGGAGCAGTCTATCAGATGATCTCCCATGGTCTTTCTACTGGGTCACTCTTTTTAATTGTAGGTATTCTATATGAGAGAAGACATACAAGGCTTATTACCGAGTATGGTGGTATTGCTTCAGCAATGCCAATGTTCTCAGTATTCTTTATGATAGCCTCTCTCACCTCTATTGCTGTTCCATTTACTTCCGGATTTGTAGGTGAGTTTATGGTTTTATTTGGAGCCTATTCCTCTGACTTTTTGAAGAATGTATATGAATATTCACAGATTTTTGTCTATGTTGCTGCCTCAGGGATGCTCTTTGGAGCGATTTACATGTTGTGGGCATATCAAAAAGTCGCTCTTGGTCCAAACATTAATCTGGAAAACCAGAGACTATTCGATCTAAGCCTAAGAGAGTTCATAGTCTTACTCCCTTATTCAATACTCATGATAGTATTGGGTATCCATACTGAATTCGTAGTATCACGCATCATGCCCTCAGTAGATAGAATCATAGGAATTTTTTATGCAGGACTGAGATAATGACCGAACTATTGAGCAATATATCCTCGTTAGTATTTTTATTTGTTTGCGCAGTTTCACTTTTGATAATTATATCGTTTAAGAGAAGAGAGAGTGATGGTTCTTTTATAAATACTCTTGCAATTATATCCCTCGTTGTTGCCATTGTATGGGAGATGAGCGAATTAATCTCTGGTAAAAATGAGTATATGGGTCATATGATTACCGTAAATTCATTTACGGCACTTTCATCAATAATACTCTACATTATTGGGATAATCACTATTGTGATAACAGATTCATTTAAAGGGTTTTTGGCAGAGGATAAAGGTGATTCATCTATATTAATCCTCTTATCTATATGTGGGATGCAGATCATGATCATATCAAGTGAGTTTATCCTGATGTTAATTGGACTTGAAATTGCATCAATGTCTATTTTTGTTCTCTCATCTAGGAATAATCGTTCGAGATTAGCTATAGAAGCAACAATAAAATATTTAGTTTTTAGTTCTATCTTTTTTGCAATCTCTCTCTTAGGTATAGCCATAGTTTATGGGTTTATGCTCTCAATAGGGGTAAACTCAGATATGCTAAGTTTTCATAATTTAGGATTTGTGGGCAGGACCTTAAATGCGGGAAATCTATTATTAACATCTGCGTATATTTTTATAATTTCAATCATTCTTTTGAAACTCGGGATTATTCCATTTCACATGTGGGTTCCCGATTTTTATGAAGGCTCCCCTTCGGTCGTTTCTGGTTTTGCTTCTACATCTATAAAAGTGGCATCTGTTGTTGTAATACTGAATATATTTTCTAAGATGTTTTTTATGCCTCTTATCTCTGATTATCATGCAGCATATAAGATGCTCGAGGTTCTTACTATCATAACAATTATTGTTTCTACGGTTGTTGCGCTTCATCAAACGAATGTAAAGAGGCTTATTGCGTATTCAAGTATAGCTAATGCCGCTCTTATTATGCTTGGACTCTTATCTTATCTCGTAGCATCAGAGCAGCTAAGAATAGTAGTGAAGGTGAATTTAGTCTTTTTCATTCTCGTTTATTCACTCATGACACTGCTAGCATTTGGAGTTTTCTCAAGACTCGAAAAAGAGGGGGGTGGAAATCAACTAATTAGTAGTTTTAATGGGCTCTATTTTAAAAATCCATTTTTAGCATTATCGCTCTCTGTTGCTTTATTCTCATTGGCAGGGCTGCCTCCTACAGGTGGTTTTTTTGCTAAGCTGTTCATATTTAAGTCTGCAATAGACTCAGGTCTCATTGTTATTTCGGTTGTAGCAATTTTGATGACGATTGTTTCGTTATATTACTATCTCAATTTTGTAATAGTTATGTTTATCAAAGAACCATCAACCAACGAACGCTATAGTGGTTCTACATTATTCAACTTTACTATCGGCATAATTGTTTTTGCGATATTGCTAGCTGGAATCCTCCCCAACAAGCTGATAGGAGTATTCGAGCTATTACTGAAATAATTCTTAAGATCAATTCGGTGTATTTGTTAAATTTAGGAATTCATAAAATCTAATTTTTATGATATAAATAGTAATATATGCATAGGTTGGGGAATAAGAGATTCCTTATTACTGGGATAAGTAAGTTTCCTGCTAATAAGATAGTCAAGTTCTTGGTGGAGCATAAGTTTGATGTAATAGGTGTAGATATAAGATTCCCGGCATTTAATCCTCCTGGTATCAGGTTTTATGAAACAGATCCGTATTTTTCAAATATCGGTTACATATGTAAGAGTGACAAAGTAGATATTGTTGTTCATCTTATGTTTGACTATGATATATATTCTGAAAATCATCCTTATAATAGAAATAATTTTATCAGGTTTGAGAGATTATTTAACTCCTTTGAGAAAGGTCTCTTTGAGAAATTGTATATATTCTCATCTTCATTGGTATATGGAGTCAATTTTTCAAATAATAGTAAATACGTTGAAACTGATACCTTAATTGCATCTTCGTCAATAGCTTATTTGAATGATATGTTGGTGATTGAGAGGTATCTAACTAATTATTTTTTAAGAGGAGATGATAAGGGACTATTTCTGTTTAGAATAGCCCCACTTTACCATAATTTCTCAGAAGATATTGTCATAAAGTATCTGAAGAAAGTTCCTTTATTTTTTTCAATAGCTCAAAGAGATCCTGAGTATCAATTTTTGTATATTACTGATCTTATCAACTATATACTTAACTCAGTCGTGTTGAGCTCGGGGGGAATCTTTAATATTGCTTCATCGGATACAATAAGGCTAAGTGAGCTCGCTGTTTGTATGAATAGGCCTTTTATATATATACCTGAAAGTCTTTCAAGGGGCGTGTTTAAATGTTTAAAATTTATTTCTAGATCAGAGTTGTATAATCAGGAACTTATTGATATATTGTCATTCCCTTGCCTTGTATCTATAGACAAGGCAAGAAAGAGGCTTAATTATGAGCCTGAATATGGGTGTAGAGATTTGATTGAAAATATAACGTTATTTGAGTAGGAGGAAGTCGATATGTTTAAGTTAGGTGTAGTTTTTTTAATATTTCTATCTTTCGCATCTTGTCAAAAACAAGAGGATAGTGAAGAGTTATTTATGAAGGCCGAGGGATTTTTGAAGTTGAATATGTATAAAGAGGCGCTTGATATATATATTGAACTTAAGAGTAGGGAATATAAAACGGAAGTAGTTAATGAGAGAATTAAGTTGGCCTCATCAAAGCTTGCAAAAGAGAAATTACAGGGGGAAACAAAGGCACCTATTAGATCTGAACAGACTGATGTGGTAGTAAGGAATGTCCCTACAACTTCTTTGTCTGAGTTTAAGGTATCAAGATGTGATAATAGCTATAATGAACGTATTGAGAATATAAAGAATGAGATGAAACCCTACCAGGAAGAACTCGCTGAGATCGATAAAAAGCTTGCAAAAATTAGCTCTGAATACAAGATAGTTCAAAAAGATGGTGTCTATCACATAGCAGTTTCACCAGATATTCCCAAAGAGAAACAAAGAGAGATTGCCGAGGGACCTGCAAGAGAGTTTGGAACTCTTAATGCAAGAAAAAATGAAGTTCTTCAATTGATTAATAGGTTTGATGTGGAGATATCCAAAGTTTTGGAGGAGGCAAGAAAGGCTGGGCAACCATCGGATTGTTTGAGAAGGTGATTTATGGAGAAGTTCCTTTTGTATGTTCTAAAGTATGTTCCTAGGAGGATGATAACAGAGCTTATAGGGTGGATCTCTAAGATTGAAAATGAATATCTTCAGAGGCGACTAATTAATTGGTTTGTTAAAAAATATAAAGTAAATACAGATGAGATGCTTTATTCGGTTGAACATTATAGAACTCTTTATCAATTTTTTATAAGGGAATTGAAACCATCGGTACGAACAATTGATTCCAAAATTATAGTAGCACCTGTTGACGGTATTTTGACTGAGTGTGGGAATATATCTAATAATAGGTTCGAATGTAAAGGCGAGATGCTCTCGATAAAAGATCTTGTGGCTTGTGAGAACTTTTTGGGAGATATACAAGAAGGTTATTTTACAGTGCATTATTTAAGTCCCTCTGATTATCATTGGATTCATTCTCCTGTGGATGGTGAGATTTATAAAGTTAGTCATATTAGGGGTGACCTGTATCCGGTGTTTGATGATATGATAGCTCATAAAAAGGATATTCTTTGCATTAATGAACGTTATAATGTGTTTATCAAAAATGATAGATTGAAAATCTGTGTATGTATGATTGCAGCCATGGGAGTCGGCAATATTGTGCCATCAAATAAAATAATTCAATACAATACTGTGAATGGGGAGGTAGACTTGAATAAGCGCCCAATAGAGATATCAAAAGGGGAGAAATTAGCATATTTTGCTATTGGTTCTACAGTAGTACTTATATTTAATAATTTTGAGCCTGATTATGGATTAAAAGGTAAGCATTTGAAATTTGGTCACGGTATTACGTATCTATGAAACTTGTGAGAATAGATAATTTTAGATTAAAACTTTTAAAAGAAGGAGAGATGATTACAGATGCGCATATTTATGCAAGTGAGAATATTAATCTGGAGTCGGAGGCAATAAATCAGCTTTATAATACCGCCTCTCTCCCCATTATATCCAGTGTACTTTGTACCCCTGATATACATATTGGTTTTGGAGTACCCATTGGAACAGTTGCTGCCTCTGAGACATCAGTGATTCCATCAGCTGTAGGATATGATATAAACTGTGGAATGAGTATGCTCGTTACTGGTATTAGATATGATGAAATTATTATAAAGGATGTAGCTCATAGGATTCATAGTAAGATTCCATTAGGAGAAGGTAAACATAATATAGCCTTTAAAAGTGAGGAATTGAAAAAGATCCTCTCTTCAGGAGTGGCTGGTTTATACGATGTGGTATCATCGAAGTCATTCTCTAAGAAATATTCTGAATTGGCTTACTTGTTTGAGGGACGATCCTATGAGAGCTTTAGAGAACATATTGAGGATGGAGGTGCATTATTTACAGATCCTGAGTCTGTTCCTGAGAGGGCTTTAGAGAGGGGATATAATCAATTTGCTACTTTAGGTGGAGGAAATCATTTCATTGAGCTTCAAAGAGTGGTTAGTATTCATGAACCAGGCATAGCTCAGCGATGGGGTATTTTTGAGGATGAGTTGACTATAATGATTCACAGTGGTTCAAGGGGGTTAGGTCATGAGATCGGTGATACTTATATGAAGCTGGCTGTTGCTTATTGTAAGAGGAAAAATCTTATATTCCCAAACAATAACTTGGCATATCTACATCTAAGTGACCGTGAAGGTAATGATTATATGAGGGCTATGTATGCGGCGGCAAATTTTGCATTTGTCAATAGACATATTATGACATTAATAATTATGGATGTTATATCTAAAGCGAGTAGGCAGACTAAAATAAGTCTTCTCTATGATGTTCCCCACAATATAGCAAAATACGAAGTTGTGGATAATAAGAGGCTCCTTGTTCATAGGAAAGGAGCTACTCGTGCCTATCCTTTGTCTAAGATGAAGAATACTGTTTTTGCAGATACCGGACAGCCCGTTTTGATTCCAGGTTCTATGGGAACAAAATCGTATCTCTTAGTTGGTACAGAGGAATCTGTTGAGACTTTGTATTCAGTGAATCATGGGGCTGGGCGAGTAATGAGTCGAACTGCTGCTTCGGGCATAGGTAGGAGAGGTAAGAGAGGTTCTTCACTTATCTCTGATGAGGAGTTTAGGAGATCGATGGAGAATATATATCTAATATGTGAAGATAGAAAGACAATTAAAGAAGAGGCACCATCGGCATATAAGGATATAGATGAAGTAATAAAGGTAGTCACAGGTGCAAAAATTGCAAAAGTTGTAGCAGTAATGCAGCCACTCGCTGTGTTAAAAGGTTGAATTTTTTTGACATGCTGTGCCTAAAAATATATAAAGAAGCTTGTTTGGCTTAAGGTTTTAATTTTATGAAAAATGTTTTTTATAGTGTGATCCTTCTTATGATTAATTCATCTGTGGTTTTGAGTTCAGGTTCAGACGTCATAGGTTTTGGCGCAAGAGGTATTTCAATGGGAAATACAGGTGCTTCTGCCAGTAATGATTCTTCTGCTGTTTTTTATAATGCAGCCCTTCTTATAGAGATAAAAAACCACTTGATGTTAGGTACTACACTTACAGATATGTACATTGATATAGTACCGTTTGAAGGGAGTAGTGGGGACAAGTATGGTGGTGTGACAAATATGTATGGTTTATATCTCAGTGGCAAACATGATTTAAAGTTTAATAATTTTGCATTTGGTTTTGGGATCTATTTGCCAACAAATAGAATTCATCTTGAAAAGAGTTATTTTCCTGATGAAAGGGAACATTACTTTTCTAACAAGATCTATCCGGAATTGTATGGTGTTAGGTCAGAGGGAGAGTCAATATATTTGGCAGGTGCATATAGAGTTTTAAGTAACTTTAGCATCGGTGCAGGAACAATTATGAAAATTAACTCTTTTGCGCCATCGTATCAATACCTTCCCTCAATTATAAGAACAGATCAAATGTATCTGAATCTTAATGCGGAAGAGAAGATAAAGTTGTTTCCGGTAGCCGGGATATTCTATAGACCAGTGGATAACTTGTCTATTGGACTCTCTTATAGAGCAAGCACTTACTTTAAGATTGTATCTAGATCTTACACTGAGGTGCGTGGACTTACGAAGCCTGGTGAGCCAAATGTTTTTGAGGAGGTTTTTCTTTTTCAGTTTACTCCAAATGAATATACGGGGTCGATTTCAGTTAGATATTCTAATTGGTTAGCTACCACCGATTTAGTATATGAGGAATACTCAGATTATAGGGATTCGCATAATAGGAAACCTGTTGTTCCGTTTAAGGATATTATCTCTGCCCACTTTGGGGTAGAGCATCTTTTAACTGATTCCTGGCTGTTGAGAGGTGGTTATGTATTTAAACCTACACCTGTTCCTGAGCAAAATGGACGTACGAACTACGCGGATACTGATGTACATTATGTCACTCTTGGAAATGGATTTATATGGAATTATGAAGGATGGAAACTGCGTCTTGATTTATATGTCCTTTTGATGTTTTTCGAAGAGAGAATAAATAGAAAGACCAAAGATGCTTTAGATCCAGTAATTGATGAGGATCAGAACTTAGAAGGTATTCAGAGTAGAAATCCAGGGTATCCTGGATTCACAATGTCAGGGTTTGGTTATGGTGGAGGGATTTCATTAAGTATATTTTATTAAGAGGAGGAGAGTGTGAGAAACATTTTCAAGATTATCACATTAGATGATCTCAGTAGAATAGAGATAAAGAATTATAATAAAGAGGACAAAGAAGAGATAATATCATTTTTATCTAATCAGGGAGTTTGTGATAGGGTCTTTTTTTGGGCGCACAAGGATGCGGAAGATGTCTTAAAAGAGTTTGATTTATTAATAGAGCAAGGTAATAACGTGATTGTGGCATTCTGCAGAGGAAGAGTGGTTGGAATAGGCATTTCAAAGAAATTTAGAGAATATCATTTTAGGCATATTGAAAGATTCTATATCTGTATTGATAGATCATTTTGGGGTAGCGGTCTGGTTCGAGAGTTAATATTAGAGCTTGTGTACCTGAGTTTAGAGGATGGGAGAGAAAAGGTCATTATTGAGTTGTTGCCCGAAATGAAAGAGTATAGGAAGGAGATAGAAGGTCTTGATTTTGAACAAATAGCTTTATTGCCAGAATTTTTCATGGATGAATTAGGTGGGAAGAGAGACATACTGGTCTTTGCAAATAATCTGGGCAATCTATGGAAGAGCTTTGAGGAAAATATAGATTTACAATTCCGTCCGCATATAATGGAAGATTGATGATAATATACCCTACCCGGGATAAGATAGCAAAATATGTAAAGAGAAGTGTTCTATATGAGTATTTAGGGATAAAAGAGTTGGATAAAGTCCCCAAAAATATAATAAGGGACATTGATAATTCAGAGGGTATATTTATTAAGTTAGTAAGTCCTTATGTTGTTTATAATGAGTTTAAAAAGTTTGAGTTTAGTGAAGAGGGAGTATCCATAAGTGACCATTTTATTAAATCTTTTGTTCTCTCATGGATAGCACAAAATGCAGTGTCAGTATATATATTCATCGCTACTATAGGTGATTTGTTGGAAAAAGAAGTTGCTTCTCTTTATTCTCGAGGTTCCTTTTTTATGGCACAAGTAGCTGATGCGTATGGATCTGTATATGTAGAGGCTTTGCTTGAATTTTTAATAGAATACATTGAAATAGAAGAGGGTAAAAAGGGTTTATTGGTTTCTGCGCCATATTCACCAGGTTATTGTGATATAGATCTTTCGTACCAGAAAGTGATCTTAGATTTGCTTGGTTCAGAGAATTCTATAGTCTCTATTAATGAGGCATATCAGATGTATCCTGGAAAGAGCGTCTCTGGTATCTTGTTCAAGATGCCAGAGGGCAAAGCAAAGGTTTTTAAGAATTATTTTGTGTGTTGTGAACAATGCAGTAATTTTTTATGTAAGCAACGCAAAAAATGATATTTTTGTTTTTATTTTCAACCTCAACACTTACAGGGCAGGCAGCACAAACATTTAATATATTAAGGTACCTTGTCAAATGTGGTCATCAGGTATTAGCGATAGCTGACCAAAACAGAGTTGGTAACTTAAATTCTTGCCTTGAAAAGGCAGGAGCAATTTTGCTAAATGATATATCTATATCTCATAAAAATAAGCTCATAAATAAATGTAGAGAGGTTTTAAGACTTAGGTCTGTCGTGATGGATATTAAGCCTGATTTTGTAATTACTTCATTTTCTAATGATCATTTTGTGAGCTATCTAGCATTAAGAGACGTTAATAGTAAGCCAAGAGTTGTTAGGTTTTATCATAGTAAAAAGGTGAGATCGGACTGGATTCATAAATCTATTTACAAAAATACGGATATCTTTGTATTCTATGATTGTGATATATATGCAGAGTTTAGTAAAAAATATAGTTGTATGAAGGACAAATTTTTTCTGTTACCAGCTGGTGTTGACACCGATGTGTTTATTCCAGTCTTTAGAAGTACATTGAGGGACAAATTTGGATTAAATAAAGATTCTTTTGTTGTAGGATATGTTGGAATGTTTCAAAAAGGGAGAATGCATAGAGAATTAATAGATTTATTTTTTGCTTTGAAAAAAAGGGTTGATAATTCTCAGCTATTGATGGTAGGCTCTGGAGAAACATTTTATGATATTTATAGGTATGCATATAAAAGACTGGGCAAGACAGATGTCGTGTTTACTGGTTTTGTTGATGAAAATACGCTTGTTGATGCCTACAATGTAATGGATATCTTCATCCTCCTGAAAGGTGGTCAAGATTCCTCACTTAGAATGCTATATGAGGCTCAGTCATGTGGGACATATATTTTAACTTACAAAAGTTATCCAGCCTCTGAATTAATCAATGTATCTGAATATGGTGATTTTATAGTAGATGTAACTGACATTGAAAAAACAGCTGATATAATTTTTTCATCTATTAAAAATATCAAAAACGAAATGCGCTATCTAATTCACCAGAGGGTAAAGAGCAGATTCGATTATAGAATGTCCGCGGAACTTTTTTTAAAAATTTGCGAAAACCTTTATTACAGAAGTTAAACAGAATAGAGAGAGTTATTTTAATCTTTTTTCAGCCTCAGCCCAATTTATGTTTGAGAAAAATGCCTCGATGTAGTCAGCTCTTTTTAAACCATAGTCAAGCATAAATGCGTGTTCAAAAACATCCATTATCAAAATCAGATTTGCTCCTGCTGGATGAGAGACATCATGTTCATTTATCCAGAAATTTATTAATTTACCATTTAATTGGTCCTGATATAGCGCAACCCATCCTATTCCCCTCATGGTCCCTGTTGCCTTGAATTCTTTTAGCCAATTTTCGTAAGAACCAAAGTCCTCTGTTATTTTCTTATATAATTTACTATCTTGTTTTAGGATTCCATCTCCACCCAGATTTTCGAAATAGTATTCGTGAAGTCGCATGCCATTAAACTCCCACCCCAGTCTCCTCTTAAGCTCTGCGAATTCTGGCGTTGAGAATTGGTTATCTTTTGCAAGCCTCTCTAAAGACTCAAGGACTTTGTTCGTGTTAGTTACATAACCTTGGTAGAGGGTGAAATGATTTTTTAGTAGCGTCTCAGAGAATCCCTTCATACCGATAAGTCTTGAATAATCCTTTGGTGTGTAATACATATTAAACCTCCTTACTATTTTAGTTTTTTAAGTTCAGATATTGCCCTTTCATAATTTGGGTGTTGAGTAATATCTGGGACAATTTCTTTATAGCTGACCATACCTGTCTTATCAATAATAAATACAGACCTTGCTAAAAGTCGATTTTCCTTTATGAGCACTCCAAATTTAGTCCCAAAATCTACATCTCTATAATCAGAAAGTGTGAGCACCCTATCAATGCCATTTGAATTACAAAATCTGGCGATCGCAAAAGGAAGGTCTACACTAATGTTTAATACAATTGTCTCGTTATCAAATTCTGAGGCATCCTTATTAAATCTTTTGAGTTGGAGGTCACACACTGGCGTGTCTAAAGATGGTGTAACGCTTATAACTATTTTTTTCCCGGAAAAGCCTCTTGAATCTACCTCCCTTAGGTCTTTATCAAGGGTGATAAAATAAGGTGCTTTATGACCTTCTTTTATCTCATTTCCTAATAGCGTAAGGGGATTACCTTTCATCGTTACTATTCCTTTTCTTTCCATATTAGTATCCTCCTTTCAACTGATATAACATACTCTATATTATGATGTGAATCAAAATAAAAGGTTTCAAAAATTAATTAATGTATTCCATAGAGATTATAGTGAACATTTTTCCTTATGATCTCACTTTCGGTATGAGGTATTATTTCCCGCTGATCGGTATATCCAAGGGCTATGGCTCCCAAGATCTTGATTTTATCTGGAGCTGAGATTAAATTCCTTGTGTAGGCTTCGGCATCGCCAAAGGGTCCGCTTTCTTTATGAATCTGTACATAACATGTAGACAAGTTCATATCTGTTGCGGTGAGCATTATGGACATTGCTGCCATAGATGTATCTACTTCAAAATGATTTCCTACTTCAGAATCGTAACCAATTAATATTATGGTATTGGTAGCTCGTAGTACAGAGCTATATGGAGTTGAAGTTGCTAATTTTTTGATAGTATCTTTTTCTCTAATTATGAATAGATTTATTGCCTTGACCTTATCAAATGAGGGTGACCAAAAAGCGGCTTTTATGAGATTCTCAATTTTAATGGGGTCGACCTCTTTAGAATTAAATGACCTTATTGATCTTCTTTTTTTTATTACGTCAAAAAACTCCATAACTATTCCTCCTTATTACATTATTGTGATGATTTATGTTTCGTAAAGATTCTAATAGGACTATATCATTTGAAGGTTATCAAATGTATTTATTTAGCGGGTAATTTTTTATTGATAGAGATCTAGGATATTTAGTGTAACGTTGTCTGTCATTGGAGATTACTATGGGGGGGTATTTTTACCATGCGGAGTCATGCAATTAATAAAAAAGGTTATTGGTGTTTATATCTAAATTCTGGGTAGAGGCAAGATGGCAAAATAAAAGGGTTCCATGGATGTAATGAGAGTATAATGAAAAGTTCTGTAATACAATGATATGAATTAATGCCAGTATTTGTATGTAATTTTTTGCTTTGTTATTAGGAACTCTCAAGGGGCTCAATTGACAAAAATAAAAATTTGTTTTAGTTTAACTAAACCATATTATTAGGAGGAAATATGAAAGAGCCTGTTATAGGAATAGACTTAGGCACATCGTATAGTTGTGTGGCTACTGTGATTGATGGAGTTCCTACAGTTATACCGAATGAATGGGGTGAGAGAATACACGCCTCCGTAGTCTCTTTTTTGGATAATGATAGAATAATTGTCGGTAACGAGGCTAAAAAAAGAATTATAAGTAATCCTGAAAACACTGTTTACTCAGCAAAGAGACTTATCGGTAGGTATTTTTTTTCAGAGGAAGTTAAGAAGGCAAGGGCAATGTGTTCATATCAAATAGTTGAAGGACCAAATTCTTCTGTTAGGATATTAATAAACGGCAGGCAGTATTCTATACCAGAGATATCTGCATTTATACTAAAGGAGATGAAGACAATTGCTGAAAATTTTCTTGGGACGAAGGTTAAAAAGGCAGTTATTACTGTCCCAGCGTTTTTTAATGACAATCAGAGACATGCGACCAAGGATGCAGGTAAGATTGCAGGATTGGATGTGATCCGTGTTATCAACGAACCCACAGCTGCTGCTCTTGCATATGGTTTTGGCAAGGGTATATCCCAGAAAGTTGCTGTTTATGATCTTGGTGGTGGAACTTTTGACATTTCAATACTGGATATAGGGAACGATATATTTGAAGTTATTTCTACGGCCGGAGATACATATTTGGGAGGAGATGACATGGATTTAAAAATATTAGAACATTTTATATCCCTGATTAAGGCACAATATGGCTTTGATCCTACCCAGGATAAACAGGTTTTACAGAGGTTAAGAGATCATGCTGAGAAGGCAAAGATAGGATTTAGTATGCAAGATAGAGTAGATGTATACATTAAGAATCTATTTATGGGTGCTGATTCTAAACCCAGAGATTTTCATACAGTCATTACATCCGAACAATTTAGGGATATGGTTACACCTATTTTACAGAAGACTTTTAAGGTGTGCGATGAGGCACTCCAGACGGGGCGTTTAACTATAGGTGATATTCAAGGGGTAATATTGGTTGGAGGGCCTACAAGACTTCCAATTGTAAGAGATTATGTTCGTTATTATTTTCAAAAAGAGCCATTGTATGGAATAAATCCTGATGAGGTTGTAGCTATAGGTGCTGCGATTCAGGCAAATTCATTGTTGGATGAAAAGAAAAAATCTACGTTTCTTTTGGATGTCACACCGCTTACTCTTAGAATTGCTACAGTAGGAGGATTCACTGAGGCAATAATACCGAGAAATTCTCCTTTACCAATAGAGAGAAGGAGAAAATTCACAACTTCGAGAGATAATCAGGATAGGGTGAGGATACGAGTCTTACAAGGGGAATCAAATAAAGCAGATGAGTGTGAATTACTTGGTGAATTTGAGTTTTCTGGTTTTAAAATAGCTCCACGGGGTGCAGTAACTATCGAAGTCTCATTTGATATAGATAGCGATGGCATTGTTAATGTGTCTGCGAGAGATGTTGAGACAGGGGCTGAGCAGTCTACAACCATTTATTTGAATGCAGGATTATCGGCTGAGGAAGTTGCAATCTCGCAGGATTTGGCAGAGGAAGTCATAATTGAGAGAGATAGAAGTAATCTTCCTGAGATTAAAGATTAGGATTTTGGAGGTTATAAATGTCTAGTATAACACCTGAAGAAATTATCATACTTTCTGAGGCAATTGATGAAATGGATTATTATCAAATATTGAAGGTAGACAGGACGGCAAGTGCGTCTGAAATTAAAGAGGCATATTATAGGGAGACGCGAATATTTCACCCTGATAATTTTATCCATCTGACAGATAAAGAGTTAAAAAATCGCGTTCTTAAGATTTCAAAGCTTATTACAGAGGCTTACATGATCTTAAGAGATTTTGAAAAACGAAAGAGATATGATCAGCAGCTTTCAATGAGTGAGACTGGGAGAGATATCAGATATCGAGAGGATGAGGTTAAACAAGAGATTAAAGAAGATATCAATTCTCCCCAGGCAAAGAAACTTTATAATCAGGCGCTTGTGGATATAATGCAAAATAGGCTCCATGATGCAATTAAAAATTTAAAACTCGCATTAGCTTTTGAACCAAATAGTCAGGTTATTAAGAGAAAGATTGAGGAACTTCAATCGCAAAAGAATTGATTTTCATTTTTTAAATTAGCGTATGAAAATTATTAAAGCCCTTTTTATAGGAATGCTATGGATATCTGAGGCCTTACCTCATGAATTAGTTGATTATAAAATCGAGGAAGAGAGAGACTTCATAAATTATGCAGATAAAGTAGTAAATATAAATATCTCCTTCAATATCTCATCAAACGATGCATTATTTGAAGAGGGCTATTATTTTTATAAGATTGAAGATTATGAAAGTGCGTTGAGAAAAATGGAGGATTATGTGGTTGTATCTACAAATCCTGAATTAAGAGATTACGCATTATTTATAGCGGGTGTTTCAGCCCTTTATTTAAAAGATTATGAAAGGGCATATAGGCTATTTGAGAGTATTATTTATATTCCCTATCTTGAAGATTATAAGATTTACTTTCTTGCATATTCGTCTTTCAAGCTTGGTAGGTATGACATATTAGAAAAAATGCTTGAAGTTGCTTCTAAAGAGTATCCTTCTACCATACTCCTGTTTGATATCGAGCTTTTGAGGCTTGACATGTATATAGCTCAAAATAGGTATAGGGATATAATTAGTCAGGCATCAATGCTTCTTACGAAAAAAGATATGTCCAATGATAACCCTTTTTTAGATGAATTTTTGCTATTTAATCTTGCAAAGGCTTACTTAGCAATTGGTGATAATCAAAATGCAAAAGAAGTTTTGTTGAGGATTTATGTAGATTATCCATTATCAGTTTTTTCCACAGATGTGTATGACATTTTGACCAAAGACCTGAAGCTCTTTTTGGATGTACAAACAAGGGTTAAGAGGGCTGATGAATTGTTCTCTAAGCAGTTATTTAAGAATGCACTTGAGGAATACAAAAGGGTAGAAGAGATTATTAAGAGAGGCGATTATAAATCATCTTTTGAGATAGGAAAGAAGATTAAGTTAAAGATGGCAGATTGTTATGCCAATCTTAAAGAGAACAACAAGGCAAGAGAGCTTTATATTGAGTTGCTTGAGGATAGTTATTATGGAGCTGATGTCAAGGCTTATTTGCTCTATAGACTTGCTCAACTGGAGAAAAGGAGGATTGATAACAGCGAGGCAATAAGACTTTATGAGGAACTTGCTGAGAAATACCCAAGATCAAAGTATGCTGATGAGGCAAGATATCTCTCAATTTGGCTTAGATATAACGATGGAAAGTATGAAGAGGCAATAGCCAGATTTAAACAGTTTGTCAGTAAATATAAGAGGTCTCCAAAAAGGTTAGATGCGCTCTGGTTTTTAGGAATAAATTTGTATAAATACAAAAAGTATGATGAGGCATATAGGTACTTTTATGAGATAAAGAGAATTGCTCCTAATACAGAAAGAGAGAAACCTGCCTCCATTTACTTTCTTGGCAAGTTGGCATTTTTACTGGGTAAAAAAGATGAGGCAAAAGAACATTTTATTAATCTTATTGAGAATTTTCCTCTTAATTACTATTCATTGATGGCTCAGAATAGGCTAAAGGAATTTTATGGTGAGGAAGTGGCTTTCCCAGAGTTTGAAACCCTGTATAGCCTTGAGGCAGATAGTCTATCGATATCAGAGGAACCTGAGAGATTTATTTTGGCTCAGGAGGGGCTTTTAAGGATTAATAAGGCATTACAACTAATAAGAGTAGGTTTAGAGAGATATGCTAAGAGAGAGTTAAATTATATAAATATAAAACTTAACAATGATTATAAGGTGTTATATTTTTTAGCGAGTATAAAACATAAAGCTGGAGATTACAACGGGAGTATGCGAATTTTAAGGGGTTTTTTCGTAGAAAAGATGCTTTATCGCCCATCTATGGGTGAGATAAGATTTTGGAAGAAAATGTTCCCCTTGGCATACCTTGATTATGTTATTCAGAATGCCGAAAAGAATCAGATTGATCCATTACTCATACTTGCTATTATGAGGGAGGAGAGCCATTTTAGACCAACGGCAGTATCTCCAGCAGGTGCTAAAGGATTGATGCAGATAATGCCAAGGACTGGTAGTTTGATTGCAAAGTCTTTTGATATGGAAGACTTTGATGTATATATGCTTGATATACCAGAGATAAATATACAATTCGGTAGTTGGTATTTGTCTCAGCTTTTGATCAAGTTTAACAACCAGCTACCATTTGCTATAGCTGCATATAATGCTGGTCCGAGTGCTGTCGATAGGTGGTTGAAGAGAAATAAAGATGTGGACTTAGATATTTTCATTGAAGAGATCCCTTATAGAGAGACGAGAAATTATGTAAAAAGGGTATTGCAAACATATGGCATTTATAATTTTCTATACAAGAGTAGAGATAGAAAGAATGTTCTCCCCTTAGGTCAGAAGTTCGAATCTACCTCTAAAGATAATATAAATTATTAGTTAAATCTTCTTTACTTTGCCGGATTTAATGCACTTTGTGCATGCCAAAATTCTCTTGTGGACACCATTGAGATTTGCTCTTACTCTCTGTAAGTTAGGGAGGCTTCTAGATTTAGTCCTATTGTTTGCGTGAGAGACGTTATTAACGACCATGGGTCCTTTTGAGCAGATCTCACATCTTCTTGCCATTTTCGTCCTCCATAAAGAGTGTATGTTTATATTTTACAATTTCATAAAAATCAAGAATATTTTTTGTGGGTGCTGAATCTTGGTTGATATTTTTATAAAAGAAATTGTAAATTAAAGATGGTATAAAGCCTATGTGGAGATAATTTAGTTTACTATTGCAAGAATATTTGAATTACTATTGAGATGAGTAAGTATTATTTATGGGATTACAGGGATATAGTGATTGATTTGGAAAGAGAAACTTTTTATTATCACTATTCTCCTTGACTGAGTAATTTAAATTGGTATTTTTAGTACAGTCTTTTTCAGGGAGTAGCATCATGTTTAAGTTTTTATTTGTTGTTTTTACTGGAATTTTGTTTTTTTCAACTAACATCTATCCCTGCACGAATATTTTGGTTACAAAAGGAGCATCTCAAGATGGAAGTGTAATGGTGACTTATTCTGCTGATTCATTTGAATTATACGGTTATCTCCACCATTATCCACCTGCAATTTATCCCTATGGTACAACGAAGAAGATATTTGACTGGGACAGTGGGAAATACCTTCTTGACATCAAAGAGGCAGAGAGAACATATAACGTAATTGGGAATATTAATGAATTCCAGGTCGTGATAGCAGAGACGACTTTTGGTGGAAGAGAAGAACTAAAATCTGAGAAAGGTATAGACTATGGTTCTCTGATGTATGTGACGCTTCAGAGAGCTAAGAGTGCGAGGGAGGCAATAAAGATTATGACTGAGCTTGTCTCCGAGTATGGATATTCAAGTAAGGGGGAATCCTTCTCCATTGCTGATAAGAACGAGGTGTGGATTCTGGAGATGATCGGGAAGGGTGATGAAAAGGGCGCAGTATGGGTTGCAGTAAAAATTCCTGATGGTTATATAAGTGCTCATGCGAATCAGGCAAGAATTACGAAATTTGCCCTTAATGATAGCCAGAATGTGATTTATTCGAACGATGTTATAAGTTTTGCAAAAAAGATGGGTTATTTTAATGGGAAGGATGAGGACTTTTCATTTGCTGATGCATATGACCCTCTTACGTTTAAGAAAATAAGAGTTGCAGATGCAAGGGTCTGGTCGGTATTTAGAAGGGTAAATCCTGAGATGAATAGATATATCTCATATATTCAGGGTAAGACTACGGAGAGGATGCCTCTATATGTCAAACCTGAAAAGAAACTCTCAGTAAAAGATGTATTTGAATTAATGAGAGATCATTTTGAAGGGACAGAACTGGATATATCCCAGGACATTGGTGCAGGTATATATAAATCACCATACAGACCTAGACCGTTATATTGGGAATATAAAGATAGTGAATACTTCAACGAGCGACCAATTTCTACATATCAAACAGGGTTTTCATTTGTCTCACAGTCAAGGTCAAATCTACCAGATGAAATAGGTGGTGTATTATGGTTTGGTGTGGATGATACGTTTTTCACAACTTATGTCCCAATATACTGTTCGAGTAGAGAAGTACCGTTTGAATTTTCTAAAGAGGCTGGTTCAATAAGTAAGTTCAGCTGGGATTCTGCATTTTGGGTACTCAATGCTGTATCTAACTTTGTAATCCCACGATATAGTTATACATATAGAGATGTAAAGATGTTACAGAATCAACTTGAGGGTGAATTTTTGTCGGACCAGAGTCTTGTAGAGAAGAAGGCTTTAGAACTTTACAAGAAAGCTTCATATGACGCAATAGAATTTCTTACTGAATATTCAAAGAGGCTAACAGCAAAGATGGTTTCGGCATATAGATTGATGTTTGAAGAGCTAATGGTGAAGTATGTGGATGGGATCTCAAAGGATGAGTTTTTTAAACCTGTCAACATTGGTTTCCCTGATGAAGTAAAGGAAAGAATTGTTAGGAATGATGGTTTAAGATATAAGGTCAGGAAAATACCGGGTCAGGAGAAGACAGATTATGAGCTATATAGAAATAAATTGATTAAATTGTTGAAAGAGGTGAGGATAAAAGAGGCAGAGGAGTTGCTCAAGAAGGCACAAAAGGATTTTCCAAAAGATGAGTTTTTTAAGAAACAGCAGGAGAAATTAGATAGGATAAAATCTGAATTGGAGCGTGATCTTAAGTGAGGGCTGATTTTTTGACTAATTTGAAAAATGGTATAATATTGGATTTCGTGAGGTGGTTTCGGAGGTCTTAATGAAGAGAAAAGTTAGTAGTAGTCATACATATAAATTACTACATCCAAAGATAGTAGCACTTGTCACGAGCAGGTCAAGAAAGGGTAAGGAAAACGTGATGGCTTGTGCATGGATGACTCCTGTGTCAGTTAATCCACCGCTTGTGCTTGTGTGTATAGTAAAGGAGTGGTTTACCTCAGAATTGATTAATGATTCAAAAGAGTTTGTAATCAATATCCCAGACTTTTCGATGATAAAAGAGGTTATGATGGCAGGGACGTTGTCAGGTAGAAGAATAGACAAATTACAGGAGATGGGACTCACGGTAAAAAAAGGGAAGATGGTCAAGTCTCCTGTAATAGAGAAATGCATTGCGCACCTCGAGTGCAAACTGATAAAAAGGGTTGAAGCAGGAGAGTCATATGTATTTATTGGGAAGGTCCTTACAGCCTATGCTGACGAAAACTATTTTGATAAAAAATGGAAAAGTAGGGCAAATGTCCCACTTCATCTCTGTGACGACAAATTTGTGAAATTCAGAGAATGAGATGTATATTGTGATAAAAATAACTTACTTAACGGAGGGTAGATATGGCAAAGATTTCCAAAAGTCATTCACTGGGGAAAGAGATAGCAAAATCCAAGATTGAATCTTTAGTCCCACAACTTGCTGAGAAGTTTAACTTGAAGTATAGATGGGTTAATGATTACACTGTCTCATTTGAGGGTTCTGGTGCGAAGGGACAGTTTGTAATAACAGATAATTCTGTGGAGGGTGAGATTACACTCGGTTTTCTTCTCAAGGCTTTTGAAGGGAAGATTGTATCCTCTGTTCAAGAGAAGCTTAATGAGATTTTAGGTTGACTGTGATGAGGTTCTTTTTATTATTTTGCTTCTTGTTTGCACAGAATAAAGATAATACCTATCAGTTTGATGAGGGCGTGGGATTAGTATACAAGTATTTAATAGAGGATCTAAAAAGCAATCAGGCCTTTAGTATATCTCGAAGGTGCTCTATTGACCATGAAGAGTATGTCCATACGGTGGATCTCTTATTCGATAAACTTAAAGTGGATGTTATAAATACAACACCTGATTCGGATGATTATAGAAACTGTGAGGGTGTAGAGATTGAGAGTATTGCGCTGACTAAAGATAAAGCTCTGTGTTATAATAAGGAGGAACAGTCAATAATAAATATAGGATTTATAGTGTTTATGCACAAATCTTGTCAGAGTGAATTAATTAGATATTTTAAAGCATTTATGGGGAAGATGGAAAAAAGTATACCATTTGATTCAAAGATAATAGAGAATAGATGCTCTAGGTTGAGTATAAAGATGAAGTCCTCAAATAATAACTATTACAATATGGCAGTTGTGTGTGATGATAAAGTAGGAGTCGTTTTTTTGAATAAAGAGATGCTCAAGAATTTTGAACGTACGAGGAGACTCATAGAAGAGAGAGTTGAGGCTATTGAAAATAGACCTAAGGAAAAAGATGATTTTTAATATTTGTTTACTTAAACTATGACCGGTCTTCTCAACTATGGCAGATATTTTATAATTTGCTGTGTACTTCTCTTTTTATCATGCTCGCTTAGAGACAAAGATTTGCAAATAGAAGATTTTGTAGATGCATCCATTGATGATATTCTAGATGTTGAAGAAGTGTTAGATGTAAATAATTTGGGGGATGCACATCAGGATATATTGAAGTGTGAAAGTGGGGTTGTAGGTATTTATGGCCCTTATAATAAGATCGAAGTTTCTTTACCTGCGGAACTATATCCATTCCCTAATGACTATTATGTAAGAGTAGATTCTACAAGTCCTACTAACATTCGATTGAATTATCCAGGTGATGTATTTTTAAATGGCATTAACGAGCTTGTCGGATTCCCTACATATCCATTTTTGATATCAAGGTTTGTTGTGCAGTCTAAACCTGAGGGTAGATATAAAGTGATTCCGATAGTAAATAGTAGGTATAACAAGATATCATTTGATGAGGATTCGGTGTTTTTATTACCTTTGGATGCTTTGTTTGAGCATAAGGATAAAAGGCAGATAGAGAAACATTTGGTTCCTTTAGAAATGCACTCAAGTGATAATGGTTCTTTGTTTGTGTTAGTTAGAGAAATTCTTTCCGAGGAGAGAGAATATTTATTTTTTATTACCGAAAGACTTAAAGTTAGAGTAATAGACACAGATGATAATTCATTAGGAAGCGAGGAATGTGTATCAACTACTCAAAACTTTGAGGCTGTGAAGTCGAGGAGATCTGTTGAATCAAGGTATCCCGGATTGGAAGAATATAGAAAGTCACTTGAGCCTATATTTGATGAACTTGAAGAGAAAATCAACATTAGCAGAAAAAATATTATTATGTTTTCAAAATTTAGGACTGGTAAGAATGTTAGCATATTAAGAGAGATTAAGAAATCCATTGATGATATGACTGACTTTAATCCAGAGATAATAGATGTCTTCAAGCCAATAGATGAAGGAGGTAGATTGACGGATAAGATGAAAGGATATCTGCCTTGTGCAGCAGATATAAAGAGTGTGGATGAATTTTATGATTATGATTTTTCAAATGTGGACTCTGTAATTATAGGATATTATAACTCGCCCAATTACTTAGATGAGAGAAACAGGCTCAATTTTGATCCAATCAAAAGGACATATGAATCAGTAAAGACTAATCGAGTTCAATTTATTATTATTTTGCCCAAAAATAATTTCATAAGAGGGATTATCCCTCCATTCCCTCTTGTTATTTTTCAGCACGCTTTTGAAGTTTGTAAGGAGACATCTTTGGCCTTGGCGGGAACATTTACATCGTTTGGATTTGCCATTGGTGCAATTGATATGATTGGTCATGGTGTGAGATCAGGGAAGCTCAGATGTGAAGATGGAAGGGTGTATTGCGATACTCCTTCCTTAGATTTTATAAAAGTGGATGACATGCTTACTACTGTTAATTGGTTAAGACAGTCTGCAATTGATACTATTGCCTTTTATAAGATGCTAAAAGGTCTTAAAATTGATGTTGTTCCTTCGATCTCGGATGTAAATGGGTCCGTAATTGTCAATAAATCTGGTGATGGCATAGATGATTTTGATTCTGAAAGACTTCTCTTTACTTCTCAATCATTAGGCTCTTTTTTGGGTATCTCTATTGTTAGCCTGGTAGGTGACTTTAAGGCGTCGGTGTTTAATGTGCCTGCAGCTGCATTTTACAAGCTGTTGTCAGTTGAACTCTCTGAAAATGGAGATATATGGGAGCTTAAGGATATGTATCTTCCATTCATAGTATCAATCCAGACTCTTGTGGATGAGATAGAGGTTTTGAATTTTTCAAGACTTTACAATAGAGAAAATGGCGTTAATATAAATGTTCTTATTCAGGCAGCTAAGAATGATGAGGTAGTTCCACATAATGGAACTGAAATGCTTGGATATTTTATGAAATTGGAACAGGTAGATGCCCTTAGAGTAATTGAAGACGTTCCACAGGTCACTTCTCCACATTCAGGTTCATACCATTCAGAGAAAATTAGTGCTGCCTATTATCAATTTTATCCAGCAGAACATATTTTTTATCTTAAGAGTGTTAATAAGGGTGTTAGGGAATCAGCACAGTATCAGTCTGCAACCTTTTTGAGGAGCTCACTTTCTAGGAAGTATGAGGGGGGATTAATTATAGATCCGTTCAGTTGTTCTCAAGTAAGTGAATTTGTGAATGAAGCGAAAGGCTACCCACTCGAAGTATATCCTAATCCATTTTGTAAATAATTTCTTGCTCTATGTGAACTTTTACTTTGGTAAGTAGGGCAAATTATTTTTTATCGTAACGTTTACCATAACTCTAGAGTATAGTTAATGAATTACTTTAGTGTAAAATCTGCCAAGGTTATTAGTTTTCTTTAAAATAGTATTTATGCAAGAAGACTATATGGGCCCTTGGTAGGTATTGGTGTTTTGGTAGATAAAACTAGGATTTTTAGCTTAGGTGAAAATAATGATCATAATCTATATTCTTCCTTATCAACAAAATATTGGGCTATTGACCGTTTCAAGGCAATAATGTTTGATTGAGGTGTTGTGTATAGCATATTAATTACTTTCATGTCTTTTTCAAGTTCTTCTCCTGAAGTTATTGATGATGCAAGCAAGCGTAACTCTGAAAATGATTTTTCATAAGTTTCTAAGACGAAGGCATTGGCCATATCAACTTGAATTTTAGCTCTCTGAGGGCCTAAAAGTTCAATCGAGTTTAGTGCCCGTCCACATACCGAATCCATTGCACATATCGCTATTGTAATATCAGCAAGGTACCTTATGTATTCTTGCTCCTTGATAAGGGTTTCGCCAAACTTTTGAATGCATTTGTTGAACAGGTATAGATATCCCCTTTTTGTGAGTTCGGTGAGTTTTACTGCGTCTGATAATGGTGAGTCTTTGATATCTCTTGTTATTAAGGATGGATCTTTCAATTCTTCCATCATCCTCTTTGATACTTCAGAGATATTGATTTTGCCTGAGGATATTCTTCTTATGATGGTTGAGATTATAACAAGTCTATTAATCTCGTTAGTTCCTTCAAACAACCTATTTATTCTCGAGTCTCTATATGCGCGTTCGACAGAGTATTCACGAGTATATCCATAGCCGCCATGTATTTGAACTCCTTCGTCAACTACATAATCGAGTATTTCCGAACCAAAGATCTTCATTATGGAGTCTTCTATTGCAAATTCTTCGATTCCTTCTATTGTCCTTTGTTGGGCATCGGGGGCAGATTTGTCGATGTTATGTAGGATCTTATCCATTAGTCCAGCAACTCTGTAGGAAACAGTTTCTCCCGCGTAGATTTGAATTGCCATGTTGGCAAATTTTTCTCTAATCATGCCAAATGATTCTATGGGCTTACCAAACTGTTTTCTTTCCTTTGCATACTTTATAGATGTCTTGAATACGTCTTTTGCGGCCCCAATGCATATAACCCCTAGTTTAAATCTGCCAACATTTAATATATTAAAGGCTATTTTGTGTCCTTTCCCTATTTCTCCAAGTATATTTTCCACTGGGACCTTGCAGTCTTCTAAGATAAGTGGACAGGTTGAAGAACCTCTTATGCCCATTTTATTTTCTTCTTTGCCAATTGTAAGTCCAGGAGTTCCTCTCTCAATAATAAAGCCCGTAAATTTATCCCCATCTATTTTTGCAAATACTGTAAATACATCAGCAAAACCAGCATTTGTAATAAACTGTTTGCTACCATTAAGAATATAGTATTTTCCATCTTCACTAAGTGTTGCTTTAGTTTTTGCTGCAAGTGCATCTGAACCCGATCCTGTCTCTGTTAATGCGTATGCACCTAAGAGCTCGCCTGTTGCAAGTTTTGGGAGATATTTTTCCCTTTGTTTATCATTTCCAAAGAAGAGAATGGGGAGTGTGCCAATGCCAGTGTGTGCCATGAGTGCAACTGAGAACGAACCACTCATTCCAATTACTTCACTGATTGCCATAGAGGCAGCCTTTGACAATTCTGCACCCCCAAATCTTTCTGGGATGTCACACATCAATAAACCTAATTCTCCTGCCTTTTTTAGAAGGCTCACTAGGAGTTCGTAATCGTGTTCATCAATTCTTTCAATGTTTGGCATGACCTCATTTATTACAAAATCTTGTGCAGTATTTCTGAACTGGATTGTATCTTCATCAAAGTCTTCGGGGGTAAAAAATCTTTTTTCGGTGGCTCTATCAAAAATGAAGCCTGCGCCCATCTGAGGTGATAATTTTTCATAAATACCTGACATCTTACCTCCTTTAATGTGAATAAGTAAAATTTTACTTAACATTATTTAAGGTTGCTTGCAAGTCTTTTATGACACATTGCGTAAAAATATAATATCTTGAGACTTATTTATTTTGGTTGACCAAAAGATATTTATTTGATTGTATTTATATACCTAAGAATTGAGGGAGGTTTTTTATGAAGTTTGCTAATAGAATTTCTAGACTAGGAACTGAGACAGCCTTTGATGTTCTTGCAAAGGTTAATGAGTTAAAGGCGCAAGGTAAAGATATAATATCTTTTTCAATAGGTGAACCTGATTTTAATACTCCTGAAAACATTAAGAAGGCGGGTAAGGATGCGATTGATAGGAATGAAACTCACTATAAACCTGCTAATGGTATTTTAGAATTGAGAGAGGTTATAGCTCAAAAATCTTTTGAATTAAGGGGGGTTAAGGTTGATCCAGCTGAGGTAGTGGTAACTCCGGGTGCCAAACCTATATTATTTCATACAATGCATGCATTGGTGGACGAAGGTGATGAGGTAATATATGTAAATCCTGGCTTTCCTATATATGAATCTGTCATAAATTTTTTAAATGGTAAGCCTGTCCCGCTACCCCTTATTGAGGAAAAAGAATTTTCTTTTGATATAGATACGTTGAAGAGGTTAATCACTAAGAAAACCAAGTTACTGATTATAAATTCGCCCCACAATCCAACCGGAGGTACACTGTCGAGATCTGATCTTGAGGCTATAGCCGAATTGGCTATTAAACATGATTTTTATGTAATGTCAGATGAGGTATATCATAGGTTCTCTTTTGATTCAAAATTTGAGAGTATTTCATCTCTTCACGGTATGAAGGAAAGGACAATAGTGGTAGATGGGTGTTCAAAAACTTATGCAATGACTGGATGGAGAATTGGATGGGGTATTATGCCTCAAGAGCTGGCCAAAGTTGTTACTAGGATGGTAATTAATTCGGATTCTTGCACTGCTGCATTTACTCAGTACGCTGCTATTGAGGCGTTGAAGGGTGATCAGACAGAATCATATAAAATGGCACAGGAATTTAAAGAGAGAAGGGACCTGATAGTTGAATTGCTAAATAATATTAAAGGCATAAGGTGTCTAAAGGCAAAAGGGGCATTTTACGTATTTCCTAATGTTACAGAGGCTTGTAGAAATTTGGGTTTTAAAGACTCGAGAGAACTTCAAGATTACTTGCTTTATAATGCCGGGGTTGCGGTCCTTGCAAGAACATGTTTTGGTTCTAAAAATGTTGGTGAGCAAGATGAGTACATTAGGCTTTCTTATGCGACTTCTAGAGAACATATCATAGAAGGCTTAAAAAGGATGAAGGAGGCAATTGAAAATAAAAAGTAAAGGAGTTATCGCGATGAAAGCAGCAGTTGTTGATATTGGTACAAATTCAGTATTGCTTACTATTGCAGATATAGAGGGTAGAGAGATAAAGAATGTCACTGAGTTATCACGAATTACAAGGCTTGGGAAGGGTTTTGGAGAAGATAAAGTAATTAGGGAAGAGAATGTAGAAATAACTTTAAGTGCACTAAAGGAATTTTCCGAGAAAATTCATAATAAGGGTGTTGATAAAGTCAAGTATATTGCTACTGAGGTGTTACGTAGTGCTAAAAATAGTGATTATGTGTTAAAGAAGTTATCGAGTGCATGCTTAAGTGATATTGAGATAATAGATGGAGTAAAAGAGGGTTTTTATAGTTTTTATTCTGTTTCATATTTGAATCCGTCAAAGGATGTGTGTGTTATAGACGTAGGTGGAGGTTCGACAGAGATTACTGCTGGTATGGATTCTGATATGAGATTTACCAGGAGTTTGAAGGTTGGAGCAGTTGAGATTTATGAAAAATTTTTCTCAGGGTATGATATATATCCAAGGGATAGCATATTAAAGGCGTCTGGGTATATCTATGATATTCTGGAGAAGAATATACCTATGGATGTAATTGGAACTTTTACTGCAGTGTATGTGGTTGGGGGCACCATAACTAATGTTGGTGCTATTTTGGAAGGGATGAACGAATATAAACCTGATTTGATTGAAGGGAGAGTAGTAAACATTGGTGAGATTAGAGGACTTTTTGAGACTATATCTCAAATTAAGGGAGTAGATAGAACTAAAATAGTTGGTCTTGAACCAGAAAGGGCTGATGTCCTTCCCTCAGGGATATTGATAATTAGGAGTATAATGACCTACTTAAACAGAGATAACATAAGGATTTCAACGAGGGGTGTTAGATGGGGGGTAATGTTTCAGTTGAGCGAGGAAGGCTAATAGTATGCAAAAGATATCCATAGTTAGGTTATCCCACAAGATGTTTGATTCAATAGATAATATAAAGAGGTGTGTAGAAATAATTAAAGGGCATTATGATTCCCAGGAGAGTCTTATTATTATTGTGCCGTATATAAAAAAATTTTATGAAAGCCTCAAAGAAAGTATTTCAGCGTTTTATACACTGAACAGGGAATCTGACTTAAACCAATTATATAGACCCACAGAGAATATCACATCGAGAATCTTAAAGTTCGCCCTTTTGTCAAAAGGCATATATACGATTGAGTTTGATCAAAATTTGATTCAGATCCCCAAGAGAAAGCTATTTTCTGAGCCAACAATACCAGATTTTTATCGTGAATTCATTGAGAAGAATTTACAGAGGGGGACTGTATTGCTTGTAAGTGGTTTATCTGTGATTGATGAAAAAGGTCAAATTGATATGATACTAGGTGGGACCGATAGGATAACACCAATACTTTTTGCCAAATTGTTGGGTCAAAATAAGGTAATATATTATAGAGAAGACTTGCTATTTTTTACATCAAATAGAGAGTATGTGTCTAAGGCAAAGTTGATAAAAGAACTTGATTATGATGAGGCAGCAAATATATTGTCTATATTTTCTTCTACAGCAAGTAGTTTTGAACTTGATGATTTGATGATAGCGAAAGATTGGAATATAGAAATAGAATTCAGGAGTTTTCATGAGCCAAACAGATACACCAAAATTTCGGGAGGACAAATGAAGAAGAATGTCGTAAAATCAATTATCGGTGATCCAAACAAGGCAAAGGTCTCTATTCACCAAGTGCAGGACAGACCAGGTGTAGCAGCTCGAATTTTTTCCCCTCTTGTCGAAAACGGAATCCAGATTTTTGATATTAGTAATATTGTTACTATAGATGGTTTGTCAGATATATCATTTACTGTTTTAAGAGAGGATGCAAAAAGAGCCTATATCATTACGGAGAAGTTTGCCAAAGAGTGTGGAGCGACTTCTGTGGAATACGATGATAACATAGCTGTTGTATCAGTGGTTGGGACGGGATTATATAAATCTCCTGATGTAGCATTTAAGATATTTTCAGTCCTTGCTAAAAATCGGATTAACATTAATTACATAAATGCCAATGATATAAAGATTTCAGTTGCTATTAATAGAGATTATCTTGAGTTAGCTTTGAGGCTATTACACGAAACATTTGAATTAGATAAGAATGAATAGATTTTCATTCTTTGTCTTTCTATTCATTGCTGTAATTGTGGGGATAATCGGGAAAGTGACGCTGGCAAATGAGGTTTTATATTACTCAGATGATATAATCTGTGACTACAAGATTCCTGTTAGTATTGGGATTTGTAAGACATTGTTTTGTAAAGGAAGGTATGTCGACGCCAAGAGTCTTAATGTACTCAAAAGATGTGGGTGTGCAATTAGGGATATCTCAGTATCATATGGCAAGAAAGTCATAATTAATGAAGATTGTAGTGTATATGAGTATGACATGAGTGGTTATGAAAGGTTGTTGTTGGGTATGAGATTAGACATGAATACGGCTAACTTAAAGGACCTAATAAGCATTGATGGTATAGGAGAAGAATTGGCAAGTAGAATTATTGAATATAGAATAAAAAATGGAAAATTTAAGAGAGTCGATGAGCTTTTGAAGGTGAAAGGGATTGGTATAAATAGTTTAGGTAGATTAGAAAAAAATGTGTGTATAGAATGTGGACAAAAGTAGATAAAATAAAGATGTGAGCTTTTAGTAGTGTTTTTTTATGCGGTATTGTTGTGATGACTGCCCATCTGGATTGATGACCTTGAAATTGTATTCTATGATTGTTTGAACATTGACTTTTATCTGGATTTTTGTCTCACTTCTGAATATGTAGGTGAAGTTGTTGTATTCTGTTATTTCCTTCCATTCATTTCCATAGTCAATAAATACCTTTGAGGCATCCTTTACAAAGAAACAACCATCTATGTTCCAATAGACAGTGCTGCCAACCTTCCAGTCTTTTGGATCATAGTCAATGACTCTAGGTGCAGTTATTACACATTGTCCATCAACACAATTGTTGTCGTGACAACAGTTTAACATTTTTACAAATTCCAGACCAGAGGGTTTACATAGGTAGATATCATTGTTTATACATTTTTTCTCTTTTTCCGGTTCGCATATCATACATTCACCGCCTGAACATCCGATTGTGCACTCAATCTCTTCCCATTCTGTCCCTATAGGATTACATTTTATGGCTCTGTTATCATTACAGAATTTATCAGAGGGCAGACAGACTACGCACTGATTGTTGAAACATTTATAACTACATTTTTCTTTTATGTATATTCCATCTTGAGTACATATTTTTATATTTTCATCATCAGCACATATTTTTTCATTTGGAAGGCATTCCATACAATGATCATTCTTGCATCCAATTTTACATTCTTCTTTCAAAACTAAGTTGTTGCTTTCATCGCATATGTAAAGGTTACTGTCTTTACAGATTAGATTTCCAGCGTTGCAGATTTCGACATCAGATAGCGCATCTACGTATTTTGTGTCTCCAGTGTTAAAATTGTCATAATTTTCATTACTGTCATAAGTTATGCTATCCATAGTGGTTTCTTTAATGTCATATTCGGGTTCAGTGTCATAGTGTATTATGTCTGTAATTTGTATATCGATTATTTTGATATCCAAGCTTGGAATATCCGATAAATCATTTGCTTTTATGCATTTTCCACTTTTTAGATCGCATCTGTATCCTTCAATACATTGATTTTGGGAGTTACAGAATCTATCTTCAAGTATAGAATAGTCAACAGAGCAATGCACTAATATAGTTGTTGTTAGAAGAAGTATAATGTAAAGCGCTTTCATCCTCATACTAATTATTAATTATATCCCTTAAGTAAGGGGTAGTCAAAGTTAATAATGGGTTAATGTGGATTTTTAATGACTGATGTAGAATACATGTTTTTGCGGTGTAAATTGAGCATTGGCTTTTTGAGATACACAAAAGCACTCATAGGTTATTCCTAGGTACACTTAGTTACCTCTTAGTCATTTAATGTATGAAATATGTCAACTCTGATTTAAGGCTTAGTTGATATTTTTATCTACTCGATTATATATTTTCTTGGATTTACATTTATACCATTTACTATAACTTCATAGTGCAGGTGTGGGCCCGTTGTCCTTCCGGAGTTACCTACTGTCCCGATGGTCTGACCTCTAATTACTCTATCGCCGGCTCTCACTTTTATATCATTCAAGTGTCCATACAGGGTAACAATACCAAGTCCGTGGTCTATAACTATCTCATTCCCAAGCCCTGCATTAAAACCAGTTGAGACTACAGTCCCGTCAGCAGGTGCAATAACAGGAACACCGATACTTGTTGCGATGTCGATGCCTCTATGAAATGTTTTTTCTCCAGTAAAGGGGTCGTATCTGAATCCGAATTCTGATGTTATCCATCCATAGCATGGCCACCTTGCAGGGGTACTCCTCAATATCTCCTTGCGCTCTTCAAAGTATTTATGTAGCTCTTCCATCTCCTTCTGGTTAATTTCTATTTCTCCAGATAAAAGCTCAACTCTACTTCTCAGAATCGAAAGTCTCATCATCTTTGTTTTGCTGTTGAGGTATGAAAGGTCTTCAAGAGAAGGCAAATTTATTATATTCTCCTTATTCATATCACCAATAGGGCCAATAGATAGGTTACGATCTGAATCGTTGATACTTGCTATCAATTTTATCTTGTTTTTAAATATCTCCACCTTATTTAAGGCCTCAGCTAACTTCTTTGTTTCGGCTGATAAATCCTTTAATTCTGAAGATAATTTATTATTTTCTGCCCGAAGGTGAAGATTCTCCCATGCCATGTCTTGAAGAAAGGCATAGTGGATAACCACGATGAAAAATAATATCGCCAAAACACAAAATACCCCTAACCCCACTAATATACTTTTTTTACTAATTGAAAACTGATATCTCTTTGGAGAATCATCGGGTATAAAAAATATCGTGTATCTACTATTTTTCAAAAATCACTCCTTCTTCTACCAGTAGTTTAATTACTCTTCTTACAAAATTCTTTCTTATCAAATTACCTATTGGATTGTCAAGAGAATTTTTTCAGTTAGCCGCTTTGAAATTAAAATGTACATTATTTTTCAGATAAAAAATGACACTTTGCAGAGATAAGAGTAAATAAAGAGGAAAAATAGAGAAACAAACATTCAATTAGTTTAATTACTTTTTTCAAGGTTAACATATTTGGCGATAAAGAGATCAAACTATGAACTGCTTCTGATTGTTTAATGTTGCACAATGTAAACTAATGATGTATAAACCAGGTAGTGTATGGAGGTCATATGTCATGAAATTTATTTATTCAATATACATATTTTTCCTTGTACCATGGTCTATTTTTGCAATGGATATGAAGAATTTACTTAGAAAATTCGATTTCTATACGTCTGAGGTAAGTATTAAGAACCTTCCTGACTCTGAAAAGAAGTGTATTTTAAAGCTCATGGAAACTGGACCCTACATTGATAAGATATTTTTAAGGCAGAATTTTTCGAAAAATTTAGAGGTACTTGAGGAGATTAAGAGGAGTAAAAATAAAGAGCTTATTAAACTCTTTAACATCCATTATGGGCCTTTTGACCGGACAGATGAACACAGATCATTTTTCAGAGATTATATAAGGCCGCTTGGAGGTGGATTTTATCCTGATGACATGTCGAAAGAGGAATTTGACACATTTATTAAAGTTCACCCTGAGAAGAAAGATGATCTTACCTCCCCATTTACAGTGGTCAAGAGGGATAACAAGAATTGGCTATATGCCGTTTTCTATCATAAGGAGTACGAAGCAGATGTAAAGGCAATCTCAAAGATCATGCTTGAGGCGTCTGAGCTTACACAAAATGAGAGCCTAAAAAGATATCTGAAATTGAGGGCAGAGGCATTACTAAATGATAAGTATTTCGAATCAGATATAGCATGGCTCGAACTAAAAGACCATCTGTTAGATGCGGTAATAGCACCCTATGAGACTTACGATGACATGTTGTTTGGATACAAGGCAGGATATGAAGGTATAATTCTCATGACTGATATTAAGGCAACACAAGATATAAAAATATTTGATTCATATGCTGTGGAGCTTGAAAGAGCCCTTCCGATTCCTGATGCTTACAAAAAGAAGAATATCGGAGCTCATAACCCTATTGGAGTATATTATGTGCTCCAATACAGTGGACAGGCTAATGCGGGGATAAAGTCTATAGCAGCTTCTTTACCAAATGATGAGAAGGTGAGGGAACAGAGAGGGGCCAAGACCATTATATTCAGAAATGTCATAGATGCAAAGTTTGAAAAAATACTTAAACCTATTGGTAAAGAGCTAATAGATGATTCACAAATTAAATATATTAGCAGAGATTCCTTTTTCCAACATGCCCTCTTACATGAACTTGCCCATCCACTTGGGGCAAACTTTGTAGTAAAAAACAATGAATTTTCGAATGAGACAGTTAGATTTGCTCTGAAAGATAAATATTCTACTATTGAGGAGGCAAAGGCTGATATTCTTGGATTATATAATTTACAATTTTTCATAAACAAGAAACTTATAAAACCTGAGGAGGAATTGAATGCCTATGTAACACATCTTGCAAGCATATTTAGAACAATTAGGTTTGGTGCGAGTGAAGATCATGCGAAAGGGTGTGTTATACAACTCTACTATATTCTTGAGAATGGAGGAATTCTCTATAATGAAAAAACCCGAAAATATAGTGTCAATTTAGAAAAATTTAGAGAAGCTGTTAGATCACTAAGCTCGCTTTTACTCACAATTGAAGCCACTGGTGATTACGATTCGGCCTCTAAATTGATTGAGAAAATGGCATATATCAGGGATATAGAAAATGAGAATCTAAAAAGGCTTGAAAAAATACCAATAGACATAGTTTTTAATGTGAAGGTAATAAAATGAGGGTTCTTAGTATTATATTTTTAATTGTTTTTTTATACTCTTGTACAAGATCGCCTGAAAAACTAGGAGATGAGGCATTTAAAAGGCATGACTATGCTATGGCAATTAGATACTATATGGCTGCCCTGTCTAAGAGACCAAATGATGAAAGGATTATAGAAGCCCTCTCGAAGGCAAGGATTAACTACGCGAAAAAATTCTTCATTGAGGCATCAAGGGGAATGCATAATAACGTGGAAGAGTGGGAGATATTATCACAACATCTTGAGGCAGAAGGAGGGAAGTATAAGATCGAGCTAGTAGAAACTTACTATACCATTGCTAAGAAATACATTGAAAATGGTAGAATTGATGATGCATTACAAGTGCTAAAAAAGGCCGCCGCTGTTGAACCGGTGAAAAAGATAGCGATAGGAAAAATTTTTGATATATTAGCCACCATACCAGATGACAAAGTAGAACAATATACTGAAACATTTGTAAACGAGAATAGTCAGGATGTAGATGTTTGTATAAAGGCTGCGTCATTCCTAGCAAATAAAGAATTTTTAGATAAATCCATAGAAATTTATGATAGGTGTATTTCTCTAATTTCAAAGCCAGCTTTAAGGGAACAGATTGTTATTGAAAGAGAGACCATCCAGAAAAGGCGCGAAAGAAAGAGGGATAAGCAAGGTTATCAGCCTGGTCAATGGGAAAGTGGTGATAAAAGAAGATGAGCTCTGTTCATATAAGCTCTCAAAACAAGATTAAAATAAACAAGATTATTGATTCTGCTAAGGAACGTGGCAGTAAAATTTTAGTTTATGATGCATTAAGGATATTAAAGCTTGCAGGTGCATCAGTAGTCGATTCTTTCCTTGCCTTAAATTCTCAGGAGATTATAGTGTTTGCATCCCAGATAGAACCTCCGATAGTCCTAAAAAAAATAGAATATGATAAACTTCCAGACAGTGGAATAGAGACTTACATGGACATTAAAACTGCTATTGAGGCATTAGATATTGCCCTAAAAGATAAAGAATTAATAGAAGGGACATGTTTTTTAATTCAAGAGAAAGCGCCAAAGGACCTAAAACTAAAGGTCATCTGTGATGAAAACGAATTAAGGCTTGAAGATGTAAAGAACGGCTCCCAAATAATACTACCTCCAGATTTAAATATTGAAAAACTAATTAGTCAAAAAGATACCCTAAAAACTTTTTTGTCCAGTTCTACGAATGCAGATAACTATGACATCAAAGCCCTTGGTATGTTACTCTTGATCATCTCATCAATAAAGATGTCTTTCGAAACAATAGCAAAAATCGAAGTGACATCTTTCTACTTATATAGAGAAGGTCTGGGATATATAATCACAGATGCATTTATATTTCTCAAATAAATTAAATGCCGAACTATGATTAAAAATTGTGTCTTAATAATCCTACTCTTTTTTGCAGGTAGTGCTCTTGCTGAGAATGTTCCACTAAATTTGGGCTTTGGGCCGGCTTTGAATTACATTCCCAAGATAATATCTAATGACCAGTTTTTACACTATTCGCTGAAGCTCGATATATATGCAGTTCTTGATAGAGATTTTATTGAAAAACACAAATCAAAAATACCAAAAAAATATAGAAAATTCGTAGAAAGTAAAGATGAATTAAGAGTATCCTATATATTTATCCCAGAGTCTCTATTTATATCTCCTAAGTACCAAAATACTGGTATATATGGAATAAATTTCAGACCTCTGTCTTTAGGTCTACCCATTGTCAAGACAGATACTTTTAAGAACAGATTAAACATGGGTATAAACCTTACCTATTTATTTATACATTCTGATAAGATCTTTAATGAAAAAGGTAGCATGCACTTTTTGAGACCAGCTTTAAATTTGCAATTTGACAACCTGTTAAAAATATCTAAAAAGTTTTTGGTCTCTTTAGGAGTTGACACCTACTTCTTTATTCCACAAAAAGTCGAAGATAAATCAAACATTTTTGAGAGTGGAGATATAAACGATAGCATTTGGTTTATCGGGCAAATTTATGTTTTACTTAACCCACGAGTGATGTATAAAGTAAAAATGTAAAATACACATCAACTTCGACCTAACCCTTCTCAATGCACAAAATATATTAAAAACTGAGCTTTATCGATCTACCATTACTTAATTCGTGTTTTATAAATATAATTATCTTGCTTATCTAAAATTTTCTTCCTAAGTTCCTTTGAGGATTACTTGTCATATCAATACTTAGTTGTTATCTAAAATCTAACATGTTTGAAAATGTAGACAAATATCCATATTGGGAAAGTGATACTTGTTGATAACAATTCCACATAATGTACTATCTAAAAACCATAGTTTGTTATTCAAAATCTATTCTCCATACTCTATAGTTTATATGTAAATTCCACCATACACAGTAGAGAGTTTCATAAGTGGGAGAAATAAGAGCTTCATGTTCTGTGTCAGATACAATGTTCATATCATTTTTATTTTTTTAACTATTTTAATTGCTTATCCATAAAAATCCAAATATAATCAATAAGCTTTTTAGGAGGTCAGTGTATGCCGGAATTAAGGAAAGACCCTATTATTGGCAGATGGGTTATCATTGCTACAGAGAGGGCAAAGAGACCGAATGACTTTAAGGTTGTTCAAGAAAAGCCTAAAGGTGGATTCTGTCCCTTTTGCGAAGGCAATGAAGATAAAACTCCTCCGGAGATAATGGCATATAGAAAAAATGGTTCTCAGCCAAACACACCTGGATGGATTGTCAGAGTGGTGCCAAATAAATTTCCAGCTCTTATGATAGAAGTTGGATTAAATAGAGAGGGTATCGGGATATATGATAAGATGAACGGTGTTGGTGCGCATGAGGTAATCATAGAAGGGGTAGACCACAACAAAGCACTATCTGAATTTACTGATGAGGAAGTGGAATCAGTTCTTTGGGCATATAGAGATAGAATTATTGACCTAAAAAAGGACACGAGGTTTAAATATATAATGATATTCAAAAATCATGGTGAAGCGGCCGGAGCTTCTTTAGAGCATACTCATTCTCAGCTCATTGCCCTTCCGATTGTTCCAAGGAACGTGGCAGAGGAGATGAATGGCGCTAGGGATTATTACTCTTATAAAGAGAGATGCATCTTCTGTGATATAGTTAGGCAGGAGAAACTTGATAAATCAAGAGTAGTTTTCGAAAATGATGATTATCTTGTGATATGTCCTTTTGCTCCAAAATTCCCTTTTGAGACATGGATCCTACCAAAAACTCATCAGACTCACTATGAGGATGGGCAGGTAAAAGAGTATAAAAATCTTGCAAAGGCACTTAGAACTACACTCAGAAAGCTTGCCATAGCTCTAAACAATACCCCTTATAATTTCATAATTCACAATACCCCAATAGTTACTGAGAAAAATATACCATTTTATCACTGGCATATAGAGATCATGCCGTCGCTTACGAAGGTCGCTGGCTTTGAGTGGGGTTCTGGATTCTATATAAATCCAACACCTCCTGAGAATGCCGCTCAGCATTTAAGAGAGATTGAGGCCTAATTTACTTGCTGAATCCTAAGCAATGTGATTTATTCGACATAGACTATAGCCAATCTTAAATAAGGAGGAGGCTTCCTTATGAAAAGGATATTTTTATCTTTTTTAACGCTTGCATATCTAGTTGCCATTTCATGTGACCCAAATATTGGGAGCGATGATGTTCATACTCCAATCCTTAGCACCTTTGATAAGGAGAGAGGGTTGATTATCTTACCAAACGATCTCCTTAAAAACCCTGAGACAGGTAGACTAGCTCTACCTGAAGCAAGTGATGATTCTGAACTCACGAAAGAGATCAAAAGCTTTATGAACATGCTCGATGGCTGGTTGGTATCTCAGACCATTACCATACCTTTTGAATATGAATTAGATAAAACTACAATTAGACCCGAGAATGTCCTTCTCTTTGAGATTGATATAAAAAATAAAACAGTTACTAAAAAAATGGCATCTGAATACTACGTTCTTTACAACTTCTCAAAGACCCCATCAGACAGACCGCCCTTTTTTATAACTGTTAAAAATAAGCCAAGTGAAAAGAGTGGTGCTATGCCTGAAGACTTCAAACAAGGATATCTTTATCTAGTTGCAGTCACAAGTGCAGTGAAGACCAAGGATGGTAAGGAAATTATTGAGAATCCGGTTTATTACTTTTTGAAGAAGAGGGAACCACTTCTCAATGCAGCAAAAAAGTCTATCACAATATTGTCTGATGAAGAGGCACTCCTACTCGAGGTGCATAGAAGATTATTTAATGAGCTTTTTAAATTGGTTGAAACAAAGGATAAAGATATCAGATCAAAAACAATTGCTTTTTCCTTTTTTTCAATTCAATCAGGAGCAAGAGCCCTCTTTAATCCTGCCATTGTTGGGCAGATTTTACCACAACCAAATGACCTAAACGGTAAGGCAAACGCACCTATAGATGTAAAGCCTTATATCTATTATGACCTGCCACTCGATGAGAGAACTGTGGCAAAAGGGGTGACGATGATGAAATTGACAGGAGATCAACCTATAATAATTGAACTCGCAAAGATAGAGGTCATAGAAGAAAAACCAAAGTTTAAACTCCAAATAACTCCTAAAAATTATTTAGATAAGAATTCAACGTATTTGGTGTTTACAACAAATGATATCAAAAGTAAGCATGGAGTTGAAACAAGTGCATATTCTACATTCTCAATTATCAGAGCCAACTCCCCATTAATTACAAAGACTAGTGATAACAATTATGTTTTGAATTCCCCTCTGATCGATAACACCCTGGATGCCCTTATCTTTGCTTCAAAAATGGGTATGTTGTCTGAGGAGGCGAATAGGAATATCGCATTAGCTACTCCTGATGATTGGAGGACCGCATATGATCTTTTCTTACAAAACCTGATAAAACTTGAAGAATTGAGGAATGCCTATCAGCCGCTTTTTAATAACATCGAGAGAGGCGGTATTCCTAGAAAAAATATTACATCCCTTTGGACATTTTCAACAACATCAAAATAGAAATTTTAGGAGGTCATCGATGAAAAATTATTTTATCTTTCTAATAATATTTATGCTCTCAGGATTAGGACATGCTAATGGCTTTTTTCTCTATGAAGTTAGTCCATCAAGCATTTCCCAAGGGGGGGCCACGATAGCGGATGGGAGTGAACCGTCAGCCGTATTCTTGAATACAGCATCTATTACAAGACTTAAAGGATTTAACTTTTCACTTAACCTAAACATATACTTAAGCGACTCGGAATTTACTGGAGAGCTGTCGAAAAAGACAACAAAGGCTAATACTGGTTTCTTCCCTACTCCTTCTCTATTTGTAACTTACAAAACACATAAATGGATTTCAATGGGTTTGGGTGTTTACACAGCATATGGTTTGGGAGTCAATTGGCCTGAGAAATGGGAAGGCTATCATTTAGTCGAACATTCAGAACTACAAAGTTATTCAATTCAGCCTTCCTTGGCCTTAGGTCCTTTTCACGGTTTTTCACTCGGTGTAGGATTTAACCTGGTTTTAGGTGCTGTAAATTTCCAACGTGGTATACCGTTTGGCGACGGTGTATATGCAAAAATGAGGTTGGGAGGAACAACAACAGGTTATGGAAACAATGTGGGTCTTTTCTATGAACCAACGAAATGGCTAAGAATGGGACTTCATTATAGATCCCAAATTGTAATGAAGCTTACTGATGGAAAGGTAGATTTTGATGATGTCCCCTTGCCTTTTACCTCAAATCTGAAGGATCAAAAGGTGAAGACTGGACTCATTCTTCCTCAGTTTCTAGGCATAGGGATGAGAGTAGCACCTTTTCATAATCTTGAGTTAGAACTAGATGTTAATCAGATTTATTGGTCATCATATAAGAAACTAACATTTGAGTTTGAAGATAAATCACTAAACCAGATTCAGGAAAAAAAGTGGGAGGATGCCCCCCAAATAAGACTTGGGGTACAATATATCCTTAAAAAATGGATATTAAGATTGGGAATTATTTATGATATAACGCCGATTCCGGATGAGACATTAGATCCCATGCTCCCTGACAATGATAGAATAGACTATTGTTTAGGAATTGGTTATTCAATTGGGAAATTTAAGATTGATACCTCATATATGTTTGTAGATGTTTTAAAGAGAACAGTTGGGCAAGAGAAGAACTATTTTCCTGGCTCATATGATGCTTTTGTTCATTCATTCGCATTAGGGTTCTCAGGTTCCCTGTAAAGAGATATTGCCCCTTCTCCTAAAGTGTCTTTCATTTTTTATTTGAAATAAAGTGAAAATTGGTCTAATCACCAAAAGGATATACATAAGGTGACAGATGTTCTACTCTTTTAAGAGGATAAAATTACAGCATCTTATTATCCTATGCTCTATTATCTTTCTACTACCACTTGTAATTGTGTTAAAATACTATCAATATGTTGAACAAAAAGGGGAGATGTTAGATAATTTTGAAAAACTAAGGCAGATTACGGACAATAATATAATTACGTCAATAAAGCTTGTTGACAGTGCATATCATATCATAGAAGAGGCTGTTAAGAGTAATCTCGAAAGATTTTTAAATGAACTACATAATATTTATAAAGAGAAAAACGGTGATATTGAAAAAATTGATTTAGAGGAATTCAAAAACAGTCTTAATTACAACTACAAATCGGGATTGGATTTCTACATCATTGATGAAAATAATGTTATAATAAAAACGACCTATAACAGGGATCTTGGATTAGATTTCAAAAAATATCCCGATCTATCTGCATTCTTTGATAGAATAAGAAATGACAATAAATTTGTCATAGACAGATTAACTGCTGAGACATTAACAGGGAGACATAGGGTATTTGCATATTTACCAACCTATGATCACAGGTACATACTTGAGGCTGGATGTGGTCTTTTACAGTTTGGTGATATCCTAGATCAACTTAGTTATATGCGCATTGCTGAAGAGATAAAGGACATAAATCCGTTAGTAGAATACATAAGGGTATACGATAGACATGGAAACATCTTCGGGAATCCAGATTATAGACCGACTGAAGAATTGAAGTCCCAGATATTTCAACTTTTTTACAAAAGGGAAGGAACCAAGTTCGATTTCGAAAATGAAAAAAGATATTTTATCTTTGTAGATTTAAACGACCCAAGATATCCCACTGATTCCAGCAAGATTATAGAGGTCAGATATAAGATCTCAGCAATTAAGGATAAGATAAATAAGGCTTTTGTTGATATATTATTAAATGGGCTTCTTATCTTTTTAATTACGCTTTTTGTAGCATACGCTATCTCTTATTTTATAGATCACCCTATATCAAAAATGGTAAATGAGATAGATGAGATATCTGGAGGGAATCTCAATAAGCGCATCACAGAATCAAATATAATCGAACTAAATAGACTTGCACATAATATCAACCGTATGGTAGACAATATCAAATCACACATTGAAAAAATAAAAAGACAACAAGAGGAGACTTTAAGATTAGAGAATCAACTGAGACAATCTCAAAAAATGGAGGCAATAGGTCTTCTTGCAGGCGGCATAGCCCATGACTTTAATAATATTATGTCTGCAATACTCGGCTATACCAACTTGTTGCAAATTCAATTTGCAGAAAATAAAGAGGCAAAGAATAAGCTGGATCAGATAGTGCTTGCTATTGAGAGGGGGACAAGACTAATAAGAGTGCTTCTAACTTTTAGTCGTAAGCAGAGCATTAACTTAAGGGTTGTCGATTTAAATGAAGTCATATCTAACATTAGTAAACTGCTAAGAAGGATAATCGGAGAGGACATTAGACTTAATATAAGATTCTCAAATGAATCTGCGACTGTTCTGGCTGACATCACAAATATTGAGCAGGTAATTATGAATCTTGTAACGAATGCCCGAGATGCTATGCCACAAGGTGGGGAATTATCAATTAGCATTGATTTTACCAATGTAGATGAATATAAAGCTGCTGAACACAATGTAAAGGCGGGGAGATATGTACTCATAAGGGTATCTGACACTGGCAAGGGAATTGAAAAAGAAATTATAGACAAAATATTTGATCCATTCTTTACGACAAAAGAATCAGGAAAAGGGACAGGGCTTGGTCTTTCTATAGTATATTCAATAATAAAACAACACAATGGATTCATATCTGTAAATTCCGAACTCAATAAAGGAACTACATTTGAAATATTCTTGCCATATTTGAGTGAATCATTTAAGGAGGATGATTTATCAAATCAACCTGAATTTATTGTGGGTGGGAGTGAGACAATTTTACTTGTTGAAGATGATGATGATATTAGATCAAGCTTGAGATATATCTTAGAAAAATACGGGTATAAAATAATCGAGGCGTACAATGGATTAGATGGCTATAACAAATTTGTGGCTAACCAGGATATGATTAATCTTATAATAACTGATGTTGTTATGCCGGAAGTGAGTGGGGTAAAGATGTATGAAAGAATATGTGAAATAAGGAAGGATGTAAAGATAATATTCATGAGTGGATATAGTGAAGAGATAATTGAACAAAGGGCTGCAAAAAATCTTGAGGTCCTCTTCAAACCTATTCATCCCCATGAGCTCCTTAAAAAGATTAGAGAGAAATTGGAGACAACCTAATCTCTTCTAATAACTGATTTAATAAATCCAATGTCTCCAGTCTTGATGCCAGAGATGTTTGCCTCATCTGTATTAATATGCATTGCTAATCTATAATCTTTGTTAACTCTTACAAGAACTTCGTCAAAAATAATTCCTCTCTCCCCTTCAACCTTGACTTGAACTAAGTCTCCATCCCTTATTCCAAATCTTAGCGCATCTTCAAAAGACATATGTATGTGTTTTAATGTCAGTATTACCCCTTTGTTTATTTTTACTGTGCCTTTTGGTCCTTCAATTGTAATCCCGGGTGTACCTTCGATATCACCCGATGCCCTTATCGGGGCGTTGATCCCCAACTTAAATTCTTCTGTCATTGATATCTCTACCTGAGTGGCATTTCTCTCAGGTCCTAAAATCCTAACATTATCTATCCTACCCTTTGGGCCTATAAGATTTACCCTCTCTCTACATGCATATTGACCTATTTGTGACAATTCGTGATCAAAGGTTAGTTTATACCCTGCGCCAAATAGCTTTTCTACATCATCCCTTGAAAGGTGTACATGATATGCAGATACTTCAATAGGAATAGGAATTGGTGTTATTTTATTGATTTCCTTGGTGATTTCAAAATTCTTTATGGCATCAAGACACCCCTTGGCGATCATAAATTCCTCGTCGGTTGGGATGATAAGGACCTTGACCTTTGAACCTTTTGCTGTAATATCGCATATCTGCTTGAAGCCGTCAGCTCTCTTATTTAAATCTTCGTCAATCTCGATCCCCATAAATTCCAAGCCTTGTAGAGATAAACTTCTAACCAGAGAAGAACCCTGACCAATACCACCAGTAAATACAATTACGTCTACACCACCCATAGCTGCAATATACGAGCCGATATATTTTCTCAATCTATAAGAGAAGGATTTAATGGCAATTAATGCCCGATAATTTGATTGGCTTGCAGCGTTTTCAATTTCTCTCATGTCATTAGATAAACCAGATATACCTCTTAGTCCTGAAAACTTGTTGATAATTTTATCAAGTTGATTGTAGTCTATTTTCTCTGTCCTCATTATGTGAATAAGGACGCCGGGATCGACATCGCCACACCGAGTTCCCATAATGAGTCCTTCCACAGGGGTAAAACCCATGCTTGTATCTATTGATCGCCCATGATCTATCGCGCATATCGAGCATCCATTTCCCAGGTGGCACGTAATAATCGAAAGAGATGAATATCTCTTGCCTAGAAATTCAGCTGCCTTCAAAGAGACATATAGATGAGATGTCCCATGAAATCCATACCGCCTTATCTTCTTTTCAGAATAATATTCGTAAGGGAATGCATATAAGAATGCATAGGGAGGCATGGTTTGATGGAATGCTGTATCAAACACCGCTATTTGGATAGCATTTTTAAATAACATTCTTGATTCTTTAATCCCAATGAGATTGATGGGGTTATGGAGTGGTGCATAGATGGACGCCTTCTCAATCTCCTCTTCTACTTCGTCGGTAATAATTGTGGGGGAATTGTATTTATCACCTCCATGAACAACCCTATGTCCAACTATATCTATGTCGCAGGGATCTTTGAATACCCTAAATCTATCACTCGACAGTACTTTTATCATCTCTAAGAATGCCTCTTTGTGGGTGGGCACAAAATTAATACTCTTTTGCTCGTTCCCCATGTAGGTAAATTTATGAATTGCCTCTCTCTCTCCTATTCTTTCGATAATACCTTTAAATGGCTCATCTGGCTTATAAGTATCATAGTAGGCATATTTTAAGGATGAGGAGCCACAATTAATTACAAGTATCTGCTTCCTTTTTTCAAAATCTAATGAAATTCTCCTATAATCATTAGATTTTGTTTCTGTTTGGAACTTTGAAATCTCAGAGGCTCTTTGGACTATGAGCCTTGATAAATACGAGATTGCTGACTGTTCACTTATAAGCAATCTTGAAAATAGGCTCTGTGGGATCAATAATATTTCTGAATGCCTACTCCCTATTACATTTACTACAGTCCTCTCGTTAGTAATTAAAGCTATTTCGCCAAAGATATCATATTCCTTAAACACTCCTATTACTCTATGAGTTCCATCATTTTCTACCCTTACGATCTTAACACCACCTGAAAGAACAACTCCGAGAAATCTCCCTTTATCTCCTTCTTCAATGACGGTCTCATTCTCTTCTATTGTAACAAGTCTCGAACCGTCTATGATAATATTCAATTTTTTATCTGAAAAATTGTTAAATAGCTCTACTTTATTTTTTAAAATTGAAAACAAAATTTCTCGTGAGATCATTTCTATCCTCCAGCTGATGATTAACTATATAAAAACAAAAAATATTACAATATAATTATTACACCGTATGAATCATGGCTATTATCATGCCCTAATTGGTATACAAAATTTACAGTCATTATTGTTAAATGTTATATTTTATAAATAACAATAGTTAGTTGTCTCATGTCGATTATTCATTATATGGTATGGAAAGCAAGATCAAAAAAACCTACTAATGACTTTGACTACCCAAATAGAAACTCATTATAACAGGGGATTGAAGCTAACACCTCCATATTTATAGATGGGATAATAGGTGCAAACATCTGTATTAAGTGGTAACATCTCTCGTCTATTTTATGTATGCTTATCATTAGTATTAAGGGCAAAAAACTGGAAAAAGTTGGGGAGGCAGGTATTAATGTATGTATATGAGCGATTCGTGAGAGTAATATGCAGAGATTAGCAAAAGATATTGAATGATTTAGTGGATATGGGGCTGAAGAGGTAAACTTCCAGGAAGGGATAATCGTTACGCAGGTACAATTTGGTGTTTTGTTGTATGCCATAAAAGTGAAATAAGGATGCAGTAGGCAGTGACATAACGACTCTAAGATTCCGCTGTTGTAGTTATGGTGGGGCATTTTTTGCTTGAAGATTAAAGGATATTGTGATAATTCCTTTCCGATTTCGATTTCACACAGCTCTCGAGAGTGCGGTGGTTCCATTCTGGTGCCGCATTCGATGACGGGGCTGGAGGCTTAAACCAAGTTTTAGGAGGTAGTGAGATGCCAGTAATTTCGTTAAAAGAAATGCTAGAGGCGGGGGTTCACTTTGGTCATCAGACAAAGAGGTGGAATCCTAAAATGCGGCCTTATATTTTTGGTGAGAGGAATGGAATCCATATATTAGACCTCCAAAAGACACAGGCTCTGTTTGATGCGGCTTATAATTATGTAGTAGAGACAGTGTCTAAGGGTCACAAGGTTCTTTTTGTTGGGACTAAGAAGCAGGCATCTGATGTAATAAAAAATGAGGCATTAAGGGCAAATATGTTTTATGTAACTGAGAGATGGCTGGGTGGAACGCTCACCAATTTTACGACTATTAGAAAATCTGTGGAAAGGTTAAAGAATATTGAAAAGATGGAAGCAGATGGAACATTTTCAAAACTTCCAAAAAAAGAGGTTAGCAGGCTGCTCAAAGAAAAGACAAAGCTTCTCAATTCATTGGGTGGTATTAAAGAAATGAATAAACTACCTGGTGTGCTTTTCTTAGTTGATGCTACAAAAGAGTATATAGCAAAAAATGAAGCCAATAAGCTGGGCATTCCTATTATTGTTCTTGCTGATACCAATTGTGATCCTGATGGGATTGATTTTTTAATACCGGGTAATGATGATGGTATAAAATCGATTCAGTTGTTCGCCTCAAAAATTGCTGATGCATGTCTAGAGGGGTTGAAAAAGTATGAAGAATTTATGAAAGAGGCAAAGGTAAGGGAAAAAACCGATGAAGATAAGTCAGATAAAGTTAGAAAACCCGGTTTTGATGTTGAGGTGATAAAGAGGAGAAAGAGAACGGCAATACCTCAACATGTAGCAAAAGAACTTGAGGAAGAAGAGAGCATTGAAGAAGAGGCTCAAAAGGAAGCTGAGGCAATTATGAGGGAGAGAGAGGCCTATCGAGAGGAATCAGAAAACAATTAATAAATTATTAGGAGGTTAGGTATGTCTGTCAATATGGATTTAGTCAAGGAATTAAGAGAGAAGACGGGTGCTGGAATGCTTGATTGTAAAAATGCCCTTGAAAAGGCCAATGGAGATATAAACAAGGCTATTGAGTTGTTAAGAGAAAAAGGTCTTGCTATAGCACAAAAGAGAAGTGCTAAAGTAGCATCTCAAGGGGCCATTGGGTCTTATATTCATATGAATGGGAAGATAGGTGTTCTTTTGGAGATAAACTGTGAAACAGATTTTGTTGCAAAGACAGAGGATTTTCAGAAGTTTATGCATGAGATTGCTATGCAGATTGCAGCTGCAAATCCCAAATATCTTAGAAGAGAAGATGTCCCTGAGGAGGTAATCTCTAAAGAGAGAGAGATCTATACAAAGCAGCTCGAGGATCAAAAGAAACCACCTCAGGTAATAGAGAAGATAGTAGAAGGAAAGATTGAGAAATTTTTTGAAGATGTATGCCTATTAGATCAACCTTATATAAGGGATGAGAAGAAGAAGGTTGGTGATCTATTGAAGGAGCTTATTGCTAAACTGGGAGAAAATATTGTTATCAGAAGATTCGTGAGATTCCAACTAGGTGAAACGTTGAAATGAATGATTTATTGTATAAAAGGGTTCTGATAAAGCTTTCTGGTGAGGCTCTTGCGGGTAGTCTCAAATTTGGTATTGATGAAAAGATACTTGAGTCTGTTGTGTCCGAGTTGAGAGAGGTGTACAGCATGGGTGTTCAACTCGCATTAGTTGTGGGCGGTGGTAATTTCTTTAGAGGGGTAAAGGCAGGATCTTCCTCTCTTATAGAAAGAGTAACAGCTGATCAGATCGGGATGCTTGCAACAATCATGAATGCCCTTGCAATATCTAGTGCTTTTGAGAGAATAGGTGTTTCTGCAAGGGTTCAATCAGCGATTGAGATTAATCAATTATGTGAACCTTATATTAGAAAAAGGGCGATAAGTCACTTAGAGAAGGGAAGGGTTGTAATTTTTGCAGCTGGGACTGGTAACCCTTATTTCACTACTGATACGGCGGCAGCATTGCGTGCAATTGAAATCAAGGCTGACGCTATTTTTAAGGCTACTAAGGTAGATGGAATATATGATTCTGATCCTGAGATAAATAAGGCAGCAGAACGATTTAAGAGACTTTCCTATTTGGATGTCTTAAAAAAGGGATTAAAAGTTATGGATTCTACGGCAGTCTCTTTATGTATGGATAATAACCTTCCCATTGTCGTTTTTAACTTGTTAGTTAAAGGAAATATTGTTAAGGTAATTAGGGGGGAAGATATTGGGACGGTTGTAGGTAGTCCTAAAAAAGAAGCATAACTTTGTCAAGGAGTGTGATTTCAATGGAAAGTATTGATAGTGTTTTAAATGAATTCAAGGGAAAGGTTAGTAGGGCTATCGATGTCTATGCTAAAAACATTGCGAGACTTAGAACGGGGCGGGCGAATGTTCAAATTCTTGATGGAGTAAAAGTGGATTACTATGGTAATCAGGTGCCAATAAATCAGGTAGCCACAGTTAGTATCCCTGAACCAAATCTTATTATGCTTAAGGTTTGGGATAGGAATGCGGTCAGTGCTGTAGAGAAGGCGATTTTGGCCTCAGACATAGGTGTGACACCATCAACGCAAGGTGATGTAATAAGAGTTCCTTTCCCACCATTGACTGAAGAGAAGAGAAGGGATCTCATAAAACAAGTAAAGAAGATGGCCGAAGAATGTAAGGTCGAGATAAGAAATTTTAGAAGAGAGAGCAATGACAAAATTAAGAGCCTTGAAAAGAACTCTAAAATAACTGAAGATGATTCCAAAAAGGCAATTGAAAGAATACAAAAGGAGACTGATAATGCAATTGCAAAGATTGACGAGATTGTATCCTCTAAAGAGAAGGAACTCTTAGAGATATAGAGCCCTAATGTCATCGGAAAATAGAAGCAGGATAGATCTTGAGAGACTCCCTGTCCATATAGCGATAATTATGGATGGGAATGGGAGGTGGGCTAATGAGAGGGGACTTAAGAGAATAGAAGGACATAAAAAGGGGGGAGATGTGGTAGATGATATTACTACTTACGCAAGGCAATTGGGTATTAAGTATCTTACATTATATGCATTTTCGACAGAGAATTGGCAGAGAGACCCCGAAGAGGTCTCGTTTTTAATGCAGTTACTCGCTGATTTTTTAAGAGAAAAGAGGGAAAAGATCTTAAATAATAATATTAGATTAAATGCAATCGGAAATATAGATGATTTACCCCAGCTTGTTAAAGAGCGACTTATAGCTGTTATGAATGAATCCTCGAAGAACTCGGAGATGGTGTTAACTCTTGCTCTAAGTTATGGTTCGCGGAGTGAAATAGTAAATGCAGTAAAGTCCATACTGAGGGATAGTTCTCAAGGTAAGATTAGTGTAGATGAGCTTACAGAGCAAAGATTTTCTGATTATCTATATACGAAAGGAATGCCTGATCCAGACATCCTACTTAGAACTGGCGGAGAAAAGAGAATTTCAAATTTTTTACTTTACCAGATATCTTATTCGGAGCTTATATTTGTTGAAAAAAAATGGCCTGATTTTACACCTAGTGACTTAGAAGAGGCGATAATCGAATTTCAGAGAAGACAGAGGAGATTTGGTAGGGCAAAGTCTATTATTTAAATAGGTGATATATGGGTAATCTCGTAAAACGAATTATCTCTGCACTTGTATTATTACCTCCTGTCGTTTTTGTAATTTTTAAAGGAGGATGCTATATAAATGTACTTGTAGGATTAGTTGTTGTGCTGTGTAGTATAGAGTATTTTAAGATGTTGGGTTTTGTAAGAACATCTTTGATTATCTCAGTATTCTTAACATTGTTGGGATATATCGGTTTGATAATATTTCCACTTGAATATGTAGTTTTTGTTCTTATTGTGGTCCTGACATTGGCTGGGATCTACGTTTTATTGAGTATTAGAGAGATAAAGGGCTCTTCTGTTAGACTTTCATATCTGTTTTCTGGAATTATATATTTAGGATTCTTTCCTGCTTTTATACCTCTAATTAGAAACTACAGTGCTAAGGAAGGTTTTTATTATCTTTTGATGTTTCTTGCTGTTATCTGGTTATCTGATACATTCGCCTATTTTGTTGGTAGGTCGTTGGGAAGACATAAGCTTTATGAGAAGGTCTCTCCCAACAAGACCATCGAGGGTTCTATTGGGGGAATAGTTGGAGGTCTTGTGGGTGTTTGTATTGTGTCTCTTCTTTTCTCTAAGTCTCCATCTATGAAACTATTTATATTTGTTGGTGTGGTGGTTAATATTGTAGGACAGCTTGGTGATCTGTTTGAATCAATGTTTAAAAGGGATGTGGGAATTAAAGATTCGGGGAGCCTGATCCCCGGCCATGGTGGAATGCTTGATAGAGTTGATGCTATAATTTTTGCAGCACCAACGATGTATTTATTGCTTAGGTTTGTATTATGAAGCGGATAGTTATATTGGGATCCACAGGCTCTATAGGTACTCAGGCGTTGTCGGTAATTGAGAAAAACAGAGATAAATTTGAGGTGTATGCATTGTCCGCTCATTCAAATATTGATTTATTACTTAAGCAGATAAAGAAATTTAAACCGAAAAAGGTGGCACTGTATAGTGAGATAGCAGCAGATAGGTTAAGTAAGATGGTAAAACATAATGGAGAGGTAAAGATATTGGCAGGTAGTAAAGGATTGGAAGATATATCATCAGATAGAAAGGCTGATGTGATTTTAGTGGCTGTGACGGGGATTAATGGTCTTCCTAGTGTAATGAATGCATTGAAAAATAAAATATGTGTCGCACTTGCAAATAAAGAATCATTAGTATCAGGGGGTAGATTTGTTGTAGAGCAACTTAGAGTTAGCAATGGCATGATAATACCTGTAGATTCTGAACATTCAGCTATTTTCCAATTGTTGTCAAAGGCTGAAAAGAGCGCTGTTAGACGTGTGGTACTTACAGCAAGTGGTGGACCTTTTAGAGGTAAGAGTCTTGCTCAGATAAAGAATGCTAATATAAAAGAGGTACTCAAGCACCCCAGGTGGAATATGGGTAAAAAGGTATCTGTGGACTCGGCAACTATGGTTAATAAGGCATTTGAAATGATAGAGGCAAAATGGTTATTTGATCTTAGTTCGGATAGAATAAATGTTGTTATACATCCTCAGGCTATTGTACATTCACTCATTCAGCTTGTAGACGGTTCATATATTGCCCATATAGGTCCAACAGATATGCGCGCCCCAATTGCTTATGCACTCTCTTACCCAGAGAGATTGGATAACGTAATTAGGGATACTCATTTGAGTGAACTCGAGGATATAACATTTGAAAAAGTAAGATATCCATTTAATCGCCCGCTTAATATAGCACGTCACGTTATCGACTACGATAACGATATGGGTATTGTGTTTAATGCTGCTGACGAGGTTGCAGTTGAACTATTCTTACAGAACAAAATCTCTTTTGGAGATATAGGTAAGATAATAGAGTATTCTATAAAACATTTTAAACCATCAGGCATCAAAACAATAAACGATGTTTTGTTATTTGATATGGAGATAAAAACATTTATTAGAAAATATGTCTCGGAGAGGTTTTGATGAGTCTTATATATTTTTTAATTTTGATTAGTGTTTTAATCTTTGTCCATGAGCTTGGTCACTTTGTAGTGGCTAAGTTGATGAATGTGAAAGTCTTGAAATTTTCACTCGGATTTGGAACACCTATAGTCTCATTTAAGCGAGGAGAGACAACATATCAAATTAGTTGGATACTCTTTGGTGGATATGTGAAAATGCTGGGAGAGAATCCAGACGAAGAACTCCCACCGGAAGAGGTGAATAGGTCATTTTATAATCAATCTCCATTTAAAAGATTATTGATAGTGGTAGCAGGACCCCTTATGAATATTTTATTCCCATTTTTTATCTATTATTTTGTTTATGTATTTCCTTCGCAAGAAATCTCAAATAGAATAGGAATGGTAATGGAAGGTAAACCTGCGGAGAGAGCAGGGATTAAAAATTATGATAGAATAATAGAGGTGGATGGTAGGAAGATAGAATATTGGAGGGAGCTTTTAAGGGAGATATCTAAGAGACCGGGTGAAAGAGTTGAAATTAAGGTAGAGAGGGATGGGAAAATAATTCCTCTTATAATTGATATTGCAGCTGAAAAAGAGGTATCAAGGTACGGGTTTACGCAGATCCTGGGCAGGATAGGAGTGAGTCCGTATATGCCTGCCTCAGTGATATATATACCCGATGAACGTTCTCCTGCTTATGAGTTAGGTCTTAGATCTTTTGACCAAATTAAGAGTGTTAATGGGATAAGTACTGATTCTTTTTTGAGGCTTGAGAAAATTTTGAGGGAGAATGATGGGAGAGAGGTCAGACTTGAGATCGTGAGGGGTGAAGATAAGCAAAGGAAGGAGGTTATAATTCTTGCAAGAACTGTAGAGGAGCTCGGTATTGAACAGGCCGAATTATATATCCATAGAGTTGAGAAGGGCTCGCCAGCAGACGTGTCTGGTATGAGGGTAGGAGATAAGATAGTGTCAGTTAATGGAATAAAATTAAACTACTTTGCAGAATTAGAGTCAATATTTGCAAGGGAACCTGATAGGATGCATGAGTTTGAAGTTTTGAGAGGTAAAGATATGGTTAGATTGAAAGTAAAATTGGAAAAACAAGTGAAAAAAGATGATTTCAAGCAGGAATATAATTATTTTGTTTTTGGAGCATATAATAATTCATATTTCACCGATGGAGAGATCGTTAGGAAGGGGTTTACTCCCATTGATGCAATAGACGATGCTATTTATGAGGGATTAGATGTTATAAAGGCGACAGTAGTAGGTATTTATCAACTCATAACTGGACAGATATCATTCAAGAGCGTTGGTGGTCCAATCATGATTTTCGGTATTGCTGGGAAGGCCGCTAAAAAGGGGGTTTCTATTTTTCTCAACGTCATGGCCCTAATAAGTATTAACCTTGGAATAATAAATTTATTGCCATTACCTGTTCTTGATGGGGGTCACATAATAATGAGCTTGGTAGAAATCATATCTCGTAGGCAGATCCCTGTGAGAGCAAGACTCGTTATAAATTTCGTTGGTATGGTAATGATTTTGACTATGACAGTCCTTGTGTTGTTTAATGACATTGCTAGATACAGTGAAGAGATTGTCTCGTGGTTGGTGAGGATATTTAAGTGAGAGTCCTTGCTATTGATACTTCATCTGATGTGGGGGGGATAACCATACTTAGTTCTAATAATGAAATTAATCGATTGGGGATAGGTGATTCAGGTAAACTAGCAGAGAATATTTATTCGATGATAGAGAAGGTGTTAATTAACTCTAATATAAATATTACTTGTATAGATTTATTCTCTGCAGTTCTTGGACCAGGTTCATTTACCGGTCTGAGGGTGGCACTATCCGTAATTAAGGCATTTGCTTTTTCTTTAAACAAACCTGTATATGGAATTGATACAATGAGGTTGATGGCTCATGCAGCTTTCAAGACAAGAGATACGAGTAGAGTGTTCATAGTTCAGAACGCAAGAAGGGGAGAAGTCTTTATATCCTTGTTTGATAGGTCTCTAAAAGAAATAGAAGGGGTGAGAATAATATCTAGCGCAGAGTTATTAAATGTTTTAAAAAGGGAGAAATGCCCAGCAGTTATAAGAGAAGTTGAGCTAGCAAACCTCTTTCCAGACCCATTAGAGGTGATTTGTGTAGAAAGGGACCTCTCACTTTCTTGTGCCGAACTTTCTTTAGTTGCTTTGAAAGAGGGTCTTGCGCCATTTCTTCCATCAGAGCTTGAACCTATTTATGTAAGAAATGACGTTGTGAGAAGTAAGAGATAAAGTTTTCAGTATTTCATTCAAAACTTTGAGTTTCAAAAATGAAAAGGCTCTATTTTAAGTATATCAGCAATTATTACATTTATTGATATACTAGTAGGCAAATATTTCATCTCAAAGAGGCATGATATCTATCGTAGAACAGCCTCCTTGATGAATGTTGAATTAATAAATCCTCTAAAAACATATCGTCTCTACTTCTCTCAAGAAAGGCTTAAAGTCTTTCTATCTTGTGTGAGGAACTTTCAAACTAAAGACTTCTCAATCATTAAAACTCCCAGCATTTTCTTTCTGTTTGGATGGGTGTATAGTTATAGCTTGTTTGAGGTTATGTAATGGTTTTTCCATATTTGCCCTCATAGCTATGTTTTTGATGTTAGAGCTATGTCAGGGTAACCTCTGGATTTATATTAAGAATGAAAAATATTTAGTTTATGCTGGGTATTAGAATGAAGTTTTTGTGTTTGAGTAATTGGGTGGAACATGGGCTTACGTTTTGAAAGAATGTAGAATATTCAACTTGCAATCTTATATTTCCAGAAGCAAATCCTATAATGTGGTAGGTCATGCAACTGATTTTGGATAATTATAGTGTGGATGTCAGGTGATTATTTGCTTGAAATTTAGTTGGTTGTAATGTAATTAAAAAATCATATGTTTTTACTTTATAGCTAATTAGAGTTTGTGAGTATTTTTATCAATATTTTTTGGAGGAATGATGATGGTAAGTAATCATGATATGTCAGTTGCTGATGAGATGTTTTTTGATGCAGATGAAAAAATAAAGAATGGTAAAATTGTAGAGGCAAGAGATATATTGATTGACCTAATTACTAAATCCCCAGAGTATGGTAGGGCATATAATCATTTAGGATGGTTGTATGAGACAAAGTTTAAGGATTTTGTAGTAGCTGAAAGTTATTATAAAAAGGCATTGGAGTTAGTTCCAAATTATCCAGCTACTTATATAAATTATTCCATTTTTCTTTCCAATCTTGGAAGATTTGATGAACTCGAGGAGCTTCTCAATAGAGCAATTAGTGTGCCAGGTATCAGCAAGGATAGAGTTTACAATGAGTTTGGAATAATGTATGAGCTAAAAGGCGAATTCTTAAAGGCTATAGAGTATTATAAAAAGGCGATCTATGCATCTCTTTCAGAAAAGGATATAAATTTGTATAGGGAGGCAATTGACAGGTGTAATTTGAAAAAAGAAATTTTGGATAGTAACGGTAATAACGTATTTGTTAAGGATGTGAAAAATTGAGGGTTGGATATGAGGAGGCTTTTTGGAACTGATGGGATTAGAGGTATAGCAAATGAATATCCGATGACAGCAGAGATGGCAATGCAGATTGGTAGGGCTATAGCTGTTTTATGTAAACATGGTAATCACAGACATAAAATAATAATAGGTAAAGATACGAGGATATCAGGTTATATGTTTGAGACCTCTTTGTCCTCTGGAATATGTTCTATGGGTGTGGATATTATGCTTGTTGGGCCTCTCCCTACACCAGCCATTGCGTTTATAACTCAGAGTATGAGAGCTGATGCGGGAATAGTCATTTCTGCCTCTCATAATCCTTATCAGGATAATGGGATTAAGATATTTTCGAGGGATGGTTTTAAGTTGCCTGATGAAATTGAGGAAAAGATTGAAGAGCTTGTCTTTGCGGCTTCCATGGATTCACTGCGTCCTAGTCCTGATAGTATTGGGAAGGCATTTAGAATTGATGATGCCTCTGGAAGATATATTCAGCATCTGAAGAATACATTTCCTGCCGAGATGACACTAGATGGGTTTAAAATTGTCGTAGATTGTGCAAATGGTGCAGCATATAAAGTCGCACCAATTGTTTTTTCAGAATTAGGTGCAGATGTAATAAGCACAGGTGTAGAACCTGATGGTATAAATATTAATAAAGATGTGGGGGCACTTTATCCAGAACATGTCTCGGAATTGGTAAAAAAACATAAAGCAGATATAGGAATAGCGCTTGACGGAGATGGTGATAGGGTAATTATTTGTGACGAAAAGGGGAGGGTAGTAGATGGTGATCAGATAATGGCTATTAACGCGGTAGATATGGCAAAATCTGGAAGGTTGAAAAAAAATATCGTTGTTGCCACAGTTATGAGTAACATGGGGCTTGAGATATTTCTTAAGGATAATGGCATTAGACTTGCCAGGACCCAGGTTGGCGACAGATACGTAGTTGAGTATATGAGGGGTAATGGGCTTAATTTTGGCGGAGAACAGTCAGGTCATATTATTTTCATGGATCATCTAACTACGGGGGATGGGATACTTGCTGCACTTCAAACCCTATCGGTAATGAAGAAGAAGGAAAGGCCCCTTTCTGAACTTGCGAATGTCATGAAGAAATTTCCCCAAGTGCTCATCAATTTTAAGGTTAAGGAAAAGAAGGATCTTAGTTCAATTGGCGAAGTCTCAAGGGCGATAAAACAGGCTGAAAAAAGTCTTAAAGGCAAAGGACGCATCCTTGTTAGATATTCTGGGACAGAGATGAAGTTGAGGGTAATGGTTGAAGGGGAGAGTAAAGAAAAAATTGAGAAGATTGCAAACAATGTATCAGAGATTATCAAGAAGTACGTCTGTTGATGGGAGGGGGTATGAGACCTAAGTTGGGAGTAAATATTGATCATGTTGCAACTCTAAGACAGGTTCGAATGTCGGTTTATCCAGATCCTGTTCATGCAGCTGTTTTGTGTGAGTTGGGAGGTGCAGATGGTATTACTGTTCATTTGCGTGAGGATAGAAGACATATACAGGAAAGAGATGTAAAAATATTGAGGCAAATAGTGAAGACAAAGTTAAATTTGGAAATGGCTGCAACAAAAGAAATGGTGGAAATTGCTCTTGATATAAGGCCAGACTCGGTATGTCTTGTTCCTGAAAAGAGGGCGGAGTTGACCACTGAGGGTGGGTTAAATGTGGTTGAGTCTCAGGAGGTTGTAAGAGACGTTGTAAAGGCTTTGAAAAATGCAGGAATAGAAGTAAGTATTTTTATAGATCCAGACCTAGATCAGATTTCAATGGCGAAGAGATGCGACACAGATGCGATTGAGTTACACACAGGAAAATATTGTGATGCACCTGATAAGAAGCATAGGGAGTATGAACTCTCGCGCCTTATAGATGCTGCAAAGGCTGCCTCTAAAATGGGTCTAAAAGTGAATGCAGGTCACGGGTTGAATTATCAGAATATCTTTGATGTTGCATCCATTGAGGAGATAGAGGAGTTTAATATCGGACATTCAATAGTTGCGCGTTCTATCTATGTTGGATTAGAACGAGCTGTCAGAGAGATGGTGGAGCTTTTGAGGTTTTCGAGACAATCAAGAGCAAATAGATGAAGGTTCGCATCAATAAGTTCATAGCGGAGTCAGGTTATACATCGAGGCGAAAAGTAGATGATCTGATTGCCCAAGGGCGGATAAAGGTTAATGGCAGGGTTCTTCGCGAAATGGGGGTAATGATCGATCCGGATGTGGACATAGTAACGATTGATGACGAGGTTGTATTGCCGGAGAAAGAAAAGGTTTATATTCTTTTAAATAAGCCTCCGAAGACGATATGTTCAAGTTATGATGATAGAGGTAGAAGGACAGTGATAGACCTAGTCAATTCAAAAGTGAGGGTTTTTAATGTTGGTAGACTTGATTATGATGCCGAAGGGGTTTTACTCCTTACTAATGATGGCGAACTCGCTAATATGTTGACTCATCCCAAATATCAGGTTGAGAGGATCTATCATGTGAAGGTTAAGGGTGTTATTAGTCCGTTAAAACTTTTGGAACTAAAAAAGGGGGTTCATTTAAGAGATGGATTTGTCAAACCAGCCTCAATAAAAGTTATAAAATCAACTGGTATCAACACGTGGGTTGAAGTTATCCTAAAAGAAGGAAAGCATCATGAGATAAAGAGATTGTTTGAATATGTTGGGTATGATGTAATAAGGATAAAGAGGGTTGAATTTGCTGGTCTTAGAGTTGATGATATACCTGTAGGTGGCTATAGGGAACTATCACCAAAGGAAGTCAAGAGGCTTTACGCTTATGTAATGTCCCGGACAAATAAGAATAAATCCAAAAGAAAAGATTAGTATTTACATATTTATGTTATTTCTAAATTCAAGTCACATCTTTTTACTAATTTAAAATGACACATACCTCAAACCTTTTCTCCATGGGTGATTTAATGCTGGTTCGTATCTCTTCTTTCTCTCCTTTTTCTCTAAAACTTCTGTAGTTCTAAATCCTAAGAAGTCCTCTTCTCTTTCTGTTCTTGCCTCATATTCATCTTTATCAGTAGTCTCTGCATGGGATAATTTCTTACCTCCCCATAAAATCTCTATCCTTCCATCCAGAAGTTCGTATGCCTCCACACATTCCCCACACAAATCCCTTTATACCATTTAATGGAAGAAATTGGTAAATATCTCCATAGAATCTAATGAGATTGTCCTTGTTAACCTTTTTTGTTCATTTTGTTGAAAAGATATTTATCTCTTTGAGGAGAGACTCATAGAGGCTTTCTAAATTGTGAGTATACCTTACTTTTCAAATGGTTATATCCTGTTTCATTTTTATGAAATAATCCGATCCAATAAATTTTTCTTGGCTTTCAATCAGTTTGGTAGACCTCAGCAACGGGGTTTGAGTTGCCTGAGGTTATAAAATTTAGTCTTCACACCTATCTATCTATCGTGTAGTTTATCCACAAGATAAAAACATAGGTTAAATTATGGGAGGTAGTGCAATACTCTTTACAGGGGATAAGTTTGATGGTAGTATGAGTCTGAAAATGGAAGGGAATACGTGGAAGACGCAGAATATTAATCAGATAAGGCTCAACAGGGGGAGTGTATTGAGAATTGCAGTAAAGGTTCCGCTAAAAGGGGAGCTTAAGGGGATAGGGGTGGGGGATGGGCAGAGACAGCTTTTGTATGTTTTGCAGGGGACACAGTATGGGTGGAATGCGGAGTGGGTGAATTACCGGTATTTTAATACGCTACCGCATAATCAGTGGAATGTGTATGAGATACCTGTGGGGGCAGACTGGTATGGTAGGTATGGGTATTATCCGAATAGTATATTTTTACGAAGTTAGGAAAGACTTGGATAGTAAACGGGATGTTGGTTTGGCTACCTCAATTGCGATGGATTCTAATGGTAAGGTACATATTAAGTTAAGTTATTATAGTTATTCTGGGCAGGATTTGATGTATATAACGAATAAGTAAGATATTTGTCTATGTGCATTTGATCCATAAGTCTTATATCCAATTCATTAAGTGCTCTTTCTATCTGTGTTTGCTCATATTCTAATTCTACAAGGCTATACAAATCTACTTGATTATGATAGTGGTTACTCTCAAAAGATATCTGCTGTTGATAAGGTATATTCAAAATTCTGAGTTGTGAGAATATTGACCTAGTAGGATGTTGGTGATGAAGGAGGTTTATTTTAAGCGATTGTGCATTATGTTCACAAATGTTTAATTGTTTCAAATAATGCCTTTTATATAAGTTCTCATTTCTATTACTATACCTCCACTCCAACTCCTTTAGGTAATATACAAAAAACTCTTATTATAAGACTCTGTTTTACAAAATTTATTTGAATAAAGTTTCAAATTAGGTTAATCACTATAAACCATTTTCAAGGAGAAGGTCGGATAGGTAATATGATTAACAATAAAGATATGGTACAAGAATCAGCCTTAACTCCGATGATGCACCAGTATCTACAGATCAAGAGTCAATATCCTGATTGCATACTATTTTTTAGGCTTGGAGATTTTTATGAAATGTTCTTTGAGGATGCAATAAATGTCTCAAAGCTACTCAATCTGGCGCTCACGTCACGCTCTCGAGGAGATGAAAAAGTCCCCATGTGTGGAGTTCCTCACCACTCAGCAAAGTATTATATAAATAAACTTTTGGATATGGGTCATAAGGTTGCAATTTGTGATCAGGTTGAGGATCCAAGATTAGCAAAAGGGATTGTTAAGAGAGAGGTAACGCGAATTGTCACGCCGGGTATGGTACTGGATAGTGATACACTAGATGCAGATAAGTTTAATCTGATTTGTGCAATATATCATGAAAGAGATACGTATTCGGCTGCCTTTCTTGATCCTTCTACGGGGGACCTCTTTGTGGCAGAATTACTCGATATAGTTGATGTTGTAGAGAGGATAAGACTAATGGAACCAAGAGAGATATTGATTTATAGTAGTTCGAAAGCAAGAGATCTGATAAGGGTTTTCGAAAAAGAAAGGATATCCTATTCTATAGCAGATGACAAGCTTGTGGAACGCTCGTGTAATACAGAATTTAACGCTCAACTAAATGAAGGGGTAATAGGAGCTATAAAAATAATAATCAATTACGTAGAGACATTACAAAAAAGGCAGATTGCACTTATAAAAGAACCTATTTTAGTAGATGAGAAAAAGTATCTCTACTTAGATGAGACATGTAAGAGAAATCTGGAGATATTCGTTAATTCACTAGATCAAAAAAAACATGGCTCGTTGTTTTGGGCTATTGATAAAACAAGTTCGGCGATGGGCTCTAGAATGCTGAGGCGCTGGCTACAATATCCACTCGTTGATATTGTAGAGATAAATAAAAGATACGATGCCATTGATGAACTGAGAGAAGATACTATTAGACTTTCAGAACTCTCAGGATTTATGAAGGAGATAGCGGATATTGAGAGGTTGTCTTCAAAAATAGGGTATAGGCATGCAAATCCAAAAGACCTAATAGCGTTAAAGAATAGCATTAGGCCAGTAGCAAAGATAAAGGAAATTATATCTCAAATGCATTCCGAATTGGTATCACACATAAACAAAAAGATTGACCTTCTTTCAGACGTGTTCGAAATTATTGATCGCAGGATTGTTGATGACCCACCCACTACAATAGATGAAGGTGGAATAATAAAAACTGGATATAGCAATGAATTAGATGAACTAGTACGAATATCTAAGGATTTAAAATCTATAATAGCAAGTATAGAGGATCGTGAGAGGACCAGGACAGGAATCAACTCACTCAAGGTCAGATACAACAAGGTCTTCGGATATTACATAGAGATAACCAAACCCAATCTTCATCTAGTGCCTAAAGACTATATTAGAAAACAGACTATGGTAAACTCTGAGAGGTTTATCACAGAGGAGCTAAAAACTCTTGAAGAAAAGGTGTTGACATCTGATGAAAAGAGGAAGGCTCTTGAGTTAGACATCTTTATGAATACTCTTGAAGAGATTTCAAAAGAGACAGATAGGATAAAGCAAACAGCTATAGGTCTTGCAGAATTAGATGCTTTAATCTCCCTGGCACTTATCTCCCTAGAAGAAAATTATGTAAGGCCTGAGATAACCAATGAAAATATCATAGATCTATCAAACGCAAGGCATCCCGTTTTATCTAAATTAATAGGTTATAACAGATATGTGCCTAATGACATACACTTAAATACTGAAGACATTCAGGTCATGATAGTTACAGGGCCAAATATGGCAGGAAAGTCCACACTTATGAGGATGACTGCTCAGATTGTATTACTTGCTCAGATTGGATCATTCGTGCCTGCAACAAGTGCAAAGATAGGTATAGTAGATCGCATATTTACTAGGGTGGGAGCGAGCGATTTCCTAACTAGAGGGCTCTCGACTTTTATGGTAGAGATGATGGAGGTAGGAACAATCCTTAAGAAGGCAACTAAAAAATCACTGATTCTTCTTGATGAGGTGGGCAGGGGGACATCGACATTTGATGGTATATCCATTGCATGGGCAATAGCGGAAGAAATCCATGATAGAATCTGTGCGCGCACTATTTTTGCTACTCACTATCACGAACTAACAGATCTTGCTTTAACAAAACCCAGAATAAGAAACTTTAGTGTGGCCGTGAAGGAGTTCAATAATGAGATAATATTTTTATACAAGCTCATGTCTGGAGGCACAAGTCTTTCATATGGTATTCAGGTAGCCAAATTAGCTGGTATCCCAGATTCAGTTATCAGAAGGGCTCAGGAGATATTAAAAAATCTTATGGAGACAGAATTTGATGATATTGGTAGACCAAGACTTTCCAAATCAGAGAAGAGAGAGTCTAGTTCACAACTAAACCTATTTCATACTAATGCTAAAAATGAGATACTAAGAGAGATAGAAGAAATAGATATCAATAAACTAACACCGCTTGATGCACTAAACTTTTTATTTAAGATAAAAGAGAGACTAAAAAGCAGATAAGTCTTAATTTAATTCATTTGCTTTTTATTTCCTTAAGTTTTTTTTGTGCCATTGCTGCATATTTCGACTTTGGATATTTTCTTACGAGCTCCTCTAAAATACCTCTGCCGTCATCCTTAAGTGAAATATTTATGAAGGAAATACCCATCTTAAATAATACTTCGTCCAAAGAGTCAAAATTCGACGGATTGTCTCTTATTATCTTTTCATATTCAAGGATTGCATTTTGGAATTTTCCCTCACGATAGTAGCTCTCCGCTATTAGCATGATTATCTCATACTTGTTCGAATCGTTCCATTTGTTGAGGGCCTCGTCAAAAATTACTCTTGCAGCCTCCCATTGTTTATCAGCTAAAAATTTTTTCCCCAATGCTATGTACTCTTTCCTAGTAGAAGGCCTCTTTATGGCTGATAATCTCTCCTGGCCGCTCTCCTGCCTCTCAACAATTTTTTGAGAGGGTTGTTGTAAAAGTTTATTGTAGGCCTCCTTTAGCTTGTTGAGTTCTACATTTAATTCTTCTATTCTATGAACATTTAATTCATATTTACCGTTTAACTCCATTATAGAATTTATAACTTTATCAAGTTGGACACCAAAGTCTGCTACGTTACTTCCGTAGGTGCTTCTTATGTTCTCAAGTGATTGAGATAATTTTTGTGCCTCTCTATCATAGTTCCTGAGTTTCTCTTCTGTGGTTTGTTGGTCTAAGTAATGCCTCTCTTTTAAATTTTTTAGCTCAGTCTTCAACCTGTTTATTTCATCCATCATCTGTTCACCTTCCTCACGCGATAAAAATATGAAACAGCCTCCCAGTAAAACAACGCATATTCCTATCATCAGAATTGTTGATTTATATTTCACTTTCAGTAGGTAGTCTTTATTTCAGCACAAAATCATCTCTGCGGTTCTTTGCCCAGCACTCCTCATTAGATTCCCTGCAAATTGGCCTTTCCTTCCCATAGCTTATAGTGTCAATTTTTATATTTAACCCTAGATTTTTAAGATACTTCTTGGCAGCATCAGCTCTTTTTTGACCGAGTGACATATTGTACTCAGTTGTGCCCCTCTCATCACAGTTGCCTTCAATAGTAATCTTTTTTGTCCCCTTCTTCTTTAAACATTCAGCATTCTTTTTAAGTGTGTCCGCTGCCTCTGGAGTTATATCATACTTGTCGAACTCAAAATGTATACTCTCAATTGTGCATTCTTCTTCCTTGGTTGCCATTTTTTGAATACACCTTCCTGCTTCGCATACTTTATTCTCCCCGCAATCTTCGTTTTTTATACATTGAGCAGGTACACATCTAACACCTTCACATATCTTCCCGCCTGTACAATCGGAATCTGTGGTACATTCGGGAACACATTTATTGTTTTTGCAGAGCATCCCACCGGTACAGTCTGCGTCATTGACGCACTCAGGCTTGACCTCGCATTTGTTAAATTTACATATCTTCCCATATCCGCAATCTTCATCTTTGCCACATTCTTGGCAGAGACCATTCACACAAACAACCCTACCTTCATTGTTTTCATAAGATTTGCAGTGCTCATCTGTCTTGCAATTTGGAAATTTTGGAGGACACCCGTATAGAAAAGCTAAACATGTGACTATTGTAATTACCAACAAGACTTTTATTTTCATAAATACCTCCTCAATTCTTAAATAACGCGTAAAGTCTATTTATTCCTATTCAATTGTCAACAAAAATCGTTTTTTTTTTATTGTTATTACAGAGATAAAATCTGGGTTTAATTGGTGGATATCCTGAATATGTCCGAGTTCAGATATAAATTCTTCTAAAACCCTACCGATAATTCTTCTGGCATATAAGTATCTATTACTTGACTCCTTGAGTTTTAAAAAGATATTCTCCTCAATTGACTTCAAAAATTCATCAGATAACAATATCTCCCCACGGGATTCCACAAATATCTTTTTATAAACTGATATAATGTCCATTTTTTCAATAGGGACAAACCTAAGCCCATGTCCCAAGAAGGAATTTATAATAGGGGTCATCAACAGATTGTACAGAGGAGGTTTGGAATCTGAAGGAATATTGGTATGAGTATGGTCAAATTGTTCAATATCTTCTATTCTAACTTCATAACATTTTATTAATATATCTAATGATGCCTCAAGCTCTAGAAGTAGATCTTGAAGTTTCTGAATCTCAACTAGAGATTCTGGATACTCAGATGTAGCATCAGAGAAAATTTCTCTCATATTAATCTCAACAAAGTTCTTTTGTGTTATTTTCATGAGTACTTCAAAATATGGTGGAAGCTCTACAAATTTTAAATATTGATGAATGGATTTTATTCTCTTTGCCTCATCTCTTAGAGACTTAAGCTTTTTGTATCCATGTCTAAATATATCAATCACGTAAAATTGTTTGACAGCCTGTAGAGGTTCAATATTCAATTCCGACTTTATGACATCTAATCCAAGACGTAAGAGTGACTTTACCTTTTTGGAAGATGTCTCAAGCGATTCTATTTCAAACATCTCAAGTTTATCTGCTATTATCAAACGATTGACCAATACTTGTAGTTCAAAGAGTATTTCCATGGCACATCTTTCATCTATCAGTTCGAGCTCTGATTTTATAGGTTCTATATCGTGTATATATCTTATGGGTAGTCTTGAGTATGAAAATTCATCAATTCTCGATGGTATAATTGTTCTCTTTATATTTGTTGGCTCTGAATAAACCCCTATAGCATCATCATATTCGTAGAAACCCAGTTCTGTTATTCTTGAGTTCCTAAAGCGATAAAGCTCATCTTCTAATACTGAGTAAAGTTCCTGTCTCATACCTTCTACAAGTCTGAGGTAAAGATCTTTGTCATTTTCAAATACAAGCATAAGTAGTTCCTTTGTAAGCAGGAATTTTTCCTCGTCACAGAGAGGCTGGAGATAGTACATACCATCTATTGTAAAACTGTTTTCTGGAGCGCCCTCATCAGGGTCAAAATCATCTCTGACGAGAAAGACCTTGAAGTCTCCCAGAAGGTAAATTAGTTGTTGTTCATAATCTAAACCACAAAATTTATCTTTAAACACATCGATGTCCCATTCCCTCAAAATCATAAGGTATCTATGCATCTTCTCTTTGTCAAAACTATATCCACTCCAAGCATCCATATCTAAGAAATACTGAAGTTGCTCACTATTACATAGAGCGAGTAAGGGACCGGCTCCATCAAGCCCTATCTCCTTTATAGTTACCATTAAATCTATAACTGGTGATGCCCTAACAAGGGCGATAGCATCCTTTGAATCTGTAAGAAAATCGAATCTCTTCTTAGGGGGCATCAATGGAAGAATAAGTAGTTTATCTTCAATACTTAGATTTTCAAACTCCTCGAATGTAAGTAGTTGGGGTTCCCTAATTTTTATCTTCATTAAATACCGTTAATTGCAGAGAGAGCTTTTATATTATTAAATTTAACTTTTTATTTCAAAACAGCTTGTTTTGCCTTTTTTAATTTTTTCAACTTCTTTTTATACTTGATTCTCCTCTTCATCTTCATACGTCTGTGTTTGCTTTTGCTTCTTGCCACTGAGTCCTCCTTTTATAGGGATGATTTTTGACTAAATCACAATCCGATTAGTCTCTTCTTGTCTTTCTCGTACCTTTCAGCCCCATAATAATATCCGTAATGTCTGTAATAGTAAGAATAGTAATAGTAATTGTATTCTTTACTTTCAAGATCGATTTCATTTAGGATCATACCAATTATATGAGCATTAACATCTTTGAGTTGCTTTTTAACCTGAAGTAGAGCGTTTCTTGTAGTCTTCTTTGCCTTTCCCACAATTATTACACCATCTACTATTTTGGAGATTACAACCCCATCAGTAACCGCTGCCACGGGGGGTGAATCAAATAAAACTATATCAAAGGACTCTTTTGCCTCCCTGACAAACTCTTTAAATCTTTGGGTATACATCAATTCAGCAGGATTAGGTGGTATTGGACCACAGGGGCAAATAAAAAGATTAGGGATTCCCGAAGGTTTCGCCACATCTAAGAGCGATAACTCACTAATCAAAAAGTTGGATATTCCATTTGTGTTTTCAATATTGAATGCCTTATGGATTCTCGGCCTCCTCATGTCTGTATCGACAATTAGGGTTTTTTTACCTGTCTGGGCGAGTGCAATAGCCAGTGATGTAACGGTAATGGTCTTTCCTTCTTGTGGTCCTGCACTTGTAACGACAATAGATTTAATCCTTTTTTCTGCACTTAGAAACATTAGGTTTGTTCTGATAGCTCTACAGCTCTCAGCTACAGAGGATTTTGGAAATTCAATTATAAACAAATCCTTAGATATTCCCTTTTGCTCAAGCACCCGAGTGTCATCCTCTTTAATAAGCGGTATTAATCCCAAAAAGGGAAGCTTAAGATATCTCTCTATATCTTCTTGAGTTTTTATGGTATTGTCTACTCTCTCAAGAAAGAAGGCAAGAGCTATCCCCCCAAAAATACCTATAAGAGCACCAACTAAGAGATTAATATTTAGCTTTGGTTTTATTGGACTTGTTGGTACTAGAGCACTATCTAATTTTCTTACATTATTTGCCTTCAAAAGACCTGTGAGGTCTGTCTCTTTTTGTCTTTTAAGAACAATCTGGTAAAGGTTTAGATTGTTGTCTGCATCCCTCTTTAGCTTTATATAATCCACTTCTAACTTATTTAAATCCATGGCTTGTTGTTTTGTCTCTTCTATAGCCCTCTTAAGTTCGTTTATGGCATTTACGGTGGCTAAGTACTTGTTTTCAAAACTTTCGATAATGTTTTTCATCTCCTGTTTTATATTGGATTCTATTAATTCCAATTGTTTCTTGGCTACCTGGTACTTTTGGTGTTTTTCACCATATCTTTCAGCTATGTCCAAGAATGTATTTCTTGCCTTAACATATTCCTCCTTAAGCCTCTGTATAAGAGAGTTTTGAGTAATCATATCTAGTGAATCGATCTTTGATGGGTCATCTCTAACCTTTATTACGATATCCCTCATGGATTTTAATTCGATTTTTTGGACCTCCATTTTATTGAGCGCCTCAGATAGACTCCTCAACCTTTGACTGAGCATGTTCTGATTATCTTCAAGGGAGACAGATAATATGTTATGCTCTTTCTTAAAATTGTGGAGAGCTGTCTCTGATTTTTCAACTTTTTCTTTGAGATCCTGTAATTGATCGCTAAGCCAATCTCCCGCACTCCTGGTAGCATCCAATTTTATATCCAGATTCGCCTCCATATATGCACTTGCTATAGAGTTTGCTAAAAGGGCTGCAAATTCTGGGTTTGTATCCTCAACTTTGATATATACCATCCTCGAATTCTTTACAGGCTCAACAGTTATTTTGGATATTAATCTTTTGACAGGGTCAATTTTTTTGGCTACTCTCTCTCTCTCCTTTGGATCCTTTATATTATCTAAACCCAAAAAATGGGCATCTTTATCAAGTCCAAGTTTATCTACAACTCTTTTCGCTATAGATCTTGATTTTATTATGTTGTATTGCGTTTCATAAAATTCTTTGTTGGTCCAATAACCACCAGTTCCAAGATCTACAACTTCTCTAACACCAGAGAGCACCTCAGGAGCTTGTGGTTCTATTACAATAGATGCAATGGCCTGATATATCTTTGGCTGTTTTAGTGTATAAATCATCACTATGGTCATTATGATAAGGAAAAATATGATAATAGCCCATCTCCTCTTTAATATAACTATCCAGAGCTCTCTCAAATCTACGGTCTCTGATTGATCACCGGGAATAGAATCGCTATTTACTAACCTTGGATTTTCTATCATCGCTATCTCCACTAAAAGTAATTTAAATATTATCATGAATTCTATAAAAAACAACTCTCCATTTGTATACCGAAAAAAAAATTCTATATAAGGTTAGTAAAGTCGCTATTTAGCATTTGTAAAATATGGCATATCTCTGAAGTATTGAAAGGTCAGTCCACGATCCTCATTTTTAATTTTTTTGCTCAATACAAGACAATAATAGCAGGCTTTCTTCTGTTCTCAGCAAATATAACCCAGTGCATGAAAAATTTATAAAACAAATCAGAGAGTATACTTTTTCAATTTTTAATAGAGTCTTTTCATATCATAAAATACCAATATTTCTTGGGTCACAGTAAAGTCTGTAAAGAATAAGTATGCAAAGTTATTTTTCGTTTTGTTTTTGACTCTGATTTTTAGACATTTTTCAATCAGATGAATCTAGAAATTTGGTAACGGGGTTAGTTATGTAAGGATGCCTACTTCAATATTTGTGTGAGGTTCAGGAGTGCCAGTCCATTGAGGCAGCAGATAATTAGAGATGCTACTTTTTAAGGTTTTTTGTTTACACAAATCGCCCTGTTCCTATTGTTTGTGATAACGAGCAATGGTCTTGTGTGGTGTAGACTACAAAAAAGTAGGGGGTTAGTTATAAGAGAATTCCGATGATTTACTCATATCTTAATGCATCAATTGGGTTCATATTTGCGGCTCTTTTGGCTGGGAACACACCGAATATGACACCTACTACTACAGAAAAGGAGAAGGATAGCATGAATATCCATGGTGTAATTCTCACTTGAAAGTCTGGAACAATGGAGTTGAAGGTAATAATTGTGATCAGTCCCAAAAGTAATCCAATTAGGCCCCCCAAAAGTGAAATTGTAACACTTTCTATTAAAAACTGGATCAATATGTCTATTCTTCTTGCCCCCACGGCAATCCTTATTCCTATCTCACGAGTCTTTTCCTTCACTGTAACAAGCATAATATTCATAATCCCAATTCCACCTACTAAGAGTGAGATACTAGCTATTCCAAGGACTACTAACTGCATTGTGGCTGCAATCTTCTCAAATGTAGTTAGCATATCCTTTTGAGATATTATCGTAAAATCCTCATTACCATTGTGTGCCTTCTTCATCAAATCTCTTATTTCTTCAATAGAGGCCTCTATGTTTGAAGCCGAATTTGCTTTTACCGTGATCCTTGTGAGTCCTTCCTGATTAAATATATCCATTGCAACAGTTAGGGGTATATATACAATATCATCCATATCTATACCTAGCGATTGACCTTTACTCTGCATTATTCCGATTACTGTAAATCTACCACCTGCAACAGTTATCTGTTTCCCAAGGGGATTCTCACTATAAAATAGTTCTTTTAGCACAGTATGCCCTATGACTGCCACTTTCTTCCTGTTTGATACATCTTCAGAGGAAATAAATGTCCCTCTCTCCACAGGTATATTATGAATATGAGAGAATGTCTCGTTTGTACCTACAATCATTAGATCTCTTTGTCTATTCATATACTTTGTGGTACCACCACCCATAATAATTCCATTTACTGAGTCGAATGTTCTTCCTCTCTTTTTCAAAAACTCTATGTCAGATAGACTTAACTTTCTCACTGTGTTTATTACAGGATGTGGGGTCCCACCTTTGGTATCCTTCTTACCGGGGAATATTATAAGTAGATTTGAACCCATGCCAGTGAAGAGGTCTACAAAATACATCTTGGCTCCCTCACCAAGTGATACAAGAATCACAACTGAATATACCCCTATGACTATTCCTAAGGTAGTGAGAAATGTCCGCCACTTATTCAAAAGTGCAGATTGAAGGGCTGTCTTGAAGAATTCAAATGCTCCCACAAGAATTCTCCTTATCTTCTATTATCCTCCCATCGAGTATTCGAATTATTCTTCTTGCAACATTTGCAACATTTAAATCATGTGTAACCAAAACTACTGTAACACCCTTCTCCTTATTCAGGTTTTGGAAGAGCGAGATAATTTCTTTTCCAACCTTCTGGTCGAGATTTCCAGTAGGTTCATCGGCAAGTAGTATATCTGGGCTGTTAACTATAGCTCTGGCTATTGCGACGCGCTGTCTTTCGCCACCTGATAATTCAGATGGTCTATGTCTGTTCCTGTGAGTTAGGTTAGCACTCTTAAGAGCTTCTATAGCCCTTTTTTCTCTCTCTCTGCCATCTACACCGCTGTATAGGAGTGGTAATGCCACATTTGATAACACGTTATATTGAGGTAGAAGATTGTAATTCTGAAATACAAAACCTATCCTTCGATTCCGAAGGTATGCAAGCTCTGCATCTTTAAAATCCCTTACGTTTATACCGTCAAAATAATATTCTCCATCTGAGGGGCTCTCTAAGCATCCGAGGATGTGCATGAGAGTTGATTTACCTGAGCCAGACGGACCTATGATAGAAATAAACTCTCCCCTCTCTATAACAAGGTTCACATTATTTAAAGCAATTACGTCTTCAGAGCCTAATCGATAAACCTTTGAAATATTTTTTAATTCTATGAGAGGCATTATAATCTTTCCGATCTTCTCAACTTTCTCTTATTTATCTTCATTCCATCCTTGAGTTCGTCTGCACTAGTTGGTACGACTATCATATCAGTCTCCTCAACCCCTGAGATTATCTCGGTCCTCTCCCAATTGGATAGTCCTATATTAATGGTTCGTTTTCTTATGTAATCTCCATTTATAACGAACACATATTTTTCGCCGTATCTCCCAACAACCACTGATGAAGGCAAGAATTTAACGGATCTCTTTGTGTTTACAATGACCTCTGCCTCAAAACTCATCCCAATTCTCATATCTGGTTCAACATTATTCACATCAAAATGGACCTCTACGCCTTTTGATGCCTTCAAATCTGTTGAAACCACAGGTGATATCCAGCTGACCTTCCCCTCTAAAATTCTTCCAGCAAGTGAGTCAGATTTTAGTCTTACTCTCATGCCGGTCGTTATCCTTGCAGCATCTACTTCGTCAAAACGCGCAGAGAGATAGTACCTATCATCATTAAACAGATCATAAATAGGAGTTCCGGGTACGAGATATTCGCCAATCTCTACATAAATTTCAGACAAGATCCCATCAAAAGGAGCCTTAATAAAGGTATTATCATAAATGGATCTTGCAATTCTAAGTTGTGATTCTAATTGCAAGATATTTGCCTCTGAGACATTTAGGGCCTCCTGCATCACTTGCGACTCTGTTTTTGTTTGTTCAAGGCTTGACTCAGATACAATCTTTTCAGAAAAGAGCCTCTCGGCCCTCTCAAGGCTCTTTTGAACAGTCGATGACCTTATCTTTGTTTGTCTCAATTGCGCAATCCCTGCTTTCAGATTCGCCTCTGCGAGTTTCAACCTCGCATATTGTTCATCATTTTTGAGCTTTATTATTATATCTCCCTTCTTTACTCTATCTCCCTTTTTAAACATTATCTTCTCAATTTCACCAGTTGTAGCAGATTTTACACGTGCAAATTTTTCAGCCTGTAAAACAGAATTAGAAAGCGGAGTTACTACCTCTTCTATGTCTCCAACGGCTATTTTTGTATATTCTACATCAACTAGCTTTTTAGGCCAGATGTAAAAGAGAAGGGCAAAAATCACAACTGGCACAAATATGTATTTCAATAATATCCTAATTATTTCCAAATTCTCCACTCCTTTAATTTATCACGAGTCAATCAAAATTTACACACAATATAGAAAGACATCTTGACATAGCACTAATCTCCAAGGTCAAGCTAAAATCATATAATCATAATAATGAAAAAAAAACAATAAATTGATTTGCAAATTTGGTTCTTATGAAATGAAGGTCAAAAATTACTCAAACATACTTTCCCTATTTGCTACTCTTCTCATAGTAGTAAACATTTCAGATTCAGGCTATGATTTCCTTTATATCACATTAGGCTAGACCTGAATGGATCTACATGTATCAGATAACCTGTCTAATAGTCCATAGAATGCGGTTTAAACCTAGATAATAAAGCTAGGGGATTATTTTTGATTAATATTCGTAATACCTAAGTATGCATCACAAAGAGACAAACAGCTCAACTTTGCAATAACACAGGAGTAGTTATTTTGTGATTTACATGGTACTAAAAAAGTAATATAATATAAAAATTATGAAGACTAAATCTATGCTTCTTGTTGTATCTCTTTTGCTGTTATGTTTGGTAAAATGCTCGGTTGACTATTCTCTTTTAAACAATAGACAGTGTGACAATGAGGGACGGTGTATAGCAGGTTATATCTGTGATAAGACTACTATGACTTGTGTTAAAGAAGGTACTATAAGGGACATAGGCATTTTGCCTGATGTATCAAGTGACATAGGAGTTACTTTAGATATAGAGTTGAATGACTTAGGAGACAATGAAGATGTAGTATGTATACCTACAAATAACGGGACTGAAATTTGCGATGGGATTGATAATAACTGTAACGGTAAAACAGACGAAGATTATGTCTGTGGGAGCTGTAAACTGGCAACCTCTATCACAGAAGAATGTAATGAGACAACCAAATGTAATGTATGTTATGTAATTGAAGGGGAAAAGTACTTTTGTATGTCAGACAATGGTTCTAGCTTTGAATGGAGGAAGGAGTCAGAAATCGCGTGCAATATCCATAGAAAAGACAAAATAATACGGTGTGAGAATCTCTGTCTTTTATGCGATGGAGATAGTTATGGTGAACCCTTTACATTAAAGACCGAGTCTTGTGACGGGAAGGACAATGATTGCAATGGTCTAATAGATGATGGTAATATCTGCTCTACCTATGAAGTCTGTGTCAACGGTAAATGTGTTGAAAAGAGCTGTTCTAAGAACGAGGAGTGTCCAGCTGGTAAGGTATGCAAAAATTCGAAATGCGTATCCTGCCAGGATACCGTAGATGATAGTTTGTGTGGGAGTGGTAAGATCTGCGTCAATGGGGCGTGTATTGAAGGGAATTGTCATAAGAATTCGGATTGTTCAATCGGTATATGTATCTCTAATAAATGTTGTCAAGATTGCTGCGTTGATAAAAAGGACTGTCCTAAAGAGTTGGTATGCAAGCAACAAAGGTGTACTCAATGCATTGAGATATTGGATGACTGGAGGTGTGGGAGTGGTTACATATGCGAAAATAGTGTATGTGTCGAGGGGGAATGTCACCCTGGTGGATGGAGTATTTGTTCTGCAACAGGCAAGCTTTGCGTAAACTACCATTGTTGTGAACCCGGACCAACCTGTTGCATCGAGAATAAGCACTGCAAAGAAAATATGCGCTGTACTCCTAACTCTAATTGTGAGTGTATAGAGGGGTTTGGGGATTGCAATAACTCATTCAATGACGGTTGTGAAAAGAATCTGCAAGAGGATCCGAAGAACTGCGGTGTTTGTGGACAAATATGTTCGCTTCCCAACGCAACTGCAAAGTGTTCGTCTGGGAGATGTGCTATTAAGGCTTGTAATCAGGGTTATAAGGATTGTAATAGTAAGCCTGAAGATGGATGCGAGGTAGATACAACGAGTGATAAGCTAAATTGTGGTGATTGTAACGTTGTTTGTGAGGCTGATAACGCGGATGTGAAATGCGAGCAATCAAAATGTGTAATCTCAGCCTGTAAACTGGGATTTGCTAATTGCGATGGTAAATACGAGACTGGTTGTGAGACAAACATCAGGACAAGTAATGAGCACTGTGGTGATTGTAACAATAAATGCCCAGAACTTACAAGTTGCATAAATGGTAAGTGTCAGTGACATAGACATTATTATCCCTTTTGAATTTTCTTTTCCCCAACAACCAGAGAAGCTAATCGAATCGATAAAGCATATAGGCCAAGTTAGTCCAATACTGATAGCTAAAATAGATGGTGGGAAGAGTATAATTGATGGCTTCAGAAGGGTTCAAATACTAAAAGCACATAATATCACCCCCAAATTTTATGAACTATCAAATCTCTCCCTGGAAAATGCATTGCGAATTTACATAGGATTAAATGCTTTTAATAGAAGGTTTAATTCCATAGAAAAAATAAGAATTAGTAATTTCATAGTTCTAAATAAATTTAAAATAGAAAAAGAACTTATATCAAAGGCAGAATTGGGAAATATATATCAGAATTGCCAACTATATGATTTCGTAGAATCACTTAGTTATGAAGATAAATTAGTAGTCATTGAAAAGGATATCCCCATAGTATTGCTAGAGAAGTTAGTGAGAATTGCCAAGTACCATAAAGTGTCAAGGATATTTAGTGTAATTAAAGAAAAAAGGCTTACGCATCAACAGATCAGGGAATTTATTTCGGATATTTATATGCTCTCTATGCGAGGAGAAGATGTAAATAAATTGTTAGAAAATTTATCAAGTCTACCCTATGGAGAGGTTAGAGAAAAGCTCAAAACTGTGAAAAATCCGGTACTATCAGAAATGGAAAAGAACTTTGAATTTTTTGCAAAAAGATTTAATACACTGTCAATAAATCCACCTCAAAATTTCGAGGGTGAAACCTATTCGATAGATGCCAGTTTTAGGTCGGAGGAAGATCTCCAGTCGATTATCAATGAGCTAATAAGGCTAAAGAAGGAATGGAAAGACAATCCAATCTTAAAATAGGTATTAATATACAGTCTCCTAAAAACAACTTTGTAAAGGAGATATTGAGGAGGGCTCAACTAAACAATATTGATATATCTGAAGATGTAGATACTTATAGTGATAACCTACGTCTTAAGCTTCTTTACATCTCGCCTCAAAAGGGGTTTATTAGACCGTGTCCATGTTCTAAAAAATATAGATGCTGTGGCTATTTTACCATTGACACCATTGAGGGTTGTATCTTTGAATGCGAGTACTGTATACTTAGGAGTTTCATTGATAGTTCAAAGATTCTGATAAAGGCTGATGTAGATGAAATGCTATCAGAGTTAAATCAATTTACTAGCAGTCTATCTAAGAAGGGTTTAAGGGTTAGGATTGGTACAGGTGAACTAAGTGATTCCTTAGCACTGGAGCATATAATCCCATTTGCACCCATACTGATAGAGACAACGAAAAATACCGATAAAGTGATTTTGGAGTTCAAGACTAAGAGTGACAACGTTGAGGAGATATTGGAGCTACCTCATCATCCTCTGACAACTATATCATTTTCTATGACATCTACATATCTACACCAGAGGCTTGAGATTGGGACATCCTCACCAACTCAACGTTTATTAGCTGCAAAGAGGTGTACGGCGCATTCGTATAGAGTTGGTTTCCATTTTGACCCAATAATTTATTATAGAGATTATGTGCAAGATTACGAAATGATTATTAGAGAATTGGCAAGCCTGATCCCATTAGATGCCATAAGTTGGATATCACTCGGTACCATCAGATTTAATCCAATTATGTTAGATAAATTTACCTCTGATCTGTTGTTTGGAGAATATATCATGGATAAAGAAAAAAAGATGAGGTATCCACTGAGACTAAGAATAAGGATGTATAAAACCATCTTAGATCTTCTAAGGACGTATTTAGGCGATAAAATAAAAGTCTACCTTTGTATGGAGTTGGATATGGTAAATGAGTTGATATTGGGTAAAAAATTTGAAAATAATTATGTGCTTAGTAAATATATTACAAATGTATAAATCTATTAGTTCCTTCTTCCGGTTATTA